>NZ_KV828432.1:30489-92038 GCF_001836405.1 Pseudomonas sp. HMSC057H01 | reverse complement strand
ACTGGCTGGATCGCAGCGGCCTGCGGCGGCCGCCGATGCGCGAGGACTTCCTCTGGCAGCGCGTCGATCCGGAGTTGCCGCTGTACCTGTTGCAGGAAGGCGATGCGCGCGCGCTGTCGGCGTATCTCTCCTGCCAGCAGGACATCGCCGGCGACGGCTGCGTCGCGCTCGCCATGCTCGCCCATCTCGGCGCGGCGCTCGAAGAAGGTCCCTGGTGCTATCCGCGGCTGTACTGGGAATGCGGGCAGCTCGGCCAGTTGCTCTACCTCGAGGCGGAGGCCGCCGAGCTGTCTGGGACGGGTATCGGCTGCTACTACGACCCCCTGGTGCATGAGCTGCTTGGACTAACGGATGAGTCCATGGCCAGTCTCTACCATTTCACCCTCGGCCGCGCGGTGTGGGACACTCGTCTTTGCAACATGCCCGCGTACCCGGCCTTGCGCCGCGACTAGCCCGTCGACAGCCCGAATTCGAGGAAACACCCCATGACCCAGATACTGGACAACCTGGTGGCTTTGCTGAGCCTGGAACCCATCGAGGAGAACCTGTTCCGGGGCATGAGCCAGGATCTCGGCTTCCGCCAGCTCTATGGCGGCCAGGTCCTGGGCCAGGCACTGTCGGCGGCCAGCCAGACGGTGGAGGACGATCGCCACGTACACTCCATGCACGGCTACTTCCTGCGTCCCGGTGACGCCAGCATGCCGGTGGTCTACCAGGTGGACCGGGTGCGCGACGGCGGCAGCTTCAGCACCCGCCGGGTCACCGCGATCCAGAAAGGCCAGCCGATCTTCACCCTGAGCAGCTCCTTCCAGTACGACGAGGAAGGTTTCCACCACCAGATCGAGATGCCCGAGGTGGTCGGCCCGGATAACTTGCCTTCGGAGCTGGAGCTGACCCGCCAGCGCGCCGAGCGGATTCCCGAGCGCATCCGCGACAAGCTGCTGTATCCGAAGCCCATCGAGATTCGTCCGGTCACCCAGCACGACCCCTACGACCCGCAGCCCGACGAACCGGTGAAGTACCTCTGGTTCCGCGCCGACGGCAAGCTGCCGGACGTCCCGGCGCTGCACAAGTACCTGCTGGCCTACGCCTCGGATTTCGGTTTCCTTACCACCTCGATGCAGCCCCATGCCGTTTCGGTGTGGCAGAAGACCATGCAGGTCGCCAGCCTCGACCACGCCCTGTGGTTCCACCGCGACCTGCGCGCGGACGAGTGGCTGCTCTACGCCATCGACAGCCCCTGGGCCGGCAACGCACGCGGTTTCGTGCGCGGCAGCATCTTCAACCAGAGCGGCCAGCTGGTCGCCTCGTCGAGCCAGGAAGGCCTGATCCGCAAGCGTGAGGACTGGGCGTGAGGCTGGCCGACATCCGCCACTGGGTGTTCGACATGGACGGCACCCTGACCCGGGCCGTGCACGACTTCCCGGCGATCCGCCGAGCGCTGGACATCCCCGAGCAGGACGACATCCTGCTGCACCTCGCCGCCCTGCCCGAGGCTGAGGCGGCGGCCAAGCACGCCTGGCTGCTCGAACACGAGCGCGCCCTGGCCGAGGCCGCGCGGCCGGCGCCGGGCGCACTGGAACTGGTGCGCGAGTTGCAGCGGCGCAGCGTGCGCCTGGGCATCCTGACCCGCAACGACCACCAGTTGGCGCTGATCACCCTCGAAGCGATCGGCCTGGGCGGCTGCTTCCCCACCGAGCACATCCTCGGGCGCGGCGAGGCGCGGCCCAAGCCGGACCCTGATGGCTTGCTGCGCATCGCCCGACGCTGGAACGTGACGCCGGCGGAGCTGGTGATGGTCGGCGACTACCGTTTCGACCTCGACTGCGGACGCGCCGCGGGTAGTCGCACGGTGCTGGTCAACCTGCCGGAAAACCCCTGGCCGGAGCTGGCCGACTGGCACGCTGCCGATTGCCATGCGTTGCTCGAGCAACTGCAAACGCCGTAGGAATATCCGGCGGAAAACCTCGAGGGCGGCAGCGCCAGCGGCTCCCCGAAAACGAAAAAAGCGCAGGAGGCCAGGCTCCTGCGCTTTTTTCCTGCGCATCCGTGCGGGATGCGGCGGCCGTTATCAGCCGTTGATCGCGTCGGTCAGCGCCTTGGCCGGAACGAACTTGGCTACACGCTTGGCAGCGATCTCGATCGCCTTGCCGGTCTGCGGGTTGCGGCCGGTGCGCGCGGGACGCTCGGAGACCTTCAGCTTGCCGATACCCGGCAGGGTGATTTCGCCATCGTTCTCCAGGGCGTCCTTGACGATCTCGGCGAGCTGGTCGAGTGCGCTGCGAACGGTGGTCTTCTGCGCGTCGATGGCTTCGGCGATGTCCTGGATCAGTTGGTCTTTGGTCAGTGCCATGGTGGTGTAGCTCCTTGGTAAAAGACTGCGCGAGGGGCCTCGCACAGAAACGGGCGTGATTTTAAACAGCTTGGCGCGAATAAGGTTCCCTTTTCTCCGCTTATTTGTTTCCTCGCACGACGCGCATGACAGAGCCGTTACAGAGGTTTTCGCGGCTGTCCGGAATGATGCCGGCGTCGGTTGCCCGACGCATCCTCATGGTTCTGCCAGGGGCGCATGCCTCCGGTTCTTAGTTAAGGATTATTGGTTATTTATAGGTTAGGGTTTCATCCATTAGGGTTATAAGCAGGACATCCCGTCCCTTTCCATCACCAGAGCCTGCTTACCTCGCGCCAACGCCTGGCCCTCGCTCCCCGTTCGAGGTGCCGCATGAGCGAAGCCCGGCTCCACTCGCCCGACCCCAGGACACCGCGACCCATGGCCGGTTGGGCGGCAAGCCTGCGCGACAGTGGACTGCTGGCGCTGGCAGTGCCGCGCGCGTTCGCCGGGCTGCTTGCCTGCCTGCGCCGACAGGCCCTGGAAGCCCGTCTGCTGGGCGCTGCCCTGTAGGGACGGGGTTGCATGGAGCAAGGGCGGAAGGGCATCCGGGTGCGCATTCGCGCTCATAAACTAATTCCAAAATATTATTTATATCGAGTTTTTTATATCTGTAATCTGCATCGCACCGGACCACCGGACTCGCTGTCGCCACCCATTGCCCGTCCCTGGTCCGTTCTCCTCCGGAGCGCGGCACCGTTGCCTCCGAGGTTCGCCCGATGAAACGCCCGAATTCCCTGCACCGCCTGGTGGCAGCCCTGGCCTTTGCCAGCCTTTCCGTCGCCGCCCAGGCCGCCGACATCACGGTCGGCTACCAGACCGGCATCGACCCGACCAAGGTGCCCCAGGCCGATGGCCTGTACGAGAAAGCCATCGGCGAGAAGATCGACTGGCGCCGCTTCAACAGCGGTCCGGAAGTGATCGCCGCGCTCGCCTCCGGAGACCTGCAACTCGGCAACATCGGGTCCAGCCCGCTGGCAGCGGCGACCTCGCGGAAGCTGCCGATCGTCGCCTTCATCGTTTCCGCGCAGATCAACGCCGCCGAGGCGCTGGTGGTGCGCAATGGAAGCGGGATCGGGAAACCCGAGGACCTGGTCGGCAAGACCATCGCTACCCCGTTCGTTTCAACCTCCCACTACAGCCTGCTCGGCGCCCTCAAGCACTGGCAGATCGATCCGTCCAAGGTGAAGATCGTCAACCTCAACCCGGCCGAGATCGCTGCCGCCTGGCGTCGCGGCGACATCGACGGGGCCTTCGTCTGGTCGCCGGCGCTGGGCGAGATCAAGAAAAGCGGCAAGGTCCTCACCGACGCCGCCGAAGTCGGCCAGTGGGGTGCGCCGACCTTCGAGGTGTGGGTGGCGCGCAAGGACTTCGCCGAGAAGCATCCTGAAATCGTCGCCCGCTTCGCCCGCGTCAGCCTCGATTCCTTCGCCGACTACAACGCGCACAAGGCCGAATGGACCGCCGACTCCGAGCCGGTGAAGAAGATCGCCCGGCTGACCGGCGCCGATCCCAGGGACGTCCCCGAACTGCTGGCCGGCTCGACCTTCCCGGAAAGCCAGGCGCAACTGTCCGCCGACCTGCTCGGCGGCGGCACCGCCAAGGCTATCGCCGGCACTGCCGAATTCCTCAAGGAACAGAAGCGCGTGCCGGCCGTCCTCGGCGACTACTCGCCCTACGTCAGCGCCGACTTCGTGCGCCAGGCGGAGCAGGTCCAGGTCGGCCAGCGCTGAATTCCGCGCCTCCGCTCCGCCTGTCGAAGCGGAGGCTTTCTTACCCTACGGAGGGCAGAACACATGAGCCGTCTGACGGCCGAGGCGATCAGCCTCTCATTCGAACAGCGCGGCCAGCGCCGCGCCATCCTCCGCGATCTCAGCCTGGGCCTTGCCAAGGGCGAGTCGCTGGTGGTGCTGGGTCCTTCGGGCTGCGGCAAGTCGACACTGCTGAACATCCTCGCCGGTTTCCAGACGCCGGACCAGGGACGCGTGCAGATCGACGGCCGGACACTCGAAGGGCCTGGCGGCGAGCGCGGCGTGGTATTCCAGGACGACGCCCTGATGCCCTGGCTCAACGCCCTCGACAACGTCGCCCTGGGCCTGCGCATCCGTGGCCTGGGCAAGGCCGAGCGCACCGCGCGGGCGCGCCAGGTCCTGCAACTGGTGGGCCTCCAGGAGTACGCCGAGCAGTCCGTCGCCGAGCTCTCCGGCGGCCAGCGGCAACGCCTCGGGCTGGCACGCGCGCTGGCGGTCGAGCCGGACTTCCTGCTGCTCGACGAGCCGTTCGGCGCGCTCGACGCGCTGACCCGCGAGCGCATGCAGGTGCTCCTGCTGGACCTGTGGAAGCAGACCGGCAAGGGCCTCTTCCTGATCACCCACAGCGTCGACGAAGCCCTGTTCCTGGCTACCGACCTGGTGGTGATGGACGGCCCGCCGGCGCGCATCGTCAAGCGCCTGCCGGTGGACTTCGCGCGGCGTTACGCCGCCGGCGAAACGGTGCGTTCGATCAAGTCCGATCCCGAGTTCGGCCGTTTGCGCCAGGCGTTGCTGGACGAATTCCTCGATGTCGCGGAGGCCGAACATGCCCACTGATACCCTCGGACTCGCCGTCGCCAATCCTGTCCCGCGCAAGCGGCGCCTGCCCGGCGACCGTCGGCGCTGGGCCGCCGGTGCCAGCGTGCTGGCCCTGGCCCTGCTGTGGTGGGCGGCGACCCGTTTCGGCTGGGTCGACGTGCTGTTCCTGCCGGCGCCCGAACAGCTCTTCGAAGCCCTGCAACGGCTATGGCAGGAGGGCTACCTCGATGCCAGCCTGCTGCAACACGTCGGCACCAGTCTGCTGCGGGTGCTCCTGGCGCTCGGCGCGGCGGTGCTGACGGCGATCCCGCTGGGCGTGCTGATGGGCCTCAACCCCTTGGCCGGAGCGGCCCTCGATCCGCTGGTGGAGTTCTACCGGCCGATCCCGCCGTTGGCCTACCTGCCGTTGATCGTCATCTGGTTCGGCATCGGCGAGCTGAGCAAGGTGCTGCTGATCTACCTGGCGCTGTTCGCGCCGCTGCTGATCGCTACCGCCGCCGGCGTGCGTCGCGTCGACCGATCGCGGGTGCAGGCGGTGCGCTGCCTGGGGGCCAGCCGCTGGCAGGTGGTGCGCTACGTGATCCTGCCGAGCGCCTTGCCGGAGGTCCTCACCGGCCTGCGCATCGCCCTCGGCGTCGGCTGGTCGACCCTGGTCGCCGCCGAGCTGATCGCGGCCAACCGCGGCCTCGGCTTCATGGTCCAGTCCGCCGCGCAATTCCTCGCCACCGACGTGGTGGTGGTCGGCATCCTGCTGATCGCCGCCATCGCCCTGGCCTTCGAACTGGGGCTGCGCTGGGTCCAGCGGCGCTTCGCCGCCTGGGGTTGAGCGCGAGAGTCCCGAGTCATTTCCGAACCGACCTTCACCCACGCGGCGAAGGCCGGAGCGAGGGCGCGCAGGGCGCGCCCGCAACCTGCCCGACGAGTAGCACGACATGAGCCTGACCATCCAACCCATCAGCCCGGCCCTGGGCGCCATCGTTTCCGGCATCGACCTCGGCGCGCCGCTGGACGACGCCGGCCAGCGGGCCATCGAGCAGGCCCTGCTCGAACACCAGGTGCTGTTCTTCCGCGACCAGTCGCTGGAACCCAGGAGCCAGGCGCGCTTCGCCGCCCGCTTCGGCGACCTGCACATCCATCCGATCTACCCCAGCGTGCCGGAGCAGCCGGAGGTCATCGTCCTCGACACCGCGGTCACCGACGTGCGCGACAATGCCATCTGGCACACCGACGTGACCTTCCTCGAGACCCCGGCGCTGGGAGCCGTGCTCGCCGCCAAGCAATTGCCGCCGTACGGCGGCGACACCCTCTGGGCGAGCAGCACGGCGGCCTACGAGGCGCTGTCGGCGCCGCTGCGGCGTCTGCTGGACGGTCTCACGGCGACCCACGACATCGGCAAGTCCTTCCCCCGCGAGCGCTTCGGCGTCACCGAGGCCGACCTGGCGCGCCTGGAGGAGGCCCGCCTGAAGAATCCGCCGCGCTCGCATCCGGTGGTGCGCACCCATCCGCTCACCGGGCGCAAGGGCCTGTTCGTCAGCGATGGCTTTACCACCCGCATCAACGAACTGGAGCCGGCCGAGAGCGATGCGCTGCTGAAGTTCCTCTTCGCCCATGCCACGCGACCTGAATTCACCGTGCGCTGGCGCTGGCAGGAAAACGACGTGGCGTTCTGGGACAACCGCGTGACGCAGCACTACGCGGTGGACGATTACCGGCCACAGCGGCGGGTCATGCATCGCGCCACCATCCTCGGCGACAAGCCCTTCTGACGACGCCGCGCGCGGGCTTCCTCCGGCGGCCCGCGCCGGCAACTGTCCGTTCCGCCAGCTTTTCCTCTCGAAAAGGTCGCCTCTGCGACATTCGCTGTCGTGTCCCGGCGTGCCGCTCTCGCCTAAGCTTGGCGGGTCCAATTGTTTCGAGAGTTTTCATCCATGCAAGAACGCATCCCGGATGAGCTGACCCTGCCAGAGCTCACCCTGCGTGGCCTGATCCTCGGTGCGCTGATCACCGTGGTCTTCACCGCCTCCAACGTCTACCTCGGTCTGAAGGTCGGCCTGACCTTCGCCTCGTCGATCCCGGCGGCGGTGATCTCGATGGCCGTCCTGCGCTACTTCTCCGGCGCCAACATCCTCGAGAACAACATGGTGCAGACCCAGGCCTCGGCGGCCGGCACTCTGTCCTCGATCATCTTCATCCTTCCCGGCCTGCTGATGATCGGCTACTGGAGTGGCTTCCCGTTCTGGCAGACCGCGGCGATCTGCTCCATCGGCGGCATTCTCGGGGTGCTCTATACCATTCCGCTGCGCCGGGTGATGGTGGTGCAGAGCGAACTGCCGTATCCGGAAGGGGTGGCGGCGGCGGAAATCCTCCGGGTCGGCAGCGACGGCGCCGAGGACGAGGAAGACGCCCGCGCGCCGCGTGCCGCCGGTAACGCGCCGGGGCTCTACGACATCCTCGGCGGCGGCCTGGTGGCGGCGCTGTTCAGCCTCTGGAGCAGCGGCTTCAAGGTTCTCGCCGAAGGCTTCAGCGTCTGGCTCAGTGCCGGGCAGGCGGCGTTCCGCCTTTCCACCGGTTTTTCCCTGGCTCTGGTCGGTGCCGGCTACCTGATGGGCATCACCGCCGGCATCGCGATCCTCATCGGCGTGGTGATCTCCTGGGGCGTCGCGGTGCCGTTGCTGACCGTCAACAGCGTGCCGGCCGACGGCCAGAGCCTGTCGGACCTGGCCACCCAACTGTGGAGTTCGCAGGTGCGCTTCCTCGGCGCCGGCACCATCGGCGTGGCCGCGCTGTGGACCCTGGCGACCCTGTTCAAGCCGATGGTGCGGGGCGTCTGGGCCTCCCTCGGGGCAGTGCGCGGCAATAGCCAGGCGAGCAGCCTGCGCACCGAGCTGGACATGCCGGCCAAGTGGATCCTGCTGATCGCCGGGATACTGCTGGTCTCGCTGTTCGTGGTCTTCAGCCACTTCCTCGGTGCCGCCGCGCCGGACATGGCCAGCCCGCAGTTCTGGAGCCTGGTGGCGGTATGCGTGGTGTTCGCCTTCTTCTTCGGCTTCCTGATCGCCGCCGCCTGCGGCTACATGGCCGGCCTGGTCGGTTCGTCGAGCAGTCCGATCTCGGGGATCGGAATCATCGCGGTCATCCTGGTGTCGTTGCTGATACTCGGCTTCGGCAGCATCGAGGGCGGCCTGCTGGACCGCCAGAACGGCAAGCTGGCGATCGCCCTGGCGCTGTTCACCACCTCGGTGGTGCTGGCCATCGCGGCGATCTCCAACGACAACCTGCAAGACCTCAAGACCGGCTACCTGGTCGGCGCCACGCCCTGGCGCCAGCAGGTCGCGCTGATCGTCGGCTGCATCGTCGGCGCGCTGGTGATCCCCCCGGTGCTGGAACTGCTCTACAGCGCCTACGGCTTCACCGGGGCCCTGCCGCGCGAGGGAATGGACCCCGGCCAGGCCCTGGCCGCGCCGCAGGCGACCCTGATGACGGCGATCGCCAGCGGGATTTTCCACGACGCGCTGAACTGGAACATGATTCTCATCGGCGTCGCCCTGGGCATCGCCCTGATCCTCGTCGACCTGCTCCTGCGCCGTACCGGCAAGGCCTGCCTGCCGGTGCTGGCGGTGGGCCTGGGGATCTACCTGCCGCCGACCATCGGCATGACCCTGGTGGTCGGCGCGCTGATTTCCTGGCTACTGGAAAATGCCCTGAAGAAGCGCGCGGCGGCAGCCGGGGTCGACGAAGAGACCTATGCCGAAGAGCCGAAGCGACGCGGCGTGCTGCTGGCCTCGGGGCTGATCGTCGGCGAGAGCCTGATGGGCATCCTGCTCGCCGGGGTGATCGGCGCCACCGGCGAGGACGCGCCGCTGGCGCTGGCCGGCGCCGGCTTCGCGGGCATCGCCCAGTGGCTGGGACTGGTGGTATTCGTCGCGATCTGCGTGCTGTTCTACCGGCGAGTGCTGGCGCGCTGAGGGATTCGTGGCTGCACGGGGAGGGGATGTTGCCGCTAGCGTCATTCCCTGCGGTCAGGGACGGAGGATGAGGGAAGGGGCGCCCTGCGCGCCCCCTTTTCCTGCACTCAACGCACCAGGTGCAGGAACTGCAGGTGCCGCTCGTACTGGTCGAGCATGTCGTTGATGATCTGCTCCTTGGTGTAGCCCATCAGATCGTAGTCCTGGCTACCTTCGGCGAGATGCACCTCGGCACGGAAGTAGCGGCGATTCTTCAGGTGCAGGCCGCCCATGCCGGCACGCGCGAAGGACGGCGTGAAGTAGCCGCGCATCAGCACCTGGTAGAGGAACCGATGCTGCTCGCCATGACCGATCTCCAGGCTCAGCGAGGCGTTGCCCGGGTCGAGCTGGGCGTCCACCGCCAGGCCCTTCTCGCGGAACACCTCGGAAACCTCGCTGATCGCCGGGCGCACAACGTCGTTCATGAAGCGGTACACCTCGTCCCGCGAGGGGAAGTGCACGGCCTGCGACAGGCGTCGCTTCCAGCCGCCGGAGCGCTTGCCGTTGCCGCTCATCAGCGGCGCCAGGGAGTGGCTCCGCGCCCGCTGGCGCTGCGACTCCATGTAGAAGGCCTTGTGCAGGCCCCACATCATCAATAGCAGGATCAGCGAGAAGGGCAGGGAGGTCAGCACCACCGCCGACTTCAGCGCGTCGATGCTGCCGGCGAACAGCAGCCCGCCGGTGACCAGCGCGGTGACCGAGCCCCAGAACACCCGCAGCCACTTCGGTCCGTCGTCGTCGGCGCTGCCGCCGTGGGCGGAGAGGGTGGAGAGGACCACGGTGCCGGAGTCCGCCGAGGTGACGAAGAAGACGAAGCTGACCAGCACAGTGACGGTGATCACCGCGCGGCTCCAGGGGTAGTTCTGGAGCATCTGGTAGAGGGCCATCGACGGCTGCTCGATGGCCACCCGGCCGAGTTCGCTGGCGCCGCCGAGGGCCTGCTCCAGGGCGCTGTTGCCGAAGATCGACATCCACGCCAGGGTGAAGCCGAGCGGGATGAACAGCACGCCGAAGACGAATTCGCGGATCGTCCGGCCGCGCGAGATGCGCGCGATGAACAGGCCCACGAAGGGCGCCCAGGCGATCCACCAGGCCCAGTAGAACACCGTCCACGAGCCCAGCCAGTCGCTGGGACCACCGTAGGCGTAGAGGTCGAAGCTCTTGCCCGGCAGGTGGCCGAGGTAGTCGCCGACGTTCTGCACCAGGGTGTTGAGCAGGTGCTGGGTCGGACCGGCGAACAGCACGAACAGCAGCAGGCTGCAGGCCAGCAGCATGTTGATGTCGGAGAGGATGCGGATGCCCTTGTCGACCCCGGAGACCGCCACCGAGATCGCCGCGCCCATCATCAGCACGATGAGCGCCATCTGCACCGGGTGGGTATGCGGGATGGCGTACAGGTAGTCCAGCCCGGAGTTGAGCTGGAGCACGCCGAAGCCCATGTCGGCGCCGAGGCCGAACACCGTGGCGATGATGCCGAAGCAGTCCACCGTGTAGCCGATCGGCCCGTTGATGCGCTTGCCGATCAACGGGTAGAGCGCCGAGCGCAGGGCCAGTGGCAGGTTGTGGCGGTAGGCGAAGTAGGCCAGGGCCATCGCCACCAGGGCGAACACGCCCCAGCCGTGCAGGCCCCAGTGCAGGAACAGCAGTTCCATGGCCTGCCGCGCGGCTTCCTGGGTTCCGGCCTCGCCTTGCGGCGGCTGGAGGAAGTGGGTCAACGGCTCGGATACGCAGAAGAAGAACAGGGTGATGCTGATGCCGGCGGCGAACAGCATGCCGGCCCAGGACAGGTAGCTGAATTCCGGCTCGTCGTGGTCGGCACCGAGCTTGATCTTGCCGTAGCCGGAAAGCGCGGTGACCACCACGAAGATCAGGTACAGCGTCATCGCCAGCAGGTAGTACCAACCGACGGTCTGCGAGGCCCAGGTCTGTGCGGCCAGCAGCCATTCGCCGGCGCGCTGGGGGAAGCCGATGACCACCGCGGCGAACAGCAGGATCAGGATCGCCGCACCGTAGAACACCGGGGGATTCATGCGGATGGGCGTGGGGGTGGAGGGGGTGGCGGAGGGCGATTGTGCGTCAGTCAAAACAGGCTGGTCTCCTCGTCCTTAATTTGATCAAGCGTTCAATATAAACACGATCAAGGGCTCGGGAGCCAATCCTTCGGACGTATGGAAGCCTTCGGCGCCGCGCTTTTCCCGCACGTTCGCCGAAGGATTCCTTCAGTTCGCCGCCAGTCCCAGGCGCCGCCTTCCCGCCTCCTCGTCGCCGCCTGCCTGCTCGGTGGCCAGTTGCAGGAGCAGGGCCTGTACCTGCTCCAGCGACGGCGCTCTGGCTTGGCCGAGCAGGCGCCGCAGACCGGCCAGCGATGGGTCTGGCGTTGCCCCGCCAAAATTCAGATGCTGCGGCAGGATTTCTTCCTTGTCGCTGACCAGCAGGGCGAAGTGGACGACGTTTTCCAGCTCGCGGATGTTGCCTGGCCAGGGATAGCTCTCGAGGACCCGCTGGGTTTCCACGCCGATGGCCGGCACCGGCAGGTCCAGGCGCTGGGCATAGACGCCGATGAAGTATTCCGCCAGCGGCAGGATGTCTCCCGGACGTTCGCGCAATGGCGGCAGGCTCAGGCGGCCGTCGTGCAGGTACTGCTGCAGGCCGGCCAGGAACTTGCCGGCGCGCACCGCCTGGTCCAGGTCGACGCTGGTGGCGGTGACCAGGCGCACGTCATGGGGAATCGGCTGCTGCGCGCCGACCCGCAGCACCTCGCGTTCCTCCAGCGTCTGTAGCAGCCTGGCCTGCAACGTCAGCGGCAGGTCGCCGATCTCGTCCAGGTACAGGGTGCCGCCATTGGCCGAACCGAACCAGCCGGCGCGGCTGCCGACCGGGCCGTTGTGGGCGCCGGGGGCGTAGCCGAACAGCTCGGCTTCGGCGTGGTTGCGACTGAGGGCGCTGCAACTGACCGCGACGAACAGACCGGCGCGTTCGCTGTGGCGGTGGATCTGCCGGGCGAGCAGCTCCTTGCCGGTGCCGGTCTCGCCTTCGATCAGCACCGGCTGGCCCTGCGGCGCGAGGCGCTCGAGTTCTTCGCGGACCCGGTGCGAGCGTGGGTCGAAGAACACCAGGGCCTTGGCGCGGATGCTCAGCGGACTGCGGTCGGCGTCGGGGAAGGTCAACGGCGCGGGGCGTGGTTTCTCGCTCATGGGTAACTCCTTGACGGCACGGGGCGCCTCCAGCGCCTGCGCCGCGACGACGGACCGGGACGGCTGCGGGCGGGGGCCGTTGCGGAAAAAGAAACGCCGGTGCAAGCCATGCGACACCGGCGTGAACAAGGGGCGCTGCAACGGCGCCCAGCGTGGGAGTCGGGACGGGCTGGGGTCAGAAGGCCGGGACCACCGCGCCGGCATATTTCTTCTCGATGAAGGCTTTCACTTCCGGGCTGGTCAGCGCGGCGGAAAGCTTCTTCAGGGCGTCGCTGTCCTTGTTGTCCGGACGCGCCACCAGGTAGTTCACATAGGGCGAGTCGCGGTCTTCCAGGACCAGCGCGTCCTTGGCCGGGTTGAGCTTGGCCTCCAGCGCGTAGTTGGTGTTGATAAGGTCCAGGTCGACCTGGTCCAGCACGCGTGGCAACAGGGCCGATTCGAGTTCCTTGAACTTCAGGTTCTTCGGGTTCTCGGCGATGTCCTTGGGCGTGGCCAGGGCGTTGTTCGGGTCCTTCAGCTTGAGCAGGCCGGCCTTCTGCAACAGCAGCAGGGCGCGCCCGCTGTTGCTGCCTTCGTTGGGGATGGCGACGGTGGCGCCGTCGGGCAGCTCGGCCAGCGACTTGTATTTCCTCGAATAGCCACCGAAGGGTTCGACGTGTACGCCGACCACGGTGACCAGGTTGGTGCCCTTGCCTTTGTTGAAGTTCTCCAGGTACGGCAGGGTCTGGAAGTAGTTGGCGTCCAGGCGCTTCTCGGCGACCTGCACGTTGGGCTGCACGTAGTCGGTGAACACCTTGATCTGCAGGTCGACGCCTTCCTTCGCCAGGGTCGGCTTGATCAGCTCAAGGATTTCCGCATGGGGGATCGGCGTGGCGGCGACGATGAGCTTTTCCGCGGCGCTGGCGGAAACGCTGATGACGGAGGCCAGGGCAGTCAGCAGGAGCAGTTTTTTCATTCTTCGATCCTTGTAGGGCGATGTCCGCCGCTGCGCGCAGGGCGGTGAAGGAGGGGCGCCAACACGCGAGGGGCGGCTTGAAGGGGAGAGTAGCGACTCTTTTTATTCCATAAAAATATTATTTATTTATTTTTATATTCTATTAATGAATATGCGAGAGCTGAGGCAATTTGTCTCGCGACAACCGACCACAGCAGGACGGTCTAGGCTAACGGGTAAGATTTTCGTACCGAATTGCTCTGCATCAAGGCGGGTGGTCCGGGAATCTGCTTGCGACCCTTCCCGCATTCCTGCCATCCAGGGCTGCGGTCGCTTTCCAATGACAAGAACGATAGCTGAAGGATGTGTTCCAAAACCTTGCGTAGCGTTGCGCGTGAGGAAGCACGGCCGAATCCGCACGTAAGCCGGAAGGGCCGAGAACCTGAAGAGGAGTTGCCATGTTCGGATTGGAGGCTATCGACCTTGCCCGCATCCAGTTCGCGTTCACCGTGTCCTTCCACATCATCTTCCCGGCGATCACCATCGGGTTGGCCAGCTACCTGGCCGTACTGGAAGGCCTCTGGCTGAAAACGAACGAAGAGGTCTACCGCGACCTCTATCATTTCTGGTCGAAGATTTTCGCGGTCAACTTCGGCATGGGCGTGGTGTCCGGGCTGGTCATGGCGTACCAGTTCGGCACCAACTGGAGCCATTTCTCCGACTTCGCCGGGTCCATCACCGGTCCGCTGCTGACCTACGAGGTGCTCACCGCGTTCTTCCTCGAGGCCGGTTTCCTCGGTGTCATGCTGTTCGGCTGGAACCGCGTGGGACCGGGCCTGCATTTCTTCGCCACGGTGATGGTGGCGATCGGCACGCTGATCTCGACGTTCTGGATCCTCGCTTCCAACAGCTGGATGCAGACCCCGCAGGGCTTCGAGATCGTCGACGGCCGGGTGATCCCGGTGGACTGGGTGGCGGTGATCTTCAACCCGTCGTTCCCCTACCGCCTGCTGCACATGTCGGTCGCCGCGTTCCTCGCCACCGCCTTCTTCGTCGGCGCCTCGGCCGCCTGGCACTTGCTGCGCGGGCGCGACAACCCGGCGATCCGCAAGATGCTCTCGATGGCCATGTGGATGGCGCTGATCGTCGCCCCGGTACAGGCGCTGATCGGCGACGCCCATGGCCTCAACACCCTGGAGCACCAGCCGGCGAAGATCGCCGCGATGGAAGGCCACTGGGACAACAGCAGCGGCGAGCCGACCCCGCTGATCCTGTTCGGCTGGCCGGACATGCAGCGCGAGGAAACCCGCTTCAAGGTGGAGATCCCGGTGCTCGGCAGCCTGATCCTCAAGCACAGCCTGACCGAGCCGATCCCGGCGCTGAAGGACTTCCCGCCGGAAGACCGGCCGAACTCCACCGTGGTGTTCTGGTCGTTCCGGATCATGGCCGGCCTCGGCATGCTGATGATCCTGGTCGGCGTCTGGAGCCTGTGGCTGCGCTGGCGCGGCCAGGACAAGCTGTTCAACTCGAAGGCCTTCCTGCGCCTGACCCTGCTGATGGGACCGTCCGGCCTGATCGCGATCCTCGCCGGCTGGTTCACCACCGAGATGGGCCGCCAGCCCTGGGTGGTCTACGGACTGATGCGCACCGCCGACGCCTCCTCGGCGCAGAGCGTGACGCAGATGAGCCTGACCCTGCTGACCTTCGTGGTGGTGTACTTCTCGCTGTTCGGCGTCGGTATCGGCTACATGATGCGCCTGGTGCGCAAGGGCCCGGTCACCCATGAGGGACGCGAGACCAACCCGGGAGGCGCCGGGCAGAAGCGCACGCCGGCGCGGCCGTTGTCGGCCGCCGGCGAAGGTTTCGACGAAGAGCACGACGGCCACGCGCAAGCGGCCGACCGCGACCAGGACAAGAGGAACTGAGACATGGGTATCGATCTTCCCCTCATCTGGGCGGTCATCATCATCTTCGGCATCATGATGTACGTGGTGATGGACGGCTTCGACCTGGGCATCGGCATGCTCTATCCGTTCTTCAAGGACAGCGGCGACCGCGATGTGATGATGAACACCGTGGCGCCAGTCTGGGACGGCAACGAGACCTGGCTGGTGCTGGGCGGCGCGGCGTTGTTCGGGGCCTTCCCGCTGGCCTACGCGGTGGTCCTGTCGGCGCTCTACCTGCCGTTGATCTTCATGCTCGTCGGGCTGATCTTCCGCGGCGTCGCCTTCGAGTTCCGCTTCAAGGCCAAGCCGGCCAAGCAGCACATCTGGGACAAGGCGTTCATCGGCGGTTCGCTGGTGGCGACCTTCTTCCAGGGCGTGGCGCTGGGCGCCTTCATCGAAGGCATCCCGGTGGAGAACCGCAGCTTCGCCGGCGGTTCGCTGGACTGGATCGCGCCGTTCCCGCTGTTCTGCGGCCTGGCCCTGATCGTCGCCTACACCCTGCTTGGCTGCACCTGGCTGATCATGAAGACCGAAGGCCGCCTGCAGGAGCGCATGCACGACCTGGCGCGCCCGCTGGCGCTGGTGCTGCTGGCGATCATCGGGGTGGTCAGCCTGTGGACGCCGCTGGCCCATGCCGAGATCGCCGCACGCTGGTTCAGCCTGCCGAACCTGTTCTGGTTCCTGCCGGTGCCGATCCTGGTCCTGGTGACTTTCTATGCGCTGCTGCGCTCGGTGGCCAACAACGACCACGTGAAGCCGTTCGTGCTCACCCTGGTGTTGATCTTCCTCGGCTACAGCGGCCTGGGGATCAGCCTGTGGCCGAACATCATCCCGCCGGCGGTGAGCATCTGGGAGGCCTCGGCGCCGCCGCAGAGCCAGGGCTTCATGCTGGTCGGCGCGCTGTTCATCATTCCCTTCATCCTCGGCTACACCGCCTGGAGCTACTACGTGTTCCGCGGCAAGGTGAAGCACGGCGATGGCTATCACTGAGGAGGCGCCGCATATGGTCCGTACGCCGAGTCATCCCGAACGAGATAACGCGGCCAAACCACCGCTCTGGCGACGCCTGGCCTGGTTGGCGGGCATCTGGACCGCCAGCGTGCTGGCCCTGGGCGTCGCCGCCTGGCTGATGCGCCTGTTCATGAGCGCGGCGGGGCTGGGCGTCCCGCACTGATCGACGATCCCATCCGGGCGCTCCGGCGCCCTTTTCCGAGAGCCCTCCGCTGGAGGGCTTCTTTTTGTCCGCCGATCCGCCAGTGCTCGGTGTTGCGCCGTAGGGCGTCAATCCTCGCGTTCCCGCCTTGCACCATGGCGGATAACCGCGCTGCGGTTATGCGCCCTACGGGAGCCTTGGCGGCGGATGCGCCCTAGCGGCGCCTTGGTAGGGCGGATAACGACGCAGGCGTTATCCGCCGAATTGCCATGGCTTGGCGTTGCGCCGTGGGGCATCAGTCCTCGCGGCCCCTGACCCGTGCCAGTTGCTCCAGTCGCCCCAGGTAGTCGCGCGGGGTTTCGCCGAGCAGGCGACGGAACATGCTGCTGAAGGCCCGCGTACTACCGTAGCCGAGGTCGCGGGCGACCACCTGCACGCTGTCGCCGGCCAGCAGGCGCGGCAGGGCTTCGGTCAGGCGCAGTTGCTGGCGCCACTCATGGAAGCTCATCTGCAATTCCTGGGCGAACAGCCGCGCCAGGGTGCGCGAGCTGGCGCCGACCCGCAGGCCCCAGTCATCGAGGGTCAGCCCCAGTTCCGGCTGTTTCAGCAATGCCTGGCAGATCGCCTGCAAGCGGCGGTCGCGGGGCATCGGCAGGTACAGCGGCATCCGTTCGAGGTTGGCGATCTCGCTGAGGATCAGCCCTTGCAGGCGCTGGCGGAAGTCGTCCAGGCGCGGCTGGCTCTCGAGGTGGATGGCGCGCAGGATCATTTCCCGCAGCAGCGGCGTCACCGCCAGTACGCAACAGTCGCTTAGCGGTGTCGGCGTTTCGGGTTGCTCGATGAACAGGGTGCGCATGTGCACCTCGCCGGACATGAATATCTCGTGCTCCACCCGGGGCGGAATCCATACCGCGCGGGTCGGCGGGATCACCCAGGCGCCGTGGTGGGTGGCCAGGCGCATCAGGCCGCGAGCGGCGTAGAGGAACTGCGCCTGCGGGTGGAAATGCCGCCCCAGGTGATGGCTGTCGGGGAAGTCGAGGGAGATGGCGGCCAGCAGGCCGTCCGGGCGGTGCTCGATCAGCATGTCCGTTTCGATGACCTCGCTGTCCTGTCTGCGCTTTTCGGTCAACCTATCATGCCCGGGTCATGACGCCCATTCCTCACCGACCATTCAGACCGCACGCCATGAACCGACCTCGAACCGTTATCCGCTTCATCAACGCCGCGCATGTCATCGACCACATGTTCATGCTGATCTTCCCCGCCGCCGTGCTCGGCATGGCCGGCAGCTTCGACCTCGACTACGCCGGTCTGATCGGCCTGTCGCTGGGCGGTTTCATCGCCTTCGGCGCCTGTTCGCTGCCGGCCGGCTGGCTGGGCGATACCTGGAGCCGGCGGCGGATGATGCTGCTGTTCTTCTTCGGTATCGGCGCCGCCGCACTGCTCACCGGGCTGGCTGGCAGCGTACCGATGCTGGTGACCGGGCTGACCCTGATCGGGGTATTCGCCGCGATCTACCACCCGGTCGGCACCGCGATGCTGGTGGCACACGCGGAGAACCGCGGCCGCGAGATCGGCATCAACGGTATGTGGGGTAACCTCGGGGTCGCCTTCGCCGCGCTGCTTACCGGCTTTCTCACCGCGCACTTCGGTTGGCGTGCGGCGTTCATCCTGCCCGGCGGGGTGGCCATCCTGCTCGGCATCGGCTTTTTCTTCTGCGTGCGCGAGGAGCCATCGCCGCACCTGTCGGCCAAGGCCGCGGCGCGTGGCGAGGACAGCGAGGGTCTGTCGATGCGCCGGGTGTTCGGCGTGCTGGCGCTGGTCACCGCCACCGGCGGGGTGGTGTTCAACGCCAGCACCGTGACCTACCCGAAGCTGTTCCAGGAGCGCCTGAGCGACTGGCTGGCGTCGCCGCAGACCCTTGGCGTGGTGGTCAGCCTGGCCTATGCCTTCGGCGCGGTGGCGCAACTGATCATGGGCCGCCTGATCGATCGCCTGAACCTGAAGTTGCCGTTCGTCTTCCTCACCTTCTGCCAGGTGCCGCTGCTGCTGGCCCTGGCCTACGGCCACGGCAGCGCAGTGGTACTGTTCGGCGCGCTGTTCATGTTCGCGGTGTTCGGCCAGGTGACGGTGAACGACGCGATGGTCGCCCACTTCGTCGCGCCGCAGTGGCAGGCGCGGGTCTTCGCCCTGCGCTATTTCCTGTCGTTCGGCGCCAGCGCGGCGGCGATCCCGATGATCGCCTACCTGGAGCCACGGCAGGGGCTGCTGGGGTTGTACCTGGTACTGGCGGGCTTCGCCGCGCTGACCTTCGCCGCGGCGCTGGTGTTTCCGCGTCCGGCGCGCAGCGCCGCGGTGGGCACCTGAGGAAGAGGGCGCCCGGACAGTGCGAGCCGGCCGGGCGCCGATGGCTCAACGCCGTATCAGAGCAGTTCGACCGCCACGGCGGTGGCTTCGCCGCCGCCGATGCACAGCGAGGCGACGCCGCGCTTGCCGCCTTTCTGGCGCAGGGCGTTGATCAGGGTGAGGATGATCCGCGAGCCGGTGGAGCCGACCGGATGGCCCTGGGCGCAGGCGCCGCCATAGACATTGACCTTGGCATGATCGAGGCCGTGTTCGCGCATGGCGAGCATGGTGACCATGGCGAAGGCTTCGTTGATCTCGAACAGGTCGACGTCGTCCTTGTTCCAGCCGGTCCTGGCGAACAGGTTGGTCATCGCGCCGATCGGCGCCAGGGTGAACTCGCTCGGGTCCTGGCTCTGGGTGGCATGGCCGACGATTCGCGCCAGCGGCTTCAGGCCACGGCGCTGGGCTTCCTCGGCGGTCATCAGGACCAGCGCGGAGGCGCCGTCGGAGATCGAGCTGGCATTGGCGGCGGTGATGGTGCCGTCCTTGCGGAACGCCGGCTTGAGGCTCGGGATCTTCTCCAGGTTGGCGGTCAGCGGTTGCTCGTCGTCCTTCACCACGCTCTCGCCCTTGCGGCTGGTGACGGTGACCGGGACGATTTCCGCCGCCAGCGAGCCATCGGCGATGGCGGCCTGGGCGCGCTTGAGCGATTCGATGGCATAGGCGTCCATCTCCTCGCGGGTCACGCCGTACTTGTCGGCGGTCTCCTGGGCGAACGAACCCATCAAACGGCCGGTACGGGCGTCCTCGAGGCCGTCGAGGAACATGTGGTCCTTGATCTCGCCGTGGCCCATGCGCAGGCCGCTGCGGGCTTTCTCCAGGACATAGGGCGCGTTGGACATGCTTTCCATGCCACCGGCGACCATCACCTGGTTGGTGCCAGCCTTGAGCAGGTCGTGGGCCAGCATCACCGCCTTCATCCCGGAGCCGCACAGCTTGTTGATGGTGGTGCAGCCGGTGGCGGCGGGCAGGCCGGCCGCCAGCGCGGCCTGGCGGGCCGGGCCCTGCTTCAGGCCGGCGGGCAGGACGCAACCCATGATCACTTCCTGTACGTCCTCGGCGGCGATGCCGGCGCGCTGCACCGCTTCGCGGATCACGACGGCACCCAGGTCGACCGCGGAAACGCCGGTCAGGCTGCCCTGGAAGCCGCCCATAGGAGTACGGGCGCCGGCGACGATGACGATATCGGACATGGAACGTTACCTCTTGTTCTGGATAGGGTCTGAACGATTCAGTGGGCGGATTCTATCTTGTGACCGGGAGGCTCCGAAAGGTCACGGGGCAAATCACTCTTTTGACTGATGAACAAAGCCCGCCGACGGCTCTAGAGTCGGCCTCATCCTGACAACGAACCCGCTCCCAGGTGTACGCCCCATGCTGAAGACCCGTCTCATCCCGGCCGCCGCCGGCGCTTATCAGTATCCGTTGCTGATCAAGAGCCTGATGCTTTCCGGCCGTCGTTACGAAAAGAGTCATGAAATCGTCTACCGCGACCAGTTGCGCTACAGCTACGCCACCTTCAACGAGCGCGTCGCGCGCCTGGCCAACGTACTCAGCGAGGCCGGGGTGAAGGCCGGCGACACGGTGGCGGTGATGGACTGGGACAGCCATCGCTACCTGGAATGCATGTTCGCCATCCCGATGATCGGGGCGGTGCTGCATACCATCAATATCCGCCTCTCCCCGGAGCAGATCCTCTACACCATGAACCACGCCGAGGATCGCTTCGTGCTGGTGAACAGCGAGTTCGTCCCGCTCTACCAGGCGGTGGCGGGGCAGCTGGCCACGGTGGAGCGGACCATCCTGCTCACCGACGGCGCGGAGAAGAGCGCGGAACTGCCCGGCCTGGTCGGCGAATACGAGTCGCTGCTGGCCGCGGCCAGCCCGCGCTACGACTTCCCCGATTTCGACGAGAACTCTATCGCCACCACCTTCTACACCACCGGCACCACCGGCAATCCGAAAGGTGTGTATTTCAGCCACCGGCAACTGGTCCTGCACACCCTGGCGATGGCTTCGACCATCGGCAGCCTGGACAGCATCCGCCTGCTCGGTACCAGCGACGTGTACATGCCGATCACCCCGATGTTCCATGTCCACGCCTGGGGCACTCCGTACGTGGCGACCATGCTCGGGGTCAAGCAGGTCTATCCCGGGCGTTACGATCCGGAACTGCTGGTCGAACTGTGGAAGCGCGAGAAGGTCACCTTCTCCCACTGCGTGCCGACCATCCTGCAGATGGTGATGAACGCCAGGGCCGCCCAGGGCGTGGACTTCAAGGGCTGGAAGGTGATCATCGGCGGGAGCGCGCTGAACCGCTCGCTCTACGAGGCGGCCAAGGCGCGCGGCATCCAGCTGACCGCCGCCTACGGCATGTCGGAGACCTGTCCGCTGATTTCCTGCGCCTACCTCAACGACGAACTGCTGGCCGGAAGCGAGGACGAGCGCACCACCTACCGGATCAAGGCCGGCGTGCCGGTGCCGCTGGTGGATGCGGCGATCATGGACGAACAGGGCCGCTTCCTCCCGGCCGACGGCGAGTCCCAGGGCGAGCTGGTGTTGCGCTCGCCATGGCTGACCCAGGGGTATTTCCGCGAACCCGAGCGCGGCGAGGAGTTGTGGCGCGGCGGCTGGATGCACACCGGCGACGTGGCGACCCTGGACGGCATGGGCTTCATCGAGATCCGCGACCGCATCAAGGACGTGATCAAGACCGGCGGCGAGTGGCTGTCCTCCCTGGAGCTGGAAGACCTGATCAGCCGCCATCCGGCGGTACGCGAAGTGGCGGTGGTCGGGGTGCCCGATCCGCAATGGGGCGAGCGCCCGTTCGCCCTGCTGGTGGTGCGCGAGGGCCAGCAACTGGACGCCCGGGGCCTGAAGGAGCACCTCAAGCCTTTCGTCGAGCAGGGCAACATCAACAAGTGGGCGATCCCCTCGCAGATCGCGGTTGTTACCGATATTCCCAAGACCAGCGTCGGCAAGCTGGACAAGAAGCGCATCCGTATCGAGATCGCCCAGTGGCAGGAAGCTGGCAGCGCCTTCCTGTCGACCGTCTGACGGGGCTTTCCTACACCGCTGAAACGCCCGGAGGCCAAGCAAACGCTTGGTCTCCGCGTTTTCGCGACCGCCCGGTCATTCTCCATCCGCCGCAAAGGCGCGAGCCAGAGTGGTTGCGCCGCGCAAATCACACTTTCGAGGGATCAAGCGGCAGGCAGCGCTAGCTATAGTCCACGCACTCATAACAAAAAACACACATGGAGTAGCGTCGATGACAACCCGTAATCCGTTCTCGCGTCGGGCCCGGTTGCCGTTGGCCGTCAGCCTGGCTTCCTCGCTGGCGGCTCCGGCCTTTGGGGTGACCTTCAACATCGGGGAAATCGAAGGTTCCTTCGACTCGGCGTTGTCGGTCGGGGCCAGCTGGTCGACCGCCAAGCCGAACAAGAACCTGATCGGTGTGAACAACGGCGGCAAGGGACTTTCCCAGACCTCCGACGACAGCCACTTGAACTTCAAGCGTGGGGAAACGTTCTCGAAGGTCTTCAAGGGCATCCATGACCTCGAGCTGAAGTACGGCGATACCGGTGTGTTCCTGCGCGGCAAGTACTGGTACGACTTCGAACTGAAGGACGAGCACCGCGAGTTCAAGGACATCGACGACAGCGGCCGCAAGACCCTGGCCAAGTCCTCCGGCGCCGAACTGCTCGACGCCTTCATCTACCACAACTATGCCATCGGTGACCTGCCGGGCAGCGTGCGCCTGGGCAAGCAGGTGGTGAACTGGGGCGAGAGCACCTTCATCCAGAACGGCATCAGCGCCATCAACCCGATCGACGTCACCGCCTTCCGCCGGCCCGGCTCGGAGATCAAGGAAGGCCTGATCCCGGTGAACATGTTCTACCTGTCGCAGAACCTCACCGACAACCTGTCCGCCGAAGGCTTCTACCAGATCGAGTGGGACCAGACGGTGGTCGACAACTGCGGCACCTTCTTCTCCCAGCCGGACGTGGTGGCCGATGGCTGCGACCAGAACCTGGCGGTGCTGACCAACAACAAGGCGTCCATCAACCTGCTCAACAACGTGCTCGCCGGGGCTGGCCTGAGCGTTACCCCGTCGCCCTGGGACGAGGGCATCCTGGTCCGCCGCGGGCCGGACCGCGACGCTCGCGACAGCGGCCAGTACGGCTTCGCCCTGCGCTACTTCGCCGACGAACTGAACACCGAGTTCGGCGCCTACTACATGAACTACCACAGCCGCCTGCCGATCTTCAGCGGCCAGGGCGCCTCGGCCAGCACCATGGCGGCGATCAACGACCTCGCCACCCGCCTCGCCGCGATCAACCCGGCACTGGCCGCCCAGGCCGCGGCGGCGGCCACCGCCGGCAACTCCAGCTACTTCATCGAGTACCCGGAAGATATCCGCATGTTCGGCCTGAGCTTCTCCACCACGTTGCCCAACGGCACCGCGTGGAGCGGCGAAGTCAGCTACCGGCCCAACGCGCCGGTGCAGCTGAACACCACCGACATCCTCTTCGCCGGCCTCGACCCGGTGAGCATCGGCGGCAACCGCCCCTACGACAACGCCTCGGTGCTGAACGGCCAGGCCGGGCAGGACCTGCACGGCTATCGGCGCAAGGAGATCACCCAACTGCAGACCACCCTGACGCACTTCTTCGACCAGGTGATGGGCGCCGAGCGCCTGACCCTGGTGGGCGAGATCGGCTGGACCCACGTCGGCGGCCTGGAAAGCACCTCCAAGGCACGCTACGGGCGTGACCCGGTCTTCGGACCGGGGCCGCTGCCGGGGACCATCTCCGGCCTGGCCAGCTGCCAGGCGCTGAACATCAGCACGCTGGGCACCGCCGAAGCGAACAACGTCAGCCGCTACTGCGAGAACGATGGCTATACCACCTCGGACGCATGGGGTTATCGCGCCCGTGCGATCTGGGACTACAACGACGTGTTCATGGGCGTGAACCTCAAGCCCAGTGTGGCCTGGTCGCACGACGTCGATGGCTATTCGCCCGGCCCCGGCGCCAACTTCGAGGAAGGCCGCAAGGCGGTCAGCCTGGGGGTGGACGCGGAGTACCAGAACACCTACACCGCGAGCCTCTCCTACACCAACTTCTTCGACGGCAAGTACACCACCGTGGACGATCGCGACTTCGTCGCGCTCAGCTTCGGCATGAACTTCTGATGTACGCCGGCCCGGTGCGAACCGGGCCGGCGAGCAGGACTTAACGAGGACGACGAGCGAATGAAAACAA
The DNA here is from genome assembly GCF_001836405.1 of Pseudomonas sp. HMSC057H01. Lineage (NCBI taxonomy): Bacteria > Pseudomonadati > Pseudomonadota > Gammaproteobacteria > Pseudomonadales > Pseudomonadaceae > Pseudomonas > Pseudomonas sp. HMSC057H01. Next base: position 68,178 of record NZ_KV828432.1, on the reverse strand, counting down.
CGAAGATTCTTCTGCATACCGGTGTACTGGCCCTGAGCCTGCTGGCCACCCAGGTGATGGCGGCGGTATCCGCCGACGAGGCGGCCAAGCTCGGCACCAGCCTGACTCCGTTGGGGGCGGAGAAGGCCGGCAACGCCGACGGCAGCATCCCCGCCTGGGATGGCGGCCTGGCGACCAACGCCGGCAGCGTCGACAGCCGTGGCTTCCTCGCCAACCCCTATGCCAGCGAGCAACCGCTGTTCACCATCACCGCGCAGAACGTCGACCAGTACAAGGACAAGCTGACTCCCGGCCAACTGGCCATGTTCAAGCGCTACCCGGATACCTACAAGATCCCGGTATACAAGACCCACCGCAGCGCCACCGTCCCGGCGGCGGTGCAGGAGGCGGCCAAGCGCAACGCCACCACCACCAAGCTGGTGGAAGGCGGCAACGGCCTGGAGAACTTCGATACCGCCAACCCGTTCCCGATCCCGCAGAACGGCCTGGAGGTGATCTGGAACCACATCACCCGCTATCGCGGCGGCAGCGTCCGGCGCCTGGTGACCCAGGCCACTCCGCAGGTCAACGGCTCCTACCAGCTGGTCTACTTCCAGGATGCCTTCACCTTCCGTACCAACCTGAAGGACTACAACCCGAACAAGCCGAGCAACGTGCTGTTCTACTTCAAGCAGCGGGTCACCGCGCCCTCGCGCCTGGCCGGTAACGTGCTGCTGGTCCACGAGACCCTCAACCAGGTCAAGGAGCCGCGCCTGGCGTGGCTCTACAACGCCGGCCAGCGCCGCGTGCGGCGGGCTCCGCAGGTGTCCTACGACGGTCCCGGCACCGCCGCCGACGGCCTGCGCACCTCGGACAACTTCGACATGTACAACGGTGCGCCGGACCGCTACGACTGGAAGCTGGAAGGCAAGAAGGAAATCTACATTCCCTACAACAGCTACAAGCTCGACGATCCGAAGATCAAGTACAGCGAAATCGTCAAGGCCGGCCACATCAACCAGGACCTGACCCGCTACGAGCTGCACCGCGTCTGGCATGTGGTCGCGACCCTGAAGCCGGGCGAGCGGCACATCTACGCCAAGCGTGACTTCTACATCGACGAGGACACCTGGCAGGCCGCCGAGATCGACCATTACGACGGTCGCGGCACCCTGTGGCGCGTGGCCGAGGCGCATGCCGAGCAGTACTACGACAAGCAGGTGCCCTGGTACGCGGTGGAAACCCTCTACGACCTGCTCTCCGGCCGCTACCTGGCGCTGGGCATGAAGAACGAGGAGAAACAGGCCTACGACTTCAACTACAGCGCTTCGGAAAGCGACTACACCCCGGCGGCGCTGCGCCAGGAAGGGGTACGCTGAGAAACGGCGTTCCTAGCCACGAAGAAACCGGCCTTGTGCCGGTTTCTTCGTTTTCGCGGGTGGCGCTGCCGCTCCGGCCGTCAATTCATTACAAAGTGTTTTCCCACCTCGCCCGCGGATTCCGTCGTCGCCATCCTCCCGGCGGGCACCTGTGTGACCGGGAAACGTTTGCCGCGCCTGGACCGCGCCGGGAAACCGGTCTTTCCTTGGTTATCGAGCTGAAGCGCCGGTGCGCTATTTCGTCCGAGCCGATGGATAGTGCTTCAAATAGCCATCACTTGTGGTTAGTCTCCGGAGCGTTCACGCCCCATACATAAACCAAGAAACCGGGTGATGACTGACTTCTCGCGTACCTTCTCGGGCACTCCATCCGCCGTCCTGCCGACGGCCAACCGCTTTTTCCGCCCCCCGCTGCCGTCGGCCCATGTGGCGCGCCCGCGTCTTTGCCGTCGACTGCGCGACGGACTGGACGGTCGCCTGCTGCTGATCGCCGCGCCCGCCGGATTTGGCAAGAGTTCCCTGGCCATCGAGTTCTGCGAAAGCCTCGACCCGCGCTGGCAGAGCCTCTGGCTGGGACTGAGCAGCCGCGAGAGCGATCCCGGACGTTTCCTCGAACGCCTGCTCGATGGCTTGCGACAGTACCACCCGACCCTGGGCGAAGAGGCCCTCGGCCTGCTGAAGATGCGCCAGCGCCACCAGCCGTTCGCCTTCGAGACCTGGCTCGACGACCTGCTCGACGAACTCGCCCCCTGCCTGGACCCGCAGCGTCCCCTGCTACTGGTGCTGGACGACTACCACCTGGCCCAGGGCGCGGTGCTCGACCGTTGCCTGCAATTCCTCCTCAATCACCTGCCCGAGGGCCTGGTGCTGCTGGTCACCAGCCGGCAGCGGCCGGACTGGCACCTGGCGCGCCTGCGCCTGTCGCGGCAATTGCTCGAACTCAGCGAACAGGACCTGCGCCTGACCGCCGAGGAGAGCGGGGCGCTGATGGCCGCCAGCGGCCTCGAACTCGACGAGGACGCGCTGGACGCGCTGCTCGAGCGCAGCGAAGGCTGGGTCGCCGGGCTGCGCCTCTGGCTGCTGGCGCGCGGCGATCCAGAGGAGCAGGTCAGTCCCGGGGTACACGGCGCCGACGAGCTGATCCGCGACTACCTGCTGGAGGAGGTGATCGAGCGGCAGCCGCCCGAGGTCCAGGCGTTCCTCGCCCAGACCGCGCGCTTCGAGCGCTTCTGCGCCGAACTCTGCGATACCGTGCGCGAGGCCGGCGACAGCGCGGCGATCCTCGACCACCTGCAGCAGCACCAGGTCTTCCTCGTGCCGCTGGACGAAAACGGCCAGTGGTTCCGCTACCACCACCTGTTCTCCGACCTGCTGCTGGCGCGTCCCTTGCCCGACTTCGGTCCGTCCGCCGGCTCCCTGCACCTGCGCGCCTGCGGCTGGTTCAGCCGCCATGGCCTGCTCGACCAGGCGGTGGAGCAGGCGCTGCGCGCCGGCCAGCCGGACGTGGCGGCGAGCCTGGTGCAGAACCTGTCGGAAGAGCAACTGCTGGCGGAGCAGAACATCGCCACCCTGCTGCGCTGGAAGATGGACCTGCCGGACAGCCTCCTGGCGAGCACGCCGCGCCTGATCCTGCTGTACGGCTGGGCGCTGGCGCTGGCCTGCCAGCTGGATGCCGCGGAAGAGCTGGCTGGCCAACTGGCGCGTTTCCTGCCGGCGCCGGACGAGTCTGCGCAGCGCGACCTGCTGGCCCAGTGGCAGGCCCTGAGCGGGGTGATCGCGCGCGGCCGCGGCGACATCGACAAGGCCGAGGCGCACTGCCGCGAGGCCTTGCAGGACCTCGCCGGGGAGCGCTATGGCACCCGCCTGCAATGCCTGTCGACGCTGAGCAACCTGGCGGTGACCCGTGGCGACTTCTGGCAGGCGCGCAACTACAACCGCGACGCCCTGGAGTTCGCCCAGCGCTACGGCAACCCGCTGTTCGAGGCACTGGTCCATTACGACCGCGCCCGCGTCCTCCAGGCGCGCGGCGAGGTGGCGCGCGCTGAGGAGGAGGTGCGCCAGGGCCTGGAACGCCTCCAGCACCTGCCGGCGCAACGCCGCTACGCGGTGCGCGGGCGGCTCCTGCTGTACCGCGGCTACCTGCGCAGCCTGGCGCTGCAGCCGGACGAAGCGCGCAAGTGGATCAAGCAGGGAATCGAGGAAACCCGCAGTTGCCGGGATGTCAGCCTGGTGATCGGCTATTGCGTCCTGGCCAGCCTGGAAGGGCGCCTGGGCAACTACGCGGCGGCGTTCGCCCGGCTTGGCGACGTCGAGCGGCTGATGCATGCCTGGGATATCCCGCCGATCTACTACCTGGCGGCGATCACCCTGATCAAGTGCGAACTCTGGCTGGCCCAGGGCCAGACCGAACTGGCCGGCGTCTGGCTACAGCGCCTGGGCGGCACCTACGGCGGGCAGGCGGCCACGCCGCCGGAATGCAGTCCGCTGCTGCCGCTGCATGTGGAGTTGCTCCAGGCCGGCCTGGAGCGCCGCGAAGGACGCCCGGAGGAGGCCGCCCGGCGTCTGGATCGGCTGGCCCGCTCGACGCGGGAGAACGGCGCATTGCTGCCGGCTCGCCTGGCCCTCGGCCAACTGGCCGCGCTGCACCTGGAGCAGGGCCGCGAGCGCGAGGCGCTGGCGACCCTGCAACAAGCCATGGAGGGCGCAGTCGGCGGAGCCTTGCTGCCGCTCCACGAATTGCTCGTGCAGCAGCCGGAATGGTTGCGCGAACAGTTGCAGCGCTTCCCTGCCTGTCCCGGCGCCCAGCGCATGCGCGCGCTGTTGCCGGAGCCGCCCGCCGAGCCCGCGGGCAGTGCGGGCGAGGTGCTCAGCGGGCGCGAACTGGCGGTGCTGGAGCTGATCGCCCAGGGGTTGTCCAACCAGGAGATCAGCGAGCGGCTGTTCATCTCGCTGCATACGGTGAAGAGCCACGCCCGCCATATCAACGACAAGCTCGGCGTCGAGCGCCGCACCCAGGCGGTGGCGCGGGCCAAGCACATGGGGTTGTTGCGCTAGGCGCGCCACCCCATGTGCCTGGCGTGCTGGCTCAGGGCTTCCAGCGTCGCAGGAGCAGGGCGTTGCCGACCACGCTGACGCTGGAGAAGGCCATCGCCGCGCCCGCCACCATCGGGTTGAGCAGGCCGAAGGCCGCCAGCGGGATGCCGATCACGTTGTAGATGAAGGCCCAGAACAGGTTCTGGCGGATCTTCGCGTAGGTCCGCCGCGAGATGTCCAGCGCCGCCGGCACCAGGCGCGGGTCGCCGCGCATCAGGGTGATGCCGGCGGCGTGCATGGCCACGTCGGTGCCGCCACCCATGGCGATGCCGACGTCTGCGGCGGCCAGCGCCGGGGCGTCGTTGATGCCGTCGCCGACCATCGCCACCACCCGGCCCCGGCCTTTCAGCTCGGCGACCGTGGCGGCCTTGTCCGCCGGCAGCACTTCCGCGTGTACGTCGTCGATGCCCAGGGCCTTGGCCACCACCGCCGCGCTGCCGCGGTTGTCGCCGGTGATCAGGTGGCTGTGGATATCCCGTTCGCGCAGGGCCTCCACCGCTTCGGCGGCGCCGTCCTTGAGGCTGTCGCCGAAGGCGAACAGGCCGAGCACGCGTTTCTCCGGAGCCAGTTCCAGCAGCCAGGACAGGGTGCGGCCCTCGGCCTCCCAGTCCGCGGCGGCACTCGCCAGCGCGCCGGGCTTGAGTTCCTGCTCGTCGAGCAGGCGGCGGTTGCCTAGGGCCAGCCGGCGACCCTCGACCTCGCCCTGGATGCCGCGACCGCTGAGGGCCTGGCTGGCGTTCACCGGCGGAACCTCCAGGTCGCGCTCGGCGCAGCGCTCGAGCACGGCCTTGGCCAGCGGGTGCTCGCTGCCGCGTTGCAGGGCGCCGGCGAGCCTGAGCAGTTGCTCCTGATCGTCGCCGCCGAGGTGGATGATCTGCGGTCGCCCGGAGGTCAGGGTGCCGGTCTTGTCGAAGGCCACGCTGGTGACCGCATGGGCGACTTCCAGGGACTCGGCGTCCTTGATCAGGATGCCGTGGCGTGCGGCCACGCCGGTGCCGGCCATGATCGCGGTCGGGGTGGCCAGGCCGAGGGCGCAGGGGCAGGCGATCACCAGCACCGCCACGGCGTTCACCAGGGCCTGCTCCAGGCCGACCCCGGCGACCAGCCAGGCGCCGAGGGTGACCAGTGCGATGAGGATCACCACCGGGACGAAGACCTGGCTGACCTTGTCCACCAGCTTCTGGATCGGCGCCTTGGCGGCCTGGGCGTCTTCCACCAGGCGGATGATCTTCGCCAGCACCGTTTCCCCGCCGAGCGCGGTGGTGCGCAGGAGCAGGCGGCCTTCGCCGTTGATCGCGCCGCCGGTGACCTTGTCGCCGGGAGCCTTGGGCACCGGCAGGCTCTCGCCGGTGATCAGCGCCTCGTCGGCGTGGCTGCTGCCGTCGAGCACCTCGCCGTCCACCGGGAAGCGTTCGCCGGGACGCACCACCACCTCGTCGCCGAGGCGCAACTCGGCGATCGCCACCTCTTCCTCGCGACCGTCGCGCAGGCGCACCGCGCGCTCCGGGCGCAACGCCTCGAGGGCGCGGATGGCGCTGGCGGTCTGGCGCTTGGCGCGGCTTTCCAGGTACTTGCCGAGGAGGATCAGGGCGATCACCACGGTCGAGGCTTCGAAGTAGAGGTGCGGCATGTGGCCGGGCGGGGCGGTCAGCCAGAGGTAGACGCTGAGGCCGTAGCCGGCGCTGGTGCCGAGGGCGACCAGCAGGTCCATGTTGCCGGCACCGGCTTTCACCGCGCGCCAGGCGGAGACATAGAAGCGCGCGCCGATGACGAACTGCACCGGGGTCGCCAGGAGGAACTGCGCCCACGGCGGCAGCATCCAGTGCAGGCCGGCCCATTCCACCAGCATCGGCAGCACCAGCGGCAACGCCAGCAACAGCGCGGCGATCACCCACCAGCGTTCGCGGCGCAGGCGGCGCTCGGCATCGTCCTGGCGTGGTTGCCCCGCGTCGAGCAGGCGGGCCTTGTAGCCGGCCTGTTCCACCGCCTGCAGCAAGGCCTGGCTGTCCACGGCGCCGAGCAGGTCGAGGTGGGCGCGCTCGCTGGCCAGGTTGACGCTGACCTCGCGTACGCCGGGCACCTTCTTCAGCGCCCGCTCGACCCGGCCGACGCAACTGGCGCAGGTCATGCCCTCGATGGACAGTTCCAGGCTGCGCGCCGGAACCTGGTAGCCGGCCTGCTCGACCGCCGCCACCAGGGCCGGCAGGCTGTCCGCCGGGGCCTGTACGCGGGCCTGCTCGCTGGCCAGGTTGACCGAGGCGGCCGCGACCCCGGGCACTTTCTTCAGGGCTCGTTCGACACGGCCGGCGCAGGACGCGCAAGTCATGCCGCTGACCGGCAGATCGAGCTCGGTTAGCGTGGCGCTGTTCATGAGTCCTCCTTGGAATGGACAGAAGTGGCACCGCAGACGCCCTGGGAGGCGCCGGTGAGATCTGTCGCCAGGTTCAGCCTTGACATCGTGTCAAGGTCAAGCCCCGGATTCATACAGGAAGGCGGCGCAGGGCGCAGTGGCGGCTTTATGTCGCAGGGGCAGGGGGGAGGGGGAATGGCGCTGGAAAACCGTTGCGGCACGGAAAAGCGCAGGGTTTTCACAGGGGTGGGACCGATAACACTAGACCTCGCGAAGGGCTGCGCCAAGGTATTTCGTCGCTTGCGGAAAAAAAACCTGCTGATGACGAAAAGTACTTTTTACCGTCATATTTTTTGCGGTATTTGTGGAACCGTAGACCGCCGAACCCTGCAGCACAGGTGGCGGCCCCGGCCCTCACCTCTGCTGTCAGGCTCTCCCCACCGGAAGAGAGAAGGCGGCTCGCCCCCCGGCGGAGCGCCGACCCGGCATTCCGTCGCCAGGCCCTTAGCAGAAGGTGATCGCGTATGGATGACCACGGACGTTCCCGCCCCACCCAGCCCACCCTGTACGTCCTCGATACCAATGTCCTGATCCACGATCCGAATGCCCTGTTGAACTTCCAGGAACACCGCGTCGCGATCCCGATGACGGTGCTCGAAGAGCTGGACAAGCTGAAGACCGGAAAGCACACCATCGCCGCCGAGTGCCGCCAGGCCATCCGCCTGATCGACCAGGTACTCGGCGAGGCCACGCCCGAGCAGGTCGAGGGAGGGGTACCGATCCAGCGTGGCAAGAACGGCCCCAGCGGCAGCCTGTCGATCCTCATGAGCAAGCGTGCCGAGCCCATCACCTGGCTGCCGGAGCACCTCAACGACAACAAGATCATCAACCAGTTGGTCGAGCTGAAGAGCCGCCACAGCGGCGTACGCGTGGTGCTGGTGACCAAGGACATCAACATGCGCCTGAAGGCGCGCGCCTGCGGGGTGGACGCGGAGGACTACCACACCGACCAGCTGATCGACGACGTGGCCCTGCTGTCGCGCGGCTACCATTCCCTCGCCGGCTCTTTCTGGGACCGCGTGAGCAAGGTCGAGACCCGCCAGGACCACGGCCGTACCTGGCATCGCGTGCAGCTCACCGACAACCTGCCGGCGGTGCACATCAACGAGTTCATCGTCGACGAACAGGGCTTCGTCGGCTGGATCAAGGGCATCCAGCAGGACGAGCTGACCATCCTCGACCTGCACCAGGAGCCGCTCCTGCACCAGGAAGCCTGGGGCCTGCGGCCACGCGACGTGTACCAGTCGCTGGCGCTGTACGCGCTGCTCGACCCGGACATCCACCTGGTCAACCTGTCCGGTGCCGCCGGTTCCGGCAAGACCATCCTGGCGCTCGCCGCGGCCATCGAGCAGACCATGGTCAGCAAGCGCTACCGGCGCATCATCGCCACCCGCAGCGTGCAGGGCCTGGACGAGGACATCGGTTTCCTGCCCGGCACCGAGGCGGAAAAGATGGAGCCCTGGCTCGGCGCCATCACCGACAACCTCGAAGCGCTGCACATGGACGACGAATGCACCCATGGCAGCGTCGACTACATCCTCAGCAAGGTGCCGTTGCAGTTCAAGTCGCTGAACTACATCCGCGGGCGCAGCTTCCAGCAGAGCCTGATCCTCATCGACGAATGCCAGAACCTCACGCCGCACCAGATGAAGACCATCATCACCCGCGCCGGCAGCGGTTCGAAGGTGATCTGCCTGGGCAACCTGGCGCAGATCGACACGCCCTACCTGTCCGCCACCAGCTCCGGCCTGACCTACCTCACCGAACGCTTCAAGGACTTCCCCCACGGCGTGCACGTGACCCTGCAAGGGGTGCCGCGCTCGGTGCTGGCGGAGTACGCCGAGGCGCATATGTAACCACGCAGCGTCGCAGGCGTTGCGCTGCGCCCGGCCTCGAGCCGGGCGCAGCGGCTGGCGTTCACGGATCTGCAACATGTCCTAGACTTCGGGCCCCAGTTCCGGGAGTCCGCCGTATGGCTTTCGCCGCATCCGTGATTCGCACCGTTTCCGGCCTCGAAGTCGAGGTCATGCATGCCTATGCCAGGATCGTCGAGGGCACCGACCCGGAAGCGCTGCACGATCTGCGCGTCGCCGCCAGGCGCCTGCGCAGCCTGTTGAAACCGTTGCGCCTGGGGGCTCTGGCCGAGGACCTGGATCGCGCGGCGAAAGCCCTCGGGCAGGCCACCAATCCGATCCGCGACATGGAAGTGATGGCGGCCGAGCTGGAGCGCCATGGCCTGCTGATTCCGGCTTCGCTGCGCAGGCAGGCGGTGCTCCGCTGGTATCGGCAGGCAGGGAGCAGTCCACAGATCAAGGATTTGCTGGACGCACTGGACGCCTGGCCGGACGGTGTCCGGCGGGCGATGACGGAAGGTCGCCTCGACGATCTCGAGGCGGAGGCGAGCAAGCGAATCAGGCACCAGTTGCGCAAGCTGCTGGCGGCGCTCGACGATCCCGGACACGATCTTCACGACATCCGCCTGTTGGTAAAGCGCGCACGTTATTCGCAGGAGGCCTACCCGGACCTCTGCCCTCTGCCGGGAAAGGTGCTCGACACGCTGAAAACGCTACAGACCATGCTGGGGGATTGGCACGACCACCAGCAATGGTGCCTCAGGGCCGAAGAGCAGGCCGACCTGCGCCCCCTGAGCGCGGAATGGCGCAGGTCCGAGGCCGCCGCCCTGGACCGGGCCGAGGAATCCGTTCGGCGCCTTGCCAGGTTGCTGGGGAAAGCCATCGGCCGCACCTGAGCGGGTCGGCTACCTGGCCTGGCGGATTATCCGGGGCTTGGGCGAACCGGGCAGCGCGTGGGGGGCTTCGATCCGCTCGCGCAGTTTGCGCAGATATTCCCGACCTTCCCGTTCGGTATGGAAGGGGATGCGATAGGCGCCGACCTGGACGATCCATCCGCCCTTGGTCGAAGGGTGCATTCGCAGTTGCATGGGGCACCTCCCTGTGGGCCCTGTCCAGCGCTCCCGGCGCGGTATAGGTATTGACCAACGCTAGTCGAGCTTTCTCGACGTCGTCATCAAACCTTCATCTACCTGTCAGGACTGGCAGGTCGCCGGGAGGCACGGCGACTGGGGCGTCGCTGGTGGCGCGGCTCAGGAGCGTTCCCCATGGGGGCGGTTCTTCACTGCCAGGAACAGCCGTACCCGGTCGTTCAGCTCCTGCAGGACATGGCTGAATCCTTCCAGGCCTTCCTGGAGGGTCGGGTCGCTGCAGCTCCAGGCGAGGGTCTGGGCGGAGTGCGGCAACTGTGCGAGTTCGTCGGTGTCTTTGTCGCAGAGGTCGATGAGATAGTCGAAGGACTCCCCGGCGAAGGTCTCCAGCGGCTTGCTACTCAACCCTTGGGTCGGGATGCCGGCGTGTTCGAGCACGCTCAGGGTGCGCGGGTCGACGCCAGCGGGGCGCACGCCGGCGCTGAACGCGGCGAAATGTTCGCCGTCGGTGTGCCGCAGGATGGCCTCGGCGATCAGGGAGCGGGCGTCATTGGCGATACAGACGAAGAGTACGCGCAGTCGGTCCGTCATCTTTCCGTTCTCCGGAGCGGGAAGCCTGTTGCGATCTTAGTCCGATCGTCACGGACCGGCAGGGCTGTCAGGAAAATTTCACCGGGTGGTCATTCGCCAACGAGGGCATACCTCTTTCTGTATACAATCATTCCCCTTCAGAATCCGGCCAAACCATCCCCGCTCGCGTCCCAGGGCTTACAATGACTGGCCAGTACCTTCCATCAGGAGCACCCACGTGCTGACCCATCTCGATTCCCAGGGCCGCGCCAACATGGTCGACGTCACGGAAAAGGCCGTGACCTCCCGTGAAGCCACGGCCGAGGCCGTGGTGCGCATGCGCCCGGAAACCCTGCAACTGATCCAGGACGGCGGCCATCCCAAGGGCGACGTCTTCGCCGTGGCGCGGATCGCCGGCATCCAGGCGGCCAAGCGCACCCACGAACTGATCCCGCTGTGCCATCCGCTGCTGCTCACCAGCGTCAAGCTCGAACTGCAGGCCGAGGCGCCGGACGCCGTGCGCATCCGCGCGCGTTGCCGGCTGGCCGGGCAGACCGGCGTGGAGATGGAGGCGCTCACCGCCGCCAGCGTCGCGGCCCTGACCATCTACGACATGTGCAAGGCGGTGGACCGCGGGATGGTCATCGAGCAGGTCCAGTTGCTGGAGAAGCTCGGCGGCAAGAGCGGCCACTACCGCAAAGAGGAGGAAGGGCAGGCATGATCCGCGTGCAGTATTTCGCCCGTTACCGAGAAGCCCTCGGCGTCGACGGCGAGCAGTTGAACTGGGACGCCGGGCTGGCGACCCTCGGCGCCTTGCGCCAGCTCCTGGTGGAGCGCGGCGGGGCCTGGGAGCGTACCCTCGGCGAGCAGAACCTGATGTGCGCGCGCAATCAGGAACTGTGCGGCCTCGACGAGCCGTTGCAGGACGGCGACGAAGTCGCCTTCTTCCCCACCGTCACCGGAGGTTGAACCCATGGCCATCCGCGTCCAGCAGGCCGCTTTCGATCCGGGGCAGGAGCTTAACGCCCTGCATGCGCAGAACGTCGGCATCGGCGCGGTGGTCGGCTTCGTCGGCTACGTGCGCGACTTCAACGACGGTCGCGAGGTCGGCGGGATGTTCCTCGAACATTATCCGGGCATGACCGAGAAGGCCCTCGGCAAGATCGCCGCCGAGGCCGGGCAGCGCTGGCCGCTGCTGCGCCTGGAGATTCTCCACCGCATCGGCCGCCTGGAGCCGGGCGAGCCGATCGTCTTCGTCGGTTGCGCCAGCGCCCACCGGCAGGCGGCGTTCGACGCCTGCAACTTCGTCATGGACTACCTGAAGACCCGCGCGCCGTTCTGGAAGAAGGAAGACACCGCCGAAGGCCCGCGCTGGGTCGAAGGCCGCTGCAGCGACCAGGCCGCCGCGCAGCGCTGGGAGGAGTGACGGCTACCTCCTCGCGCCGCCGGCTTACCTCTTCGGAGGAATAGCCAGCCGGGGGCCCGCGGTTCAGGCTGAGGCATCGCCCGTTCCGAGGACTCCCTTCCATGAGCCACCTGGCCACCTCCACCTTCCAGCCGCTGAACATCGCCATCCTCACCGTCAGCGACACCCGTACCCTGGAAACCGATACTTCCGGCCAGACCCTCGCCGACGCGCTGCTGGCCGCCGGTCATCGCCTGCACCAGCGGAGCCTGAAGTCCGATGACATCTACCAGATCCGCGCGGTGGTCTCGGCCTGGATCGCCGACCCCGAGGTACAGGTCGGCCTGATCACCGGCGGCACCGGCTTCACCGCGCGGGATAACACCCCGCAGGCGGTCGGGCCGCTGTTCGAGCGCGATGTGGAGGGCTTCGGCGAACTGTTCCGCCAGGTCTCGCAGCGCGAGATCGGCACTTCCACCATCCAGTCGCGAGCGCTGGCCGGGCTCAGCAACGGTACCCTGGTGTGCTGCCTGCCCGGCTCGCCGGGCGCCTGTCGCACCGCCTGGAACGAGATTCTCCTGGCGCAACTGGACAGCCGCACCCGCCCGTGCAATTTCGTCCCGCACCTGAAGACCCCGCCAGCCGTGGCGCCGGTGGCCGGCTGCGGGTGCCGCTCGTGAGCGCTTGCGCCTGCGATGGCGGCCAACTGCGCCCGCTCGACGAGGCGCTGGCCGAACTGCTGGCGCGCGCGCCGCGCCCGCCAGCCTGCGAGAGCCTGGCCCTGGAGCGGGCGCTGGGACGAGTGCTCGGCGAGGACCTGCTGGCGCCGATGGACCTGCCGCATTGGGACAACAGTGCGATGGACGGCTACGCCTTGTGCTCCGCCGACCTGCCGCGCAGCGGCGGCAGCCTGACGGTCGGCGCGCGGATCGCCGCCGGCGACACCCGCGGCATGAGTCTGCCGCTGGGCCAGGCGGCGCGGATCTTCACCGGCGCGCCGCTGCCGACCGGCGCCGACTGCGTGGTGCCGCAGGAACTCTGCGTGGTCGACGGCGAGCGCGTGCAGTTGCCGCCGGTGAGCGCCGGCCAGCATGTGCGCCGGCGCGGCGAGGAGTTGCGCCGCGGCGCGCCGGTGCTGCGTGCCGGACAGCGCTTGCGCCCGCAGGAACTCGGCCTGCTGGCGAGTCTCGGCGTCGCCACGGTCTCGGTGCGTCGGCGCTTGCGCATCGGCCTGCTGAGCAGCGGCGACGAATTGCGCGAGCCCGGCCAGACACTGTTGGCCGGGCAGATCTACAACGCCAACCGTTACTGCATCGGCGCCTTGCTGCGCGGCCTCGGCTTCGAGGTGCACGACGAGGAAGTGCTCGCCGACGAACTGGTGGCCAGCCGCGATGCGCTCAGCCTGGCGGCCTCCGAATGGGACGCGCTGGTCACCAGCGGCGGGGTCTCGGTAGGCGAGGAAGATCACCTCAAGCGCGCCATCGCCGAACTTGGCGAGGTCAACCTGTGGCGCCTGGCGATCCAGCCGGGCAAGCCGTTCGCCTTCGGCTCCGTGGCCGGCAAGCCTTGGCTGGGCCTGCCCGGCAACCCTGCGGCGGCGCTGGTCACCGCATTGCTGGTGGCGCGTCCGTTCCTGCTTCGCCAGCAGGGACTGTTCGACGTAGTGCCGCGGCCGCTGCCGCTGCCGGCGGCCTTCGACTGGCCGCAACCGCGGGCGCGTCGCCAGTACCTGCGGGCGCGGCTCGATGAGCGGGGGCGGGTGGAAATCCACCCGCAGCAGGGCTCGGCGATGCTGCTTGCCGCCAGTTGGGCGGACGGGCTGGCGGTGATCGAGCGCGGCGCCACCCTGGGCGTGGGTGATGCGATCGACTTTCTGCCGTTCTCCGCACTGATGGCCTGAGGCCTTCTTGATCCCGGTCAAGCGCCGACCGGGAGCGTCTTTCTAGAGTGTGGCGCTTGTGCCCCGGGGTTGCCCACTGCCGCGGAGCGCGTTTTTCGCCAGAGGAGCAACCCCATGCAACTGGTCTGTCCGGCGGGCAGCCTGCCCGCCTTGAAGTCGGCCCTGCGACAGGGCGCCGACGCCATCTACGTCGGTTTCCGCGACGACACCAACGCCCGCCATTTCGCCGGCCTCAACCTTGACGAACGCCAGTTGCAGGAAGGCCTGCGGCGAGTCCACGAGGCCGGGCGGCAGCTCTACGTAGCGGTCAACACCTATTCCAGCGCGCAGGGCTGGGAGCGCTGGCAGCGCGCGGTGGACCAGGCCGCCGACCTCGGCGTCGATGCGTTGATCGCCGCCGACGTGGCGGTGCTCGGCTATGCCGCGAAGCGTCATCCGCGGCTCAACCTGCATCTGTCGGTGCAGGGCTCGGCAACCAATGCCGCGGCCCTGGCCCTCTATCACGAACGCTACGGCATCCGTCGCGCGGTCCTGCCCCGCGTGCTATCGCTGGCGCAGGTACGCCAGGTGGCGGCCGGCAGCCCGGTGCCGGTGGAAGTGTTCGCCTTCGGCAGCCTGTGCATCATGGCCGAGGGCCGCTGCCACCTGTCCTCCTACGTCACCGGCGAGTCGCCGAACCTCTGCGGCGTCTGTTCGCCGGCCAGGGCGGTGCGCTGGAGCGAGGAACCGGAGGGGTTGACCTCGCGCCTCAACGAAGTGCTCATCGACCGCTACGCCGCCGGCGAGGCGGCCGGCTACCCGACCCTCTGCAAGGGCCGTTTCCTGGTCAATGGCCAGCGCTTCCATGCGCTGGAGGAACCGACCAGCCTGAACACCCTGGACCTGGTCCCGCAGCTGGCGGAAATCGGCGTGGCGGCGGTGAAGATCGAAGGCCGCCAGCGCAGCCCGGCCTACGTCGAGCAGGTCACCCGGGTCTGGCGCCAGGCGCTGGACAGCTACGCCAGCGCGCCGGGCGCCTATAGCGTGCAGCCGCAATGGCAGCGCGCGCTGGCCGGACTTTCCGAAGGGCACCAGACCACCCTGGGCGCCTATCACCGTTCCTGGCAGTGAGGACCGCCGCGATGAAACTGAGCCTGGGACCGCTGCTGTTCTACTGGGACAAGCGGCAGATATTCGATTTCTACGCCGAGATGGCTAGCCAGCCGCTCGACGTCATCTACCTCGGCGAGACCGTCTGCGCCAAGCGCCGGGCGCTGTCCCTGAACGATTGGCAGGCGCTGGCCCGCGAGCTGGCGCAGGCGACCCGTGCCGAGCTGGTGCTCTCCGGGCTGGCGCTGATCGAGGCCGCTTCGGAGCTGTCCAGCCTGCGCCGGCTATGCGAGAACGGCGAACTCCGGGTCGAGGCCAACGACATGGCCGCCGTCTATTACCTCAGCCAGCGCGGCGTGCCCTTTGTCGGCGGTCCGGCGCTGAACCTCTACAACGGTCATGCCCTGGCCGAACTGTATTCCTGGGGCATGCGCCGCTGGATTCCGCCGGTGGAAGTCTCCGGCAAGCTGCTGCGCGGGGTGCTCGACCAGGCTGCGCAGCTGGGCCTGGAGCAATTGCAGACCGAGGTCTTCGCCTACGGTCACCTGCCGCTGGCCTACTCGGCGCGCTGCTTCACCGCGCGGGCGGAGAACCGGCCCAAGGACGACTGTCAGTTCTGCTGCCAGCAGTATCCCGAAGGTATTCCGCTGCTCAGCCAGGAGGGCGAGGCGCTGTTCACCCTCAACGGCATCCAGACCATGTCCGGCAAGGTCAGCAACCTGCTGGCCGACTACCGCTCGCTGGAACATAGCGGCGCCGACCTGCTACGCCTGAGCCCTCGGGCGCAGGGCATGGCCGAGGTGATCGCGGCCTTCGACCGGGTACGCCAGGGTGCCGCTCCGCCGCTCGCCGTGGAAGGCTGCAACGGCTACTGGCACGGCCGGCCGGGGATGCTGCGGGCAGAGGAGGCGGGGCTATGCTGAACCGCCAACGCCTGCTCCTCGGCGTCGCCGGACGCCTGTTGCCGCTGGCGGCGAAGGTTCCGCGCGGGCTCCAGCACCTGGTCCTGCAACGGGTCGCCAACCGGCTGTTCGCCCAGCCGCTGGAGGAGGGCGCCTTCGACCTGCTGGAAGGTCGCTGGCTGCGCCTGGAAGTCAGGGACCTCGGCGTCGGCTGGTGCGTCACCCGGGTACCCGGCGGCCTGCGCCTGGTCGAACGGCCACGGGCCAGCGTGACCATCCGCGGCGACTGGCGCGACTTCCTGCTGCTGGCCAGCCGGCATGAGGACCCGGATACCCTGTTCTTCCGCCGCCGCCTGGTGATCGAGGGCGACACCGAGCTGGGCCTGGCGGTCAAGAACCTCCTCGACAGCCTCGATCCGGAGCACCTGCCGCCCTGGTTGTGGAGCGCCGTGGAACGGGCCGGGCGGGCCGTGCAGGAGGAGCGCGGCGAGGCGCCCCAGGGGCCGGTCCAGGGGGCGCGGGGCGGCTGAGGTCGGTGGAAAGGGGCGTATAGCGACGCCAATGTCGCTGGGCGCGCCCCTCCGATTGGGTGTATTCCCTGAAGCCTGAAACTCACTGAGGCTCTTTTCAGCGAGGCAACGCCCGGTTCGTTGCCGCATGGGCGGCGCGGAGCGAATGGGCGTTTCCCCTGACCAAACGGATAGCCTGTCTGTCCCCGTAACGCCCCTGTCAACTTGCCCCGGTAAACCGGACCTTCGTGAAGCCTGCGGAGAACTCCGGTATGAGTGGGATGGACCTCAAGCGCCGCCGCGTCGTGCAAGGCCTGGGCGCTGGACTGCTGTTGCCGGCGCTGGGCGCGCCGGCGGTGATCGCCTCGCCCAGGGCGCGGCCGAAGCTGACCGATGGCGTGCAATCCGGCGATGTGCAGGGCGACCGCGCGCTGGTCTGGAGCCGCACCGACCGCCCGGCGCGGATGATCGTCGAATGGGACACCCGTAGCGTCTTCAGCGAGCCGCGCCGGCTGGTCTCGCCGGTCACCGACGAGCGCCTCGACTACACCGCGCGCATCGACCTGCGTGGCCTGCCAGCCGACCAGTCGATCTTCTACCGGGTGCGCTTCGAGGATGCCCGCGACGGCAGCCTGAGCAAGCCCTGGTTCGGCCACCTGCGCAGTGCGCCGAGCGAGGCGCGCAATATCCGTTTCGTCTGGAGCGGCGACACCTGCGGGCAAGGTTTCGGGATCAATCCGGATATCGGCGGCATGCGTATCTACGAAGCCATGCGCCGGCGCCAGCCGGATTTCTTCCTGCACAGCGGCGATACCATCTATGCCGATGGGCCGATCCCCGAACGCATCGAGACCGAGAGCGGGCGCATCTGGCGCAACCGGGTGACCGAGGCCAAGAGCAAGGTCGCCGAGACCCTCGACGAGTTCCGCGGCAACTACCGCTACAACCTGCTCGACGACAACCTGCGCCGCTTCAACGCCGAGGTGCCGCAGATCTGGCAATGGGACGACCACGAGACCACCAACAACTGGTCCTCCAGCAAGCAGCTCGACGAGCGCTACCAGGTGAAGGACATCGACGTGCTGGCGGCCCGCGCGCGCCAGGCGTTCCTCGAATACGCGCCGCTGCGCTTCCAGCGCCAGGGGCGCGACGGGCGGATCTACCGCAAGGTCGCCTACGGCCCTTTGCTCGACGTGTTCGTCCTCGACATGCGCAGCTACCGCGGCGGCAACAGCGCCAACCTGCAGGCGCGGCGCAGCGCCGCCACCGATTTCCTCGGCCGTGAACAGTTGCAATGGCTCAAGCGCGAGTTGCGCGGTTCGCGCGCGCAGTGGAAGGTGATCGCCGCCGACATGCCGATCGGCCTCTGCGTGCCCGATGGCAAGGACGCCCAGGGCCGCGACCGCTGGGAGGCCATCGCCAATGGCAACGACGGTGCCGCCCTCGGTCGCGAGCTGGAGATCGCCGACCTGCTGCGCTTCGTCCAGCGCGCCGGGGTGCGCAACACCGTCTGGCTGACCGCCGACGTGCATTACTGCGCAGCCCACCACTACAGCCCGGAGCGCGCCGCGTTCAAGGACTTCGCGCCGTTCTGGGAGTTCGTCGCCGGGCCTCTCAATGCCGGTAGTTTCGGACCCAACGCGCTGGATGGCACGTTCGGCCCGCAGGTGATGTTCCAGAAGGCCCCGCTGGTCCAGAACAGCTCCCCCTTCGCCGGCTACCAGTTCTTCGGCGAGGTGGAGATCGATGCGCAAAGCCGCGCGCTCACCGTCACCCTGCGCGACCTCGACGGCGAGCCGGTGTTTTCCCAGGAACTGCAGCCCGACGGCGCCTGAGCCGCGGCTACCCCATTCCGATAAAGGAGTATCCCGATGCACCTCTTGCGTAACGCCGCCCTGCTGGGCGGCCTGGCCCTGCTGGGCCTGCCGGTGGCCAACGCCGCCGAGCTGATCATCTCCGAGTATGTCGAAGGCAGCGGCAACAACAAGGCGCTGGAGTTCTACAACAGCGGCAGCCAGGTCCTCGACCTCTCCGCCTACCGCGTCGAGTTCTATTTCAACGGCGCCAGCGCGGCGGGCCGCAGCATCGACCTGAGCGGCAGCCTGGCGCCGGGCAAGACCTTCGTCCTCGCCAACGGCGTGGCCGACCCGGCGTTGCTGGCGCTGGCCAGCCAGCGGGTGGAGGGCAGCTGGTTCAATGGCAACGATGCGGTGCTGCTGCGCCGGCGCAGCGGCGAGATCCTCGACAGCCTCGGCCAGGTCGGCTTCAACCCCGGCACGACCTGGGGCAGCGGCGATGTGCAGACCCTCGACCGGAGCCTGGTGCGCAAGGCCGACATCCGCGACGGCGACAGCGATCCCAGCGACGCCTTCGACCCGGCGGCGCAATGGCTGGGCTACCCGCGCGACACCTTCGCCAACCTCGGCCAGCATGGCGCTGGTGAGCCCGGCGGCGGCGAGGAGGCCGGCCTGCGACCGATCCATGAGGTGCAGGGCGCCGGCGCCGAAAGTCCGCTGGTGAACCAGCGGGTCGCCATCGAGGGCGTGGTGGTCGGCGACTTCCAGAACGCCAGCGAGCTGAAGGGCTTCTACGTGCAGCAGGAAGATGCCACGGTGGACGGCGACCCGGCGACCTCCGAAGGCATCTTCGTCTACGACGGCGGCAACGGCAGCGACGTCAAGCTCGGCGACCGCGTCCGGGTGACCGGCCAGGTCCGCGAGTTCAACGGCCTCACCGAACTGGTCGGGCCGCTGCAGGTCAGCGTCCTGGCGAGCGGCGTGGCCTTGCCGACGCCGGCCGGCATCAGCCTGCCGCTGGCCAGCGCCGATGCGCTGGAGCGCTACGAAGGCATGCGCGTGCAGCTCCGCCAGACGCTGACCGTCAACGAGGTCTACAACCTCGGCCGCTACGGCGAGGTCCTGCTGTCCTCCGGCGGCCGCCAGATGACTCCGACCAACGTGGTGGCTCCCGGCGAACAGGCCAAGGCCATGCAGGCGCGCAACGACCTCGACCGGATTCTCCTCGACGACGGCCGCAGCGGGCAGAACCCCGACCCGATCCGCTACCCGGCGCCGGAACTGAGCGCCTACAACAGCCTGCGCGTCGGCGATCGCACCAGCGCCATCGACGGCGTGCTCGACTACTCGGCCGGCAGCTACCGTATCCAGCCGTTGCAGACGCCGACCTTCGAGGCGGCCAATCCGCGTCCGGCCCAGCCGGCGGTGGAAGGGCGCCTGCGGGTGGCCAGCTTCAACGTGCTCAACTACTTCAACGGCGATGGCAAGGGCGGCGGTTTCCCCACCTCGCGCGGAGCCAACACGGCCGAGGAGTTCCAGCGGCAGAAAGCGAAGATCGTCGCGGCGATCCTCGCCTCGAAGGCGGACATCGTCGGCCTGATGGAGATCGAGAACGACGGCTACGGCGAGTTCAGTGCCATCGCCGACCTGGTCAACGGCCTCAACGCCAGCCTGCCCCAGGGCCAGCGCTATGCCTTCGTCAACCCGAACCGGGCGAAGCTGGGCAGCGACGAGATTGCCGTGGGGCTGATCTATCGCGGCGACAAGGTCCGCATCTATCGATCCGCGGCGGTGCTCGACAGTTCGGTGAACCCGGAGTTCGACGACACCCGCAACCGTCCGACCCTGGCCCAGACCTTCCAGGAGATCAATGGCGGCGAACGCCTGACCATCGCGGTGAACCACCTGAAGTCGAAGGGCTCGGCCTGCGACGGTGACCCGGACACCGGCGACGGCCAGGGCAACTGCAACCTGACCCGGGCGCGCGCCGCCCAGGCCCTGGTGGACTGGCTGGCGGGCGATCCGACGGGCGCCAAGGAACCTGACCGCCTGATCATCGGCGACCTCAATTCCTATGCCAAGGAAGACCCGGTGAACGTCATCCGCGGCGCCGGCTACACCGACCTGGTGGCGCGTCAGGCGGGCGCAGGAAAGGGCTACTCCTACGTGTTCTCCGGGCAGTCCGGCTACCTCGACCACGCCCTCGCCAACGCCAGCCTGGCGCGCCAGGTACGCGGCGCGGTGGAGTGGCACATCAACGCCGACGAGCCCCGGGTGCTGGACTACAACGTCGAGTTCAAGACCCCTCGGCAGCAGGACAGCCTGTACAACGCCGAGCCGTACCGGGCCTCCGACCACGACCCGGTGGTGATCGGTATCGACCTGCGCCGGGTGGCGATGAAGAAGCACCGCAGGTAGGCAGCGGATAGCGCCCGTGGCGTTGGTCGCCATGCAGAAAGGCCACCCGAGGGTGGCCTTTCTGCATGGCACATGGGCCTGGTAGGGCGAATAACCGCTTGCGGTTATCCGCCGTTGTGGTGGGATCTCGGCGGATAATACCGGTGGCGTTATTCGCCCCACGGAACGGAGCCCCCTTCAGGGTGGCCTTCCAGTGTGGCACGTGGGCCTGGTAGGGCGAATAACCGCTTGCGGTTATCCGCCGTTGCGGCGGGATACCGGCGGATAACGCCGGTGGCGTATTCGCCCCACGGAACGGAGGCCCTCCAGGTTCGTACGTCGTCAACCGCGCAGCGGCGGCAGGTAGCCCAGTTCCATCAGCTTGATGTCCGCTTCGCCGACGCGCTCGAAATGTTCGCGACGGGTTTCGTCCATCGGTTCGCGGCCGTTCAGCAGCAGGGTGCCACGGCCGGGAATGTCGACCAGCTCCGTAGCCGCCGGGAAGTCCGTGGCCCTTAGCGGATGCGGGCAGAAGCCGATCCAGCCGATGCTGCGGCGGTCCGGGAAGGTCCGCTGGTGTACGAAATACGTATGCGGAGCGAGCATGCCCCAGGTCGTTTCGGGCCAGATTTCCAGCGCCGCGAGGAAGATCGCGACGAAGGAGGAAGCCGGTGCGTCGAACACCTGCAGCAGGCTGCCGGCATCTTCCAACTGGAGCCTGGTCGAGACGGCCCTGCCGCTGGCCTCGTAGTCCAGCGACAACCCGCCCTTGAACGGATCCTCCTCGCCGTTCCATAGCACCAGTTCCACCGCCCGGGTGCGCCGGTCACGCGACAGGGCCTTGGCGAGATCCTGGCGGTGCTCGGTGACGTTGTGGCTGAGGGCGTCGCGCAGGGAGTCGCCGCACAGGTACCAGTTCTCCAGCACCGGATGGAGGGGCGCGAGGGCATCGAGGAAGCGCTCTATCCGTTGCAGGTGCTGGTCGTCGTCCAGTTCGAGGAGCCGTGCCGGATCGAAGTACAGCTCGAATATGTAGCGCCTGAAAGCCTTGGCGTCCGTCATGCGCAATACCCCGGGTTCTCTTCGCAAAACCTTTTCATCTCTTCCTGTTCCTTCGCGCGGGTTTCCTGGTAGTCGTCGTGCTCGTCCGTTCCCGGCATCGGATTCCAGAATGCCTTCAGGTTGGCCAGTCCCATGCGCAGGTACTCCGCGGCGCAGTACTCGTAGACGATCCGCTGCAGGAAGTGCCATTCGACGAACACCGGCGGGATCGGTCGGGCCTTGTCGCTGTGGACCTCGGCCTTCTGCAGCAGGTCCGACTTCACCTTGGCCCGCGCCCAGGGCCTGGGCACGCCGAGCAGCGGGACGAACAGGAAGGCGTAGTTGGCCTTCGCCTCCAGCAGGGTGCAGCGCGGCTCGTCGAAGCCGTCCCACCAGGTGCCGCTCCAGAACCATTCGTGGGGAAACGGGAAATTGGTCACCCACTGCTGGTAGCGCGCGGACAGGTCCGACATGCTGTGGCCCTTGCCGTTATTGGCGATGGCCATTTCGCCCCGGGACGGCGGGCACTCCACGCAGTCCTTGTCGCGGCCCTGGCTCTTGCTGCAATCGCGCTCGGCTTCCCGGGTCCGGTCGCGGCTCAGCGTGCCGGTCTCGGTCCTGGGCAGGGTCTGCGGAACCGGCATCGGACGCGGTACCGGCCTGGGCAGCGCGCCGGGGGCCGGTCGCGGCAGCGGGCGCGGCGCCGGCATCGGCAAGTGCGGCCGGGGCGGCGCGGGTAGTTCGAAGGGCAGCCGCGGACCCATGCGGGGCAGCGGTCGGAAAAGCGCGCCTATGCCGCTCATGCCGGTCTCCCTGAGGTTTCGTACGCGCGCCACTTCTGGCTGGCCAGGCGAAACTCGACGATCCGTTCGTAGTCCTGGAAGCGTTGTTCCGGGCTGTCAGCCAGCGGCCGGCGCATGTGCGCGAGAAACGCCGGCGTGTCCTGGAAAGCGGGGAAGGCCAGGCCGTGCAGAAGAAAGCGTTCGATCGTCCCGGGCTCTTCGATACCCAGTTCCAGCGCCGTCGCGCGCAGCTCGCCGAGTTGCCGGATGGCGGGCAGCAGGCCGCGTCGTTCGAGCCAGGCGGGAGCCTCCCGGCGTACCTCCAGCAGGACCCGCTCGATGACTTCGTCGTCGCGGACCCGCTGCAGGCGATCCAGTTGGCCGGCATCCAGTTCAAGCATCGGCGGTCCGCTCCGTTTCCCGGTCATAGACGAGGTAGCCGCCCTGCAGGGGCTGCCAGACCTGCCAACGCTCCAGCGGCGCCATCACTTGCGTCCATTGCCGCGCGGTCATGACCTGTTCCAGCGCCCGGCGCACTTCCGGGCTGTAGTAGCGCAACAGCGCCCGGCGGCCGTCGGGCATGCGGGTGAAGAGCAGCCCGGCGAAGTGTTTCGCGAGGTTTTCGAAGGACGCCCGGCTCCACAGCCAGGAGGCCATGGGCGAGCGGCGGTCCCAGTCGCGCAGCCAGCCGAGGAACTCGCCCGATGACGAAAGCGGGGCGCTGTCCATGAATTCGATCAGGACCGGCCCGGCATGGGCGATTTCGTCCAGCTCGCTCCCGGCCAGCAGCCAGCGCGAGCTGATTTCCCCCGCGGCCTTTTCCAGGCGGGTGTCCAGGGTCAGGTAGCGGGCGCCGTCCGCCAGGGCGAACAGGCGGCTGTCCGGCGTAGGCGCCGCGAGCGCCGGCTGGAGCCGGCTCACGGTGCGCCGCCGAGGCTTTCCAGGGGCACCAGGGCCTGGTTGCGGCGTGCCGCCAGCAGCAGGCATTGCAGGCACAGCTTCGGTGGGGCGAGGGCGAGAGCGGGTGCGCCGCCGCCGCTGTTGCCGATCAGCACCGTGCCCGCGCCGCCGACCACCAGGTTGCCGTGGGTGCCGACGCTACCTACCACGGTGGCGGGCTTGCCGTTGATCAGTACGTTGGCGATGACGTTGGCGCTGAGGGTGGCGCCGCAGGCGGTGGCGTCGCCCTGGCGGGCGGCGGACCGATGGTCGAAGAAGACGTCGGGCGAGCCGCCGACGATCGGGTTGCTGCCGTGGCCCGGCAGCGGACACGCGGTCGGATCGCCCAGGCGCGCAGCGGGTTTGCCGCTCATGCTCAAGTCCCTATGAGATAAACCCTGGCACTCTGCCGTGCCACTCGGGGGCGGACAACCTATCTGAACTGCTCAGGAGGCACCTTCGGAAACGGCTTGGGCAACCGCGTCCTTGCCTGGTGGCGCTTGAAGGGATTTCCTACCTGGAAGTCTCGTCACCCGCCTGCGAAAGGCGCAGGCGTACGGAGCGATGGCGCGATGGGGAGGGGAGCCTGGGAGGAGGGAAGGAGGCGTTTCGCGCAGCGTCGCGTTCGCTTTGCCTGCGCAGGGGCTGTCCGCCGATACCGCGCTGGAGCGACGGATAGCCGCGATAGGGTTATCCGCCCTGCGCCGAGACCGCCGCGGGAGGAGACAGGGAGGCTGTCCCTGGCTCCTCCCGTGCGATCAGTGATGCTCGCGCGTCGCGCGGAAGCGGATGTCCGGCCAGCGTTCTTCCATCAGGCTGAGGTTGACGCGGGTCGGCGCCAGGTAGGTGAGGTGCCCGCCGCCGTCCACGGAGAGGTTCTCGAAGGCCTTGTCCTTGAACTCCTTGAGCTTCTTCTCGTCGTCGCACTCGATCCAGCGTGCCGACCAGACGTTGATCGCCTCGTAGGCGCACTCGACCTTGTATTCCTCCTTCAGGCGGCTGGCGACCACGTCGAACTGCAGCACGCCCACCGCACCGAGGATGATGTCGTTGTTGCGCTCGGGGAAGAACACCTGGGTCGCACCTTCCTCGGCCAGTTCCTGCAGGCCCTGGCGCAACTGCTTGGACTTCAGCGGGTCTTTCAGGCGCACGCGGCGGAACAGTTCCGGGGCGAAGTGCGGGATGCCGGTGAAACCGAAGTTCTCGCCTTCGCTGAAGGTGTCGCCGATCTGGATGGTGCCGTGGTTGTGCAGGCCGATGATGTCGCCGGCATAGGCCTCTTCCAGTTGCTCGCGCTCGGAGGAGAAGAAGGTCAGCGCGTCGGCGATCTTCACGTCCTTGCCCAGGCGCACGTGGCGCATCTTCATGCCTTTCTCGTACTTGCCCGAGCAGATGCGCATGAAGGCGATGCGGTCGCGGTGCTTGGGATCCATGTTCGCCTGGATCTTGAACACGAAGCCGGAGAACTTCTCCTCGGTCGGCTCCACGCTGCGTTCGTGGGTGGCGCGCGACAGCGGCTGCGGCGCCCAGTCGACGATGCAGTCGAGGACCTGGTCGACGCCGAAGTTGCCCAGCGCGGTGCCGAAGAACACCGGGGTCATCTCGCCCTTGAGGAAGGCGTCCTTGTCGAATTCGTGGCAGGCGCCCTGCACCAGCTCCAGCTCCTCGACGAAATTGTCGTAGAGATCGCCGAGGTGGGCGCGGGCTTCGTCGGAGTCGAGCTTTTCGATGACCTTGGTCTCGATGCGCTCGTGGCCGTGGCCCGGGACGTAGACGATGATCCTGTCGTCGGCCAGGTGGTAGACGCCCTTGAAGTCCTTGTAGCAGCCGATCGGCCAGGTGATCGGCGCGGCCTTGATCTTCAGCACCGCCTCGATCTCGTCGAGCAGCTCGATGGGGTCGCGGATGTCGCGGTCGAGCTTGTTGATGAAGCTGACGATGGGCGTGTCACGCAGCCGGCAGACTTCCATCAGGGCGATGGTCCGCGGTTCGACGCCCTTGCCGCCGTCGAGCACCATCAGCGCCGAGTCCACCGCGGTCAGGGTGCGGTAGGTGTCTTCGGAGAAGTCTTCGTGGCCGGGGGTGTCGAGCAGGTTGATCATGTGCTCGCGGTAGGGGAACTGCATCACCGAGGTGGTGATGGAGATGCCGCGCTGCTTTTCCATCTCCATCCAGTCGGACGTGGCGTGGCGGTCGGACTTGCGCGACTTCACGGTACCGGCGACGGCGATCGCCTTGCCCATCAGCAGGAGCTTCTCGGTGATGGTGGTCTTACCGGCGTCGGGGTGGGAAATGATCGCGAAGGTACGGCGCTTCGCGACTTCGGCGGCCTGAGTGGTCATGGATGCGTGCCTGCTGGAATCCGTTGGCGTGGGCGCGGGACGGCCCGGAAAAACGCGGGATTATAGCGGTAAAACGCGGCGCGTCGGGATGCCTGTCATCCGGCGATCGATGGAATTGCCGGTGGACAGCGAACTTGTCGCAGTCGTGCCGTTCCAAGCAGCCAGCGGCGGCCACCGCCGGATAGACTGCTTTCATTTCACCCGATCGAAGGAAATCACCATGAACGGAGTATCCAGACTGCTCTCCCTGGCGTTGCTGGGCGCGGCGCTGCACTGGGCGCCGGCGCAGGCCGAGGAGCAGCCGCGGCTGTTCGAACTGCTCGGCCAGCCCGGCTACAAGGCCACCTGGCATGCCATGTTCAAGGGCGAGAGCGACGTGCCGAAATGGGTTTCCGACGCCAGCGGCCCGAGTTCCCCGTCCACCAGCCTGAGCCTGGAGGGCCAGCCCTACGTCCTGGCCAACAGTTGCAAACCCCACGATTGCGGCAACAACCGCCTGCTGGTGGCGTTCCGTGGCGACAAGAGTGCCGCCTACGGGCTGCAGGTGAGCCTGCCGGACGAGCCCGCCGAAGTCATGCAGACGCCGAGCAAGTACGCCACCTATCGCTGGTACGGCGAACCCTCCAGGCAGGTCCGCGAGCTGCTGATGAAACAGTTGGAGAGCGATCCGAACTGGAAGTGACGCCGGGCCTGAGGGGGACCAGGCCCGGCGGCGGGAAGGGCGGATGATCGCTGGCGATCGTCCGCCGTTGCGCCATGCGCTCGCTCCCGCGGTCTTCCTTCAGAAACCGACCGAGGCCTGTACGTACAGGGTGCGCGGCTGGCCGACGTAGAGGCCCTTGTTGTTGTCGTCGAACGAGCGGGTGTAGTAGCGGCGATCGAACAGGTTCTTCACCCCCAGGCCGAGCTTGAGGTCGTTCAGTTGCGGGCCGAAGTCGTAGGTGCCGCGCGCGCTCCAGACCATCCAGCCGGCGATCCGCCCGGTGCTGCCGTCGGCGCTTTCGCTCTCGGTGTTGGCGTTGTCGGCGTACTGGCTGGTCTGGAAGCTGCCGTCGAGGTTGTAGCTCCAGGCGCCGGTGCGGTAGTTGGCGCCAAGGGTGCCCTTGTGCTTCGAGGAGAACGGCACCTGGTTGCCCTTGTTCGGCCCGTCCTCGCGAATGCTCGCGTCGACGTAGGCGTAGCTGGCATAGACGTCGAAGCCGGAGAGCAGCGGGTCGAGATCGGCCAGGTCGTAGGCGATCGCCGCCTCGATGCCCTTGTGCCGGGTCTTGCCGCGGGCGGTCACGCTGTCGGTCTGCTGGTTGCTCTCGTACTGGTTGTCGAAGTTGATCAGGAAGGCGCCCAGTTCGGCGCGCAGGATGCCGTCGTCGTAGCGGCTGCCGAGTTCCCAGGTGCGGGCCTTCTCCGGCTCGATGTCGCCGCTCTGCACCGCCTTGCCCATCTGGCTGTACTGCACGGTGCCGAACGAGCCCTCGGTGTTGGCGTAGAGGTTCCAGCTCGGCGTGAGGTGGTAGATCACGTTGAGCGCCGGCAGCGAGGCGTTGTAGCGGCCGCTGTCCTTGCTGTTCTTCAGTAGGTTCTTCTGTTCGGAATCGATCTTCTCGTAGCGGATGCCGGGGGTGATGGTCCAGTTGCCGATATCGATGCGATCGTCGATGTAGAACGCGTTGGCTTCGGTGCTGCCGCGGGTGTCGCGGTCGTTGCGGCTGCCGGTGCTGGGTAGCTGGCCGCTGTCGGCGCGGGTCCAGTAGCGCAGCTCGTGGCTGGCTTCGTTGACGTAGCGGTGGCCGATGCCCACTTCGTGGCGACTTTCGCCCAGCTCGAAACCCTGGCTGAAGCGGGTTTCCAGGCCTCGCACCCAGTATTCGCGCGGCGACAGGGTGAGGTTGCGGCCCTGGTCGAGGTAGCCGCTGCGCAGGGTCTTGGTGAAGAAGCCGGTGACGTTGAGCTTCTGGCTGGCGTTGGGGGTGTATTCGTAGCTGGCGCTGGCCAGGGTACGGCGGCCCCAGAACTTGTCGTAGGGACGGGTCGACTGGTACGGATCGTCGCGGTAGGCCGCGGCGCTGAGGCCGCCGGGCATGTCGGCCTCGCCGTCGTAGTACTGGGTCATCGCCGAAAACGCGTGTTCGTCGCTGGGCTGGAAGCGGCCCTTGAGAATCAGGTCGTCGATCCGCGTATCGCTGTGCTCGCGCCAATCGCCGCCGCGGGTGCCGGAGTAGAGCAGGGCGCCGCCGAGGCCGTTGGCGCCGGTGCCGCCGATCAGCACGTTGTGGGTGGTCTTCAGGCCGTCCTGGCTGGAGCTGGGGCTGAGTTCGCTGTGCACGTCGAGCTTGGTGGCGAAGTCCTCGGGGATCGCCCGGGTCACGAAGTTGACGATGCCGCCGACGTTCTGCGGCCCGTAGCGCACCGCGCCGCCGCCGCGGACCACGTCCACCGCGTCCATGTTGCCGATGGACACCGGCGCCAGCGACAACTGTGGCTGGCCGTAGGGGGCGAAGGGCACCGGGATGCCGTCCATCAGCACCGTCGAGCGCGACGCCAGGCGCGGGTTGAGGCCGCGAATGCCGAAGTTCAATGCCAGGTCGTGGCTGCCGGTGCCGTTGTTGAGCGGCGCGCTGACCCCGGGAATGCGCTCCAGCACTTCGCGGGTGCTGGCCGCGCCTTGGGCCTGGAACTGCTCGCGGCGGACCACGTCGCGCGCACCGGGATGCTCGAAGACGTCGGCGGCGCTGGCGTCGGCCAGCCAGTCGCCGACCACGGTGAGCGCCTGCAGGTTGGCCGGGTCTTCCACCGGCAGCGCCTCCAGGGTATAGGCGCCGTCGCCGCGGGCGCGCGCCTCCAGGCCGGAGCCGGCGAGCAGGGCGGCCAGGGCTTCCTCCAGGGTGTACTCGCCGTCCAGCGCCTGGCTGCGCCGCGCGGCGGTCTGTTCCGGGCTGAAGGCGATCAGCACGCCGGCCTGGCGGCCTAGGTGGTTCAGCGCCTGCTCCAGCGGCTCGGCGGGCAGCCGGTAGTACTGGCGGGCATCGGTGCGGATCTCGGCGGCGCAGGCGCTGCCGGCGGAAACCAGGACGGGACCGCCGAGGCAGGCGAGGAGCAGGGCGCGGCTGAGCGGCGACAGGGCGCGTGACGGGAACATGAGGGACACTCCAGTGGATCTTTCGAGGTTGGCTTTCCTCCTCTGTCACGCGAGGTGGGGAAAAAGGCTCAGGTACGCGAAAATATCTTTTCGCTCATTCGCGCGGGTGCACGCCGACCCAGTAGCGGGTGACGCGCCGTACCTCCACAGGCAGCACCGCCGGCAGGGTGGCGAGGATCCGCTCGCTATCGTCCAGCGGATAGCTGCCGGAAATCCGCAGGCCGCCGATGCGCGGGTCGCAGCCCAGCCGGCCGGGGCGGTAGCGCGCGACTTCGGCGAGGAATTCGTCCAGGCGCATGCCGGCGGCCACCAGCATGCCGTCGGTCCAGGCGCCGCTGCCGACCGGCAACGGCTGCGGAACGCCGAGTCGCTCGCGGTCGAAGTCCAGCTGCCGGCCGCTGGGCAGCAGCAGGCCCTGGCCGGCGTGGTTCTCCACCTGCACCGCGCCTTCGTGGACGGCGACGCGGGTGCGTCCGGCGAACTGGCGCACGTCGAACCGGGTGCCCACCGGTCGCAGCCGGCCTTCCGCGCTGTACACGTGCAGCGGGCGCGGGTCGTGGCCGGTGCTGAGCTGGATTTCCCCGCGCAGCAGGAGCAGGCGCCGTTCGCCGGCATCGAAGCGGACATCCACCGCCGTGTCGCTGTTCAGCTCGAGGCGACTGCCGTCGGCCAGGGCCAGGCGCCGGCGTTCGCCGACGCCGGTGGCATAGTCGGCGCTCCAGCGCTGCAGGCTGCCGCTCTCGCGCAGGCCCCAGGCGCTGCCGCCGGCGGCCAGGACCAGCAGCAGGGTCTTCAGCGCGCGCCGGCGTTGCGGCGAATGCGGTGCGTTGATGGCGGCCAGGGCCAGTGGCGTGCCTATCCCGGCCAGGCGCTGGTTGACCGCCTCGATGTGGCTCCAGGCCTGCTCGTGTTCCGGGGCCGCCTGGCGCCAGCGCTGCCAGGCCTGGCGCAGGCGTTCGTCGTCGGCGCCGCCCTGCAGCTCGACCAGCCAGCGCACGGCCTGTTCGGCCACCTGCGGCGGCACCTTGGGTGCGGCGGGCAGGCTCATGGCAGCTCGGCGAAGTAGCAGCGTTGCGCAGCCTTGAGCATGTAGCGCTTGACGCTGCTCAGGGAGATGCCCAGCTGCGTGGCGATCTCGGCGTAGCCCAGGCCGTCGAGCTGGGCCAGCAGGAAGGTCTCCTTGGCCAGCGGCGGCAGGCCGTCGAGCAGACGGTCCAGCTCGACCAGGGTCTCCAGGACGATGGCGCGGGTCTCTTCGCTGGGGACTTCCCGCTCGGGCAGGCTGGCCAGGGCTTCCAGGTAGGCGCGCTCGACGTCCTGGCGGCGGTAGTGGTTGCACAGCACGCGGCGGGCGATGGTGGTGAGGAAGGCGCGCGGTTCGTCGATGCGCGCGGCCTGGCGCGAAACCAGGACCTTGACGAAGGTGTCCTGGGCCAGGTCGGCGGCGTTCTGCGGGCAGCCGAGGCGGCGCCGCAGCCAGCCCGTGAGCCAGTGGTGGTGGTCGCTGTAGAGGGTATGCAACGCGGCCGCATGGGCGAGGTCGGCGCTCGACACCTGGACATTCCCGGAGCAGAAGGATTAACGAATGATAATAGTTATCATTTTATGCTGCGGGAATGCCTGCCTACAACCGCAGGCTGTCGGCGCCTGGCTTTCAGGAGGCTTTCAGGGCGGCGCGGTACTGCCCCGGGGTGGCGCCATGGGCTTCGCGGAAGCGTCGGTTGAAATGGCTCGGACTGGCGAAGCCGCAGGCCAGCGAGACCTCCTGGAGCGACTGCGCGGAGTACGCCAGCAGGTCGCGGGCCCGCGCCAGGCGTCGTTCCAGCACGTAGCGGTGCGGCGGCAGGCCGAAGGAGACGCGGAACATGCGCGCGAAGTGGTACTCGGAGAGCGCCGCCAGCTCCGCCAGCGACCCCAGTTCCAGCGGCTGCTCCAGGTGGCTTTCGATGTAGTCGGCCAGGCGCCGCCGCACGTGCGCGGCCAGCCCGCCCTGCCAGCGCACGTCGGTACGCCTGCCGCACCCGGTGAGCAGCAGGTGGTCCACCGCCTGGTGGGCGAGGCTGGTGCATAGCAGGCGCTCGCCGGGTTCGTTCCAGTCCTGTCGTTCCAGGGTCCGGCACAGGGCGGCCAGCGGCTCGTCCTGGATGTAGGTGCGCTCCTCCAGTTGCAGGCTGCGCGGTTCGCAATCGAGGGTGCGTACCGCCGCGCCGGCCAGGCGTTCCGGGCTGATGTACAGGTGCATGAAGCCCAGGCCGCGTGTCACCGCCCAGTCGGAGTGGTGTTCGGCCGGCATCACGCAGAAGCGATCGGGGCCGCCATAGAGCCCGGGACGATCGCGGCGGAAGGTCTGCCAGCCGCCCTGCAGGTAGAGCGACAGGGTGTGATGGCCGGGGTCGCTGTAGCCGAGGATCTCCGCTTCGTCGCGGTACCAATGGGCGAGCGCCAGGCCGTCGCTGAGCGTGCTGCTGCGCAGCAGGCGCGCATTGGAGGTCCGGTCGAGGGTGCGGAATACCTGGAAATCGCTGGGTTGGTGCATGCCGGCCATGCTACCCGCGCCCGGACGCTGCCGCGAGAGGCGGCGGATGAAAAGCGCAAGAATGGACAATGGTCGCGCCCGGCTTCGCCCGCAGACTGACGGCATCCTGTCGTTGCGGAGTCACCATGAATCTTTCGCTGTACCTGCTCACCGTGCTCATCTGGGGCACCACCTGGATCGCCATCAAGCTGCAGATGGGCCCGGTGGCGATCACCCTGTCGATCGCCTACCGCTTCGCCCTGGCGGCGCTGGTGCTGTTCGCCGTGCTGCTGCTCGGCCGCCGCCTGCAAAGGCTGGACGCACGGGGCCAACGCCTGTGCATGGCCCAGGGCGTATGCCTGTTCTGCCTGAATTTCATCTGCTTCTATACCGCCAGCCAGTGGATTCCCAGCGGCCTGGTGGCCGTGGTGTTCTCCACCGCCACCCTGTGGAATGCGCTGAACGCCCGCCTGTGGTTCGGCCAGCGCATCGCGTCGAACGTGATGGCCGGTGGCGGTCTCGGCCTGCTCGGCCTGGGGCTGCTGTTCTGGCCGGAACTGGTGGGTCACCAGGCCACCCCGGAAACCTTCTACGGCCTCGGCCTGGCCCTGCTAGGCACGCTGTGTTTCTCCACCGGCAACATGCTTTCCAGCCTGCAACAGAAGGCCGGCATCCGCCCGCTCACCGGCAATGCCTGGAGCATGCTCTATGGCACCCTGATCCTCCTGGCGCTGTGCCTGTTCCAGGGCGTGCCGCTGAATTTCGACTGGAGCGCGCGCTACGTCGGCTCGCTGCTGTACCTGGCGATCCCCGGCTCGGTGATCGGCTTCACCGCCTATCTGACCCTGGTCGGGCGCATGGGCCCGGATCGCGCCGCCTACTGCACCGTGCTGTTCCCGGTGGTGGCGCTGAACATCTCGGCCTTCGCCGAGGGCTACCGCTGGACCGCACCGGCGCTGGCCGGGCTGGTCCTGGTGATGCTCGGCAACGTCTTGGTGTTCCGCAAGCCGAAGGCGCCGGCGCTGGCCGGGCCGGCGCGCTCGACCTAGCGGAGAGCGAGGCGCGCTCAGCCGCGTCGCCACACCTGCGGATTGACCAGGTCCAGCGGCCGCTCGCCGCGCAGGGCCGCCTCGAAGTTCTGCAGCGCCCGCTCGGCCATGGCCCGGCGGGTCTCGTGGGTGGCCGAGCCGATGTGCGGCAGGGTCACCACGTTGTCCAGGGCGAACAGCGGCGATTCGGCCAGCGGTTCCTTCTCGTAGACATCCAGGCCGGCGCCGAGGATGCGTTTCTCCCGCAGGGCGGCGACCAGCGCGGCCTCGTCGACCACCTGGCCGCGGGCGACGTTGACCAGGATCGCCGAGGGCTTCATCAGGCCCAGTTCGCGCGCGCCGATCAACCGCCGGGTCTGCGCTCCCAGCGGCACCACCACGCAGACGAAGTCGGCCTCGCCGAGCAGTTCGTCGAAGCCGAGGAAGCGCGCGCCGAGTTCCTGTTCCAGTTCCGGCTTGCGGTTGTTGCCGTGGTAGAGCACCTGCATGCCGAAGCCGAAACGGCCGCGCCGGGCGATGGCCGCGCCGATCCGGCCGAGGCCGAGGATGCCGAGTTTCTTGCCATGCACATCGGTGCCGAACTGCGGGGCATCGACGGTGCGCTTCCAGTTCCCGGCCTTGACCCAGGCGTCCAGTTCGGCGACCCGTCGCGCGGCGCTGATCAGCAGGGCGAAGCCGAGGTCGGCGGTGGTCTCGGTGAGGACGTCGGGCGTGTTGGTGAGGGCGATGCCGCGGCGGTTCAGGTAGTCCAGGTCATAGTTGTCGTAGCCGACCGAGACGCTGGAGATGACTTCCAGCTGCTTCGCCTGTTCCAGTTGCCTGGCGCCGAGCGGCCGGCCGACGCCGATCATGCCGTGGGTATCGGGCAGGGCGGCGGCGTACTGGGCGTCGATGTCGCCCTGTTTCGGTTCGAGCACGCGGACGTTGAACTGGCGTTGCAGGCGTTCGAGATGCTCGGGGGCGAGGCGACTGAAGACGAAGACGTTCTTTTTCATGACGGGACTCTGCAAGCGGGAGCGAAAGCGCCGACCATACCACCGCCATCGAAGCGGCGGGCAGGGGCCCGCCACTGGGCGGGCGATTATCGGCTCAGGAGGGTCTTCCGAGTTCCAGGCCCAGCTCCACCAGCGCCGCTTCGTCGCGCTGGAGCAGGCCGGGCAGGCTTTCCTTGAGGTATTCCACCCAGGTCTTGATCTTCGCGTCGAGATACTGCCGCGAAGGGTACAGCGCATAGACGTTGAGCTGTTGCAGGCGGTGTTGCGGCAGTACCCGCACCAGGGTGCCCTTGCCCAGGTCCTCGATGGCCGAATACACCGGCAGGATGCCGATGCCCAGCCCGGAGCGGATTGCCTCGGTCATGGCGTCGCCGACATTGACCTGGAACGGCGAGGCGCCGATGGAGACCATTTCCTGGCCGTTGGGACCGTCGAACAGCCAGCGATCCAGCGGCACCACCGGGCTGACCAGACGCAGGCAGTCGTGGCTGGCCAGCTCCGAAGGCTCGCTCGGCGTGCCGTTCAGGCGCAGGTACTCCGGCGAGGCGCAAAGAATGCTGTAGGTCTCGCCGATGCGCTGGGAAATGAAGCCGGAATCGGGCAGCTCGGAGGCCACCACGATGGCCACGTCGAAGCCCTCGTCGAGCAGGTCCGGCACGCGGTTGGCCATGGTCAGGTCGAAGGTCACGTCGCGGTACTGCTGGCGGTAGCCGGCGATGGCGCGGATCACGTAGTGCTGGCCGATGCCGGTCATCGAATGCAGCTTCAGCTTGCCGGCGGGGCGGGCATGGGCGTCGCTGGCTTCGGCCTCGGCTTCCTCGACGTAGGCGAGGATCTGCTCGCAGCGCAGCAGGTAGCGCTGGCCGGCCTCGGTGAGGGCGATGCGACGAGTGGTACGGTTGAGCAGGCGGGTGCGCAGGTGCGTCTCGAGGTTGGCCACCGCCCGCGAAACATAGGCGGTGGTGGTGTTGAGCTGCTGGGACGCCGCGGTGAAGCTTCCGGTTTCCGCCACGCAGACGAAGGCTCGCATGTTTTGCAGGGTGTCCATCGACGGGGCCTCCTAGGCACGCGCAGAAGTGTGTCAGATTGTTGCGAGGGCGGATTATTTCACATTACGCAATAAACAATCGCACTTGAGCCAGCTTATCAGCAGCCGCCAGCCTCTTAAAATTCATCGGCCCCCGAGCGCACGAACGCTCGAGCGGGTTGAACGGCGCCCGTACCGTTCAAATTCCGTGCTTCGCCCCTCCAGGATCAGACAACGTGCCGCGTGCTCTCAGGAAGGAACTGACCTTGGTCGGCTCCTTCGTCGGTTTTCTCGTCGTTTTCTCCGCAATATCCGGTTGTGTCAGTACAGGCGATATCGCCCCCCAGGCCGCCACGCTCGACGCCAACGCCCTGGCCACCGACCATGCGATCCAGGCTGCCGCCCGCGAGGCCGGCTGGCCGCAGGCGCAGTGGTGGAAGGTGTATGCCGATCCGCAGTTGGACGCCTGGATCGAGAAGGCGCTGGACGGCAATCCAGGCCTGGCGGTAGCCCATGCGCGGGTACGCCAGGCGAAGTCCATGGCCGGGCTGGTGGAGTCCATCGAGTCGCCGCAGATCGAGGGCAAGGGCTCGCTGGTCCGCCACCGCTGGCCGGACGACTATTTCTACGGCCCCGGCGACCTGGCGCGGACCACTTCCTGGAACAACTCCACCGAGATCGCCCTGAACTACAAGCTCGATCTCTGGGGGCGCGACCGCAGCGACAGCGAGCGCGCCGTCGACCTGGCCCACATGGCCGCCGCCGAGGCGCGCCAGGCGCAGCTCGAGCTGGAGGGCAACATCGTGCGCGCCTACGTCCAGCTCTCGTTGCAGTACGCCGAGATGGACATCGCCAAGGCCATGCTGCAACAGCAGCGCGACATCCTCGCCCTGGCCCAGCGTCGCCTGCGCGGCGGCATCGGCACGCATTTCGAGGTCAGCCAGGCGGAAGTGCCGCTGCCCGAGACCGAGCGCCGCATCGAGGTGATCGACGAAGAAATCCAGCTCACCCGCAACCTGCTCGCCGCCCTGGCCGGCAAGGGCCCGGGCGAGGGCAGCACGATCCGCCGGCCAAGCCTGAACCTGGCGGCGCAGCCGAGCCTGCCCAGCGCCTTGCCGGCCGAACTGCTCGGTCGCCGCCCGGATGTGGTCGCCCGCCGCTGGCAGGTCGCCGCCCTGGCCAAGGGCGTGGACGTGGCGCGCGCCGACTTCTACCCCAACGTCGACCTGATGGCCTCGGTCGGCTTCAGTGCCGTCGGCGGCGGCATGCTGGAGTTCTTCCGCAGCGCCAAGTACACCTACAGCGCCGGCCCGGCGGTGACCCTGCCGATCTTCGACGGCGGCCGCCTGCGTTCGCAGTTGGGCGAGGCGGCGGCCGGCTACGACGCGGCGGTGGAGCAATACAACCAGACCCTGGTGGATGCGCTGAAGAACATTTCCGACCAGTTGATCCGCCTGCATTCGGTGGACATCCAGAAGGACTTCGCCGCGCAATCGGTGGCTTCCGCGCAGAAGACCTACGATATCGCCACCCTGGCCTACCAGCGCGGCCTCACCGATTACCTCAACGTGCTCAACGCGCAGACCCGGCTGTTCCAGCAGCAACTGGTCCAGGAGCAGGTGCAGGCCGCCCGGCTGGCCGCCCATGCCAGCCTGCTCACCGCCCTCGGCGGCGGCGTCGGGGCCGGCGCCGATACGCCGGCGCAGCGGAAGCTGGCGCCGGAGAACGTCCCGGTCAGAGCGGTATCTTCGCGATGAGTGGCCGCTCCGCTGGTTTCGCCCTGCCCAGCCGCGACGAGTGGCGGCGCGCGCTGGCCGAGTGGGCGCGCAGCGACGGGGCGACCTGGATCTACGTGTTCAAGGTGCTCTGCGCGGCCTTCCTGACCCTCTGGCTGGCGATGCGCCTGGAGTTGCCGCAACCGAGCACGGCGACCATCACCGTGTTCATCGTCATGCAGCCGCAGAGCGGCCAGGTGTTCGCCAAGAGCTTCTACCGCATCCTCGGCACCCTGGTCGGCCTCAGCGTGATGGTCACCCTGATCGCCCTGTTCGCCCAGGAGCGGGTGCTGTTCCTGCTCAGCTCGGCGATCTGGATCGGTCTCTGCACCGCCGGGGCCGCCCGCTACCGTGACTTCCGCTCCTACGCCTGCGTGCTCGCCGGCTACACCGCGACGCTGATCGGCATCCCCGCCACCAGCCATCCGGAAGGCGCCTTCATGCAGGCGATCTGGCGGGTCCTGGAAATCAGCCTGGCGATTCTCTGCTCGGGGGTGGTCAGCGCGGTGATCATGCCGCAGACCACCAGCGCGGCGATGCGCAATGCGCTGTACGTGCGCTTCGGCCTGTTCGCTGCGTTCGTCCTCGACAGCCTGCGCGGGGTCGGCGGGCGCGAGCGCTTCGAAAGCAGCAACGTGGCCTTCGCCGCCCAGGCCGTGGGCCTGGAGACGATGCGCGCGGCGAGCGCCTTCGAGGATCCGCACATGCGCCTGCGCAATGGCCGGCTGATTCGCCTGAGCAGCGAGTTCATGGCCATGAATACCCGTTTCCACGCCCTCCACCAACTGCTCGAACGCCTGCGCGCGCAGGGCTCCACCCAGGTGCTGGAAGCGTTCGAACCGTGCCTGGAGGAAATCACCGGGCTGCTCGAGGAGATCCGTGGCCGCGCCGTCACCGACCATGACGCCGAGCGCTTCGCCCAGCGCCTCGCCGACTGCCGCGAACGCCTGATGGCGCGCATCCGCCAGGCGCGCGGAGAACTGCTGGCGCGGGAGCCGGGCGAAGAGGCGCGGCTGGACTTCAATACCGCCGCCGAGCTGCTCTACCGTTTCGCCGAGGAGATGCACGACTACGCCCTGACCCATGCCTCGCTGGCCGCCCACCGCCACGAGCGCGAGCAGTGGAAGGACGCCTTCACCGCCAAGGCCAACGCGGTGGCGGCGGCAGTGGCGGGGATGCGCACCGGGTTGATGATCCTGCTGTTCGGCTGTTTCTGGATCTACAGCACCTGGCCCAGCGGCGGCACCTTCGCCCTCAACGCGGTGGCGGTCTCGGCGTTGGCCTCGGCGGCGCCGAACCCGAAGAAGGTCGCCATGCAGATGGCCATCGGCACCATGGCGGCGGCGCTGCTCGGCTTCAGCGAGATGTTCTTCGTCTACCCGCACATCGACGGTTTCCCGCTGCTGTGCCTGGTGCTGGCGCCGGTGTTCGCCCTCGGCGCGTTCATCTCCTCGCGGCCGCAGTGGGCCGGCTACGGTCTCGGCCTGCTGGTGTTCTTCTGCTTCGGTTCGGTGCCGGCGAACCTGACCGTCTACGACCCGGCCCACGTGATCAACGAGTACATCGCCCTGATCCTCTCGATGCTGCTCTCGGCCGCGGCCGCCGCGGTCATTCTGCCGCCCAACAGCGCCTGGCTGTGGAAGCGCCTCGAGCGCGACCTGCGGATGCGCGTGGTGTTCGCCATCAGCGGCAGGAGCAGGGGGCTTGGCTCGGCCTTC
>NZ_KV828432.1:0-30389 GCF_001836405.1 Pseudomonas sp. HMSC057H01 | reverse complement strand
AAAGCGGCACCCGCGACCTGCTGAACCAGGCCTATGGCGTCGCTGCCGGGCGCCCGGACGTGCAGCGCGGCCTGCTGCGCTGGATGTTCCTGGTGCTCGAGGTCGGCCACGCGATCATCGAGCTGCGTCGCGAGCAGGAGCGCCTGCCGGACGAACCCTGCTACGCCGAGGCCATGCCCTGGCGCCAGGCGATCCGCGCCATGGGGCGGGCCCTGATCCGACTGTTCGTGCGCCCTGGCGCGGAGAACCTGGAGCGCGCCCTGGCGGCCGTCGACCAGGCCATCCACGCGGCCAGGCACACCGACGAACCCTGCGCGCCGCACTTCGACAGCTCGCCGCTACGGCGGGTGCGCAGCTACCTGCACTTCATCCGTTCTTCCTTGCTCGCGCCGACCTCGCCGCTGACCGAACTGGCCGGTCGGACGAGCGGCCAAGGTACCGTCCATGCCTCGTGAAATCGCCATCCATGGGGTCTACATGCCGACCCTGACGCTGTTGTTCGTGATCGCCGCGGCGCTCACCTGGGGCCTCGACCGGATCTTCGCCTCGGTTGGCCTGTATCGCTTCACCTGGCACCCGGCGCTGTTCCGGGTCAGCCTGTTCGCCTGCCTGTACGGCGGCCTGTCCCTGACCATCTACCGCTGAGGCGGTAGCGCACCTCTTCGTTATCGTGAGCCGACCATGACCTTGAAATCCGTAATCAGCCTGCTGGCGACCCTGCTGATCCTGTTGGTCGCCGTATTCATCGGGCGGACCCTGTGGGTCAACTACATGGACACCCCCTGGACCCGCGACGGTCGCGTGCGCGCCGACGTGATCAATGTCGCCGCCGACGTTTCCGGGATCGTCGTCGACGTCCCGGTGCGCGACAACCAGTTGGTGAAGAAAGGCGACCTGCTGATGCAGATCGACCCCGACCACTACCGCATCGCGGTGAAGCAGGCCGAGTCGCTGGTCGCCTCGCGCAAGGCGACCCTGGAGATGCGCCAGCTGAACGCCCGGCGGCGCGCGGAAATGGATGAGATGGTGGTCTCCCGCGAAAGCCGCGACGACGCCCACAACACCGCCGCCGCGGCGATGGCCGACTACGAGCAGGCCAAGGCCCAGCTCGACGCCGCGCGCCTGAACCTGGAGCGCACCCGGGTGGTGGCGCAGGTCGACGGCTACGTCACCAACCTCAACGTGCACCGTGGCGACTACGCGCGGGTCGGCGAGGCGAAGATGGCGGTGATCGACAAGAACTCCTACTGGGTCTACGGCTACTTCGAGGAAACCAAGCTGCCGTACATCCGCGAAGGCGACCCGGTGGACATGCAGCTGATGAGCGGCGAACACCTCAAGGGCCACGTGGAAAGCATCGCCCGCGGTATCTACGACCGCGACAACCCGGAAAGCCGCGAGCTGACCGCCGACGTCAACCCCACTTTCAACTGGGTGCGCCTGGCCCAGCGCGTGCCGGTGCGGGTACACATCGACGAAGTGCCGGACGGCGTGCTGCTCTCGGCGGGGATCACCTGCACGGTGATCGTCAAGCCACAAGGGCGCGACGACCAGGCCTCGGCGGCGCAGGCGCCGGGGCGGGCCGGTTGAGCGAAAGAGGCATGGAGAAGCCCGGCGGATGCCGGGCTTTTTCGTTTCGGCGGGGCGGAAGAGGGCGCCACTCGCCAGGAATACGCTGCGGTTGGCGGCTGCCGGTGGTGAATATCCACCCGGCGGCCTAGGCTCCGACCTGTTCGGCCGGCGACACGATCAGGCCCCTGCCGCCGCGCGAGCGGCCGGAGCTGAGGTAGTCGGCGATGGACTCCTGGGTGACCTCGCCGAGGAACTGCTGGTCGGGGTCGAGCACCGGCAGCCAGGAGCTGTTGAACTCGTACATCCGCGACAACAGGATGCGCAGGTGCTCGTCGTGGCTGGCGGTGACCCGGAACGGGGTGACGAACGGTTCGCAGGTGCCTTCCTGGCGGCGCAGGTCCTTGCGTCGCACGTAGCCCAGGCCCTTGCCCTGGTCATCCACCACGATCAGATAGCGCCGGTCGTTCTCGTCCATCAGTTCCAGCGCCTCGGCCACCGGGGTCTGCGGCCGGGCGGTGACCAGGCTGCTGTCGGCGGCGTCCTCGGCGCGCACCAGGAGCAGGCGCTTGAGCGTGCTGTCCTGGCCGGTGAAGGCGCTGACGAACTCGTCCGCCGGGTGCGCCAGCAGGGTATCCGGGTGGTCGTACTGGAGCAGCCGGCCGCTCTTGAACACCGCCACCTTGTCGCCCAGCTTGATGGCTTCGTCGATGTCGTGGCTGACCATGATCACGGTCATGCCGAGCTTGCGCTGCATCTCGAAGAACTCGTTCTGGATCGACTCGCGGTTGATCGGATCGACCGCGCCGAACGGCTCGTCCATCAGCAGCAGCGGCGCGTCCGCCGCCAGCGCGCGGATCACCCCGACGCGCTGCTGCTGGCCGCCGGAGAGTTCGCGCGGGTAGCGTTGCAGGTACTGCTTGGGCTCCAGCTTGACCATGCTCATCAGCTCGCGGGCCTTCTCCTTGCAGCGCGCCTTGTCCCAGCCGAGCAGGCGCGGCACGACCATGATGTTTTCCTCGATGGTCATGTTCGGGAACAGGCCGATCTGCTGGATCACGTAGCCGATGTGGCGGCGCAGGGTGACTTCGTCGAGGTCCGCGGTGTCCTGGCCGTCGATCAGCACGCGGCCGGAGGTCGGCGGGATGATCCGGTTGATCATCTTCAGGGTGGTGGTCTTGCCGCAGCCGGAGGGGCCGAGGAAGACGCAGATCTCGCCTTTCTCCACGGTCAGGCTGACGGAATCGACGGCGCGGAACTCCTTGCCGTTCTTCTGGGTGAAGGTCTTGCTGAGCTTGTCCAGTTCGATCATGTTCGGCTCCTGTCAGTGCGCGCTGGCGCGCAGTCCCTTGGGGGTGAGGATGCGTTGCAGCCATTGCAGCAGCAGGTCGGCGACGATGGCCAGGAGGCTGACCAGTACCGCGCCGACCACCAGCATCGGCATGTTGCTCTGGCTGATGGAAGTGAGGATCAGCACGCCCAGGCCGCCGGCGCCGATCACCGCGGCGATGGTCATCACGCCGATGTTCATCACCACGGCGGTGCGTACGCCGGCGAGGATCACCGGCACCGCGAGGGGAATGTCGACCATCCGCAGGCGTTGCCAGAAGGTCATGCCGATGCCCTTGCCGGCCTCGCGGATGCCTGCTTCGACGCCGGTCAGGGCAAGGTAGGTGTTGCGCAGGATCGGCAGCAGCGAATAGAGGAACACCGCGGTGATCGCCGGCAGCGGCCCGAGGCCCTGGCCGAATACCGAGTAGACCGGCATCAGCAGGCCGAACAGGGCGATCGAGGGGATGGTCAGCATCACCGTGGCGGCGCCCTGCAACGGGCCGGCCAGCCACGTGAAGCGGGTCATCAGCACGCCCAGCGGCACGCCGACGAGGATCGCCAGGCCTACGGCGACCAGTACCAGCAGCAGGTGCTGGAGGGTGAGCTGGCCGACCTGGGACCAGTCGAGATGGGAAAGCACGCTGAAGAAGTCCATTACTGGCTACCTCCCTGGCCGGCCTGGCCGTCGTCGAGCAGGCGGTGTTCGCGGAGGAAGTCGGCGGCGACCTTCTGTGGCGTCTGCTGCTCGATATCGACCCGCGCGTTGAGCGCCTGCATGGTGGCGTCGTCGAGCCGCTCGATGATCGGATCGAACAGCGTGGCGAACTC
Organism: Pseudomonas sp. HMSC057H01; assembly: GCF_001836405.1. Classification (NCBI taxonomy): domain Bacteria; kingdom Pseudomonadati; phylum Pseudomonadota; class Gammaproteobacteria; order Pseudomonadales; family Pseudomonadaceae; genus Pseudomonas; species Pseudomonas sp. HMSC057H01. Next base: position 26,660 of record NZ_KV828432.1, on the reverse strand, counting down.
CGGATGGCGCTGCATGACCTCCTTACGCACCACCGGGGCGGCGTTGTAGAAGGGGAAGTACTGCTTGTCGTCCTTCAGCACGCGCAGCTTGAAATCCTTCAGGCGGCCGTCGGTGGTGTAGACGAGGCCGAGGAACACCTGGCGGTTCTTCAGCGCGGTGTAGACCAGCCCGGCGTCCATCTGGCGGATGTCGTTGCGGGTGAAGTGCAGGCCGTACAGCTCGCTCATGGGGCCGAGGCCGTCGGGGCGGCCGGCGAACTCCGGGTCCATGGCGAACAGGTGGGTGCTCCCGGGCTCGGCCTCCTGCTGTTCGGCGAGCACCCGCGCGAGGTCGCTGACGCTCTGGATGCCCAGGCGCTCGGCCTGTTCCTCGGGCATGGCCAGGGCATAGGTGTTGTTGAAGCGGGTCGGCTTCAGCCAGACCAGGCCCTGGGCTTCGTCGAGTTGCTTGACCCGGCGGTAGGAAGCCGCGGCGTCGAGCTTCTCGTCGATGTGGTTGTAGACGATCAGCGACGAGCCGGTGTATTCCCAGACGATATCCAGTTGGCCGCTTTCCTGGGCGGCGCGGGCCAGGGTGCTGCCCAGGCCGGTGGTGACCGTCACGTCGTAGCCGCGCTTCTGCAGGAACTGCGCGGTGATGGCGGTGAGGATGCGCTGCTCGGTGAAGGTCTTGCCGCCGATGCGCAGGGTTTCCGCCTGCGCCAGGCCGGCGGCGAGCAGGCCGGCGCAGGCCAGGCAGAGTGAGCGGATCAGTCGGTTCATCAGGCCTCCTTGGCGGTCAGGCCGCGTTCCAGGAACATGCGGCTGAACAGCACCACCAGGGCGTCCAGCAGCAGGGCGAGGAGCGCCGTGCAGGCGGCGCCGAGCAGCAGTTGCTGGTGGTTGTTCAGGTAGATGCCGGGGAAGATCAGGCTGCCCAGGCTGTTGGCGCCGATCAGGAACGCCAGCGGCGCGGAGCCGACGTTCAGCGCCAGGGCCACGCGCACGCCGCCGACGATGATCGGCACCGCGTTCGGCAGTTCCACCCGCAGCAGCACCTGGTTGGGCGTCATGCCGATGCCGGTGGCGGCTTCCTTCAGCGCCGGCGAGACATTGCGCAGGCCCTCGTAGGTGTTGCGCACGATCGGCAGCAGCGAGGCGAGGAACAGGGCGAGGATCGCCGGGCCGTTGCCGATGCCGATGATCGCCAGGGCGATGGCCAGCACCGCCAGCGGCGGGATGGTGTTGCCGACGTTGAACACCTGCATCAGGCGTTCGGCCTGGGCCTGCATGCCGGGACGGCTGAGCAGGATGCCGGCCGGCACGCCGACCAGCAGGGCGGCCGCCATCGAACTGAAGACCAGCACCAGGTGGGCCTGCAAGTAGAACAGCAGGTCCTCGCGGTAGTGGAGGATGGTCGCGGGGGTGATCCAGTGGATCAGCAAGGCCAGTACGGCGGCTGCGGCGCAGAGGCCGAGCAGGGCCTTGCCACAGGTTTTCACCATGGTCGGGACTCCCTTCGGAATGAGCGTTGGCTACGCTCTCGGGCGCTTCGTCGAAGCGCGGAAACAGGCCGGAAATCAAAGGCTTCGGATGGGCACCGAATTGCCGACCCTGAAAGGGTTGACCGTTCGTCGTTCGCGGAGGTTCAACGAAACGGCCATGCTTGTGCCATGACCGGGCCTGGGCAAGCGGCCGCAGCCGCCGTCTCGCCTGGGCTGGCGGCGAACGAAGAAATTTTCCCGGGGGAGCGGGCGAGAAGGGCGTTGCCGCGTCGGCGGCGCGCCATGCACCGTATCGGTGCGCTCGACGCCCAGGGCTTTTCTGCGGTTATGATGCGGGTTCCGAAATTTTCTCGGGCTTTTCCAGACATTCGCACCCCACGGTTCACGGATCGGCCTTTTGGGGTAGGTGTTTTACCTTCTGCTAAGGGAGTACCCCGCGTCATGCTCGATCTCGTCGCGGCATTCATTGCCTTGACCACCTTGCTCACCTACGTCAACTACCGCTTCATCCGCCTGCCGCCGACCATCGGCGTGATGGCCACGGCGCTGGTGTTCTCGCTGATCGTCCAGGGTCTGTCGGAACTGGGCTATCCGATCCTCGAGGTGGAGATGCAGGAAATCATCCGCCGCATCGACTTCTCCGAAGTGCTGATGACCTGGTTCCTGCCCGCGCTGCTGTTCGCCGGCGCACTGCACGTCGACCTCTCCGACCTGCGCAGCTACAAGTGGCCGATCGGCCTGCTAGCCACCGCCGGGGTGCTGATCGCCACCTTCGTCATCGGTGGCCTGGCCTACTACACCTTCCCGCTGTTCGGCTGGCAGGTGGATTTCATCTACTGCCTGCTGTTCGGCGCGCTGATCTCGCCGACCGACCCCATCGCCGTGCTCGGCATCCTCAAGTCCGCCGGCGCGCCGAAACCGCTGGCGACCACCATCGTCGGCGAGTCGCTGTTCAACGACGGCACCGCGGTGGTGGTGTTCGCCATCATCCTCGGCATCCTCCAGCTCGGCGAGGCGCCCACGGTCAGTGCCACGGCGATCCTCTTCGTCCAGGAAGCCATCGGCGGCGTGCTTTTCGGCGCGGTGCTCGGCTACGGCGTGTTCGTGATGATGCGCGGCATCGACCAGTACCAGGTGGAGGTCATGCTGACCCTCGCCCTGGTCATCGGCGGCGCCGCGCTGGCCGCGCGCCTGCACGTATCGGCGCCGATCGCGATGGTGGTGGCCGGGCTGATCATCGGCAACCACGGACGCCACTACGCGATGTCGGACGAGACCCGGCGCTACGTGGACAAGTTCTGGGAGCTGATCGACGAGATCCTCAACGCCCTACTGTTCGCCCTGATCGGCCTGGAGCTGCTGCTGTTGCCGTTCTCCTGGCTGCACGTGGCGGCGGCCTTCGCTCTCGGCGGCGCGGTGCTGGTCTCGCGCCTGCTCACGGTGGGGCCGGCGATCCTGGTCCTGCGCCGTTTCCGTGGCGCCAACCGGCAGGTACCGGCGGGCACCATCCGCATCCTGGTCTGGGGCGGGCTGCGCGGCGGCGTCTCGGTGGCGCTGGCGCTGTCCCTGCCGCTGGGGCCGGAGCGCGACCTGATCCTCAGCCTGACCTACATCGTGGTGCTGGTATCGATCCTGCTCCAGGGGCTTTCCATCGGCCCGCTGGTGCGTCGTATCTACGCCGGCCAGCCGCTGGAGAAAAGCGAGGGGGCGCACTGAGCGCAGCCTTCGTAAGGCGAGCGCCCGCCGTCATGGCGGGCGTTTTCGTTGGCGGCCATCAGGCGCTGTCCTGTGGCGCTTCGTTGCGATGGGTGCCGCGCAGGTTCATCGCCGCCAGGCAGACCTGCAGCAGGATCAGGGCATAGGCCTGGGCGTACAGGCCCCAGGCGATCCACAGCAGGTTGCTGGCGAGGAACACCCAGAAGCCGACCTTGCGTCTTCGCCGGTGCGCCGACGCCACCAGCCAGGCGGCCACCACCGTGACCAGCATGGCGGGCCATTGCAGGTAGTCCAGCCAATGCATGCGCGCATCCTTTTTCCGACCTTTGAGGGGTCAGACCAGCCCTGGCGCGGCAAAGTGCGGTCGGATCGGATAGCCGTGCAGCAGCGACCTGACCCGTTCCTCGTCGAGCGCCCCGTTGAACTCGGCGCCCAGGGCTTCGCGGTGGATGCCGGTGGCGCCCAGCCAGAGGGTATCGATGCGCGCGGCGAGGGCGCCGGGGACGTCGGTCACCAGCGAGTCGCCGACGAACAGGATGTGCCGCGCGCCGCGCGCTTCCAGTTGCCGCTGGGCGATGCGGAAGGCCGCCGGGTCGGGCTTGCCGTACCAACTGACCTGGCCGCCTTCCTCGCTGAACAGCTCGGCGAGCATGCCCGCGCCGTATACCGTGCGGCCGCCGGAAACCACCACGCGGTCCGGGTTGGCGCAGAGGAACGGCAGGTCGGTGGCGCCGCGCAGGGGCGCGAAGCGCTGTTCCAGTTCTTCCTGGGGAAAGCTGCCGACGCCGACGATCAGCGCCGCCTGGGTGATGTCGTCGACGAAGCGCTCGCGGATTTCCGCCGGCCAGCTCTGCTGGGCCAGGCCGACGCCGGCCAGGTAGATACCGCCACGCCGGTATTCGGCGGTTTGCAGCAGGGCGTCGATAGTCAACTGGCCGGACGTGGTGATGCCGGCGAACCAGTCGCGCCGGATGCCCAGGCGCTCGAGCCCGGCGCTCATTTCCACCACGCTGCTGGACGAGTTGCTGAGGAACCAGACCGGGCGGCCTTCGGCGTGCCGCCGGGCGAGCCAGGCGAGGGCGCCGGGGAACGCCTCGGCGCCGTCCATCACTACGCCCCAGAGATCGAGAAGGAAGCCGTCATAGTCGGCGCAGAGCGTCTCCAGTTGCGCATGGTCGAGCAGGCGGGTGCTGGTGGCGGCGCTGAAGCGCGGGGAGGTCGGGGCATCGCTCATGGGAGTCTCGTCGCGGCTGTCGAAGTGGGCCGCCGCGTGCGGCGGCGAGTCCCAAGGGTGCCAAACTTGCGTGACGGGACCAAGCCTTTCGGCCCTGCGCGTGTTTACGGCCGGTCGAGCGCCTGGGCCATCCACTCGCGCACATGGCAGAGGGCGAAGCGCGATGGGCTGCATTCGCCGTTGGCCATCGCCAGGCGCAGGCCGTCGACGTCGGCGCCGCGCACATAGGCGCTGGCGTCGCGCATGTCGTCCTCGTCGCCGAACCCGCCGCGCTGCATTTCCTCCAGCGCGGCCTGCTTGTCCCAGCCCTGCACGACGATGCGGTACATGGCGGCGAACAGTCCGGTGCGGTTGTTGCCGTGCTTGCAGTGCATCAGTACCGGGCCTTCGCGCTCGGCGGCCTGCAACTGGCGGAGGACGCTGAGCACCTCGGCGTCGTCGACCCGGTCGGCGTGGGTCGGCAGGCTGACCACCCGCACCGGAGCCTGGCCCAGCCAGGCGCGGTCGTCGTCCTTGATGAAGCTGACCACCGTCTTCACCTGCAGGCGTTGCAGCAGCGCGACGCTCTGTGCGTTGGGCAGCGCGCTGCGATAGAGGGTGGGGCTCATGCGGTAGAGGTTGATCGACGGGTCGACCGCTTGCGCCCAGGCTGGCGAACGCGGGGCGGCAGTCTCGGCGGCATGCAGCGGGCCGCCGAGCAGGAAGGCGCCGAGCACGGCGGCGAGGAGCAGGCGGAGCCAGGCGAGCGGTGAACGGTGCATGTCGGCCTCGTGCGGTGGGTGGCCAACACTAGGCGAGGGCGGGTCAAGCCGAGCTGAAGAGAATGTGAAGAATTCGTTGAGGCAGCTTCACCCGTCAGCGCAGGAAGAATCCATAGACCCTGCCGGAGAAGAACACCAGCAACAGCGCCGGATAGCACAGGTAGTGCAGCACCACGATGAGCAGTGCCGCCGGGCTGGGATCGCCTTTCAGCGAGGCGAGGCCGACCAGTAGCAGGTAAAGGACCCCGAGCACTCCGCCATACAGGGCGACCAGGCGCAAGCGCTCGCCCCAGGTCGGCCAGCGCCGCTGCGCGCGGGCGAACCACCAGGCCAGGCCGCCGGCGACCAGCGCGGCGATCAGCAGGCTGGCCGGCAGGCCGCCGAAGCGGACCACCCCGCGCAGCAGCACGTTGAGCAGGATCGCCGCGGCGATCCCGGCCAGGGCGTAGTAACGGATGGGTACGGCAAGGCGGTCGCCCATAGCGGTATCTCCTGGCGGTTTCAGAGGCGCGTGTCGAGGCCGAAGCGCTTCTTCAGCAGCCGCTCCAGCAGGCCGCGCGGCATCCAGCGGGCCAGCGCCGGCAGGGCCCGGCTGCCATTGCCGATGCGCACCAGCGGCGGGCGCGGACGGCGCTGCACGGCGGCGAGCAACTGGCGGGCGAAGTCTTCGGCGGGCGTGGGATTGTCCTGGGATGCCGCGGCGCGCGCCTGGATCTGCCGGCGCAACGGCCACCAGGGCGAGCGTTCGTCGACCACGCTGTCCATCTCGCGGCTGGCGCTGGCGCCGAAGTTCGAGGCGATGGCGCCCGGCTGCACTTCCAGCACCTCGACGCCGAACGGTGCTAGTTCCAGGCGCAGGGCATCGCTCAGCGCATGCACCGCGGCCTTGGAGGCGCAGTAGGCGCCGGCGAAGGGCGTGACCAGCACGCCGGAGACGCTGCCGACGTTCACCACCAGGCCGGACTTGCGCCTCAGTAGCGGGAACAGTGCGCGGGTCACGCCGACCACGGCGAACACGTTGGTCTCGAACTGCCGGCGCATGGCGTCGACGCCGCCGTCCAGCAGCGGACCCATGGCGCCGTAGCCGGCGTTGTTGACCAGCACGTCGAGGCCGGCGGTTTCGACTTCCAGCTCCTCGGCCAGACGGGCCAGCGCGGCGGCGTCGTTGACGTCCAGTTGCACCGCCTGGAAGCCGGCCTCGGCCAGGGCGCGCACGTCGTCTTCCTTGCGTGCGCTGGCCCAGACCCGGTAGCCGGCGCGCTGGAAGGCGTCGGCGAGGGCGCGGCCGATGCCGCTGGAGCAGCCGGTGACGAAGGCGACGGGTTGGCTCATGGGGCGGCGTTCCTTGGCTGGGAGTTGGAAGGAGGGCGGCCTACCGTACTGGATTCGCCGGCCGCGGAAAACCGCCCGAAGGCTCGGTCAGGCGTCCTTGCGCGCGATCCGCAGCGCCAGCGGCATGCGAACCCTGCGTGTCGAGGTCGGCTCGCCCCAGAGCGCGGCGACCCGTTGCAGGGCCTGGCGCACGAAAGCGTTGCCCTGCGCCTCGCGGCACAGGCGGCTGGCCGACCAGGTGGCCATGTAGTCGAACAACCGGGCCAGGCTCCATTGTTGCTCGATGACGAAGGCCGGCGCGGGGAGTTCGCCCAGCGGCAGCTCGACATCCCGGTAGGCGTTCCACAGCAGGCGGTTCTGTTGCGCCCAGTACGGGCCGATCGGGCGCAGGTATTCCTCGTCGATGGCGGCATCGATCTGCGCGTCGATGCTGAACCAGCCGTAGCCCCAGGCGGCGAACACGCCGCCGGGACGCAGCACGCGCAGCAGCTCGCGGTTGAAGCGCGAGTGGTCGAACCAGTGCCAGGCCTGGGCTACGCAGACCAGGTCGAAGGCGGCGTCGGGATAGTCGGTGGCTTCGGCGTCCTGCACGCTGTAGCGGATACCCGGATGGATAACGGCGTGTTCGATCTGCTGCGCGCTGGTGTCGCTGGCGAGGACTTCGCCGAAGTGCTGCGCCAGGCCGAGCGCGGCCTGGCCGGTACCGGTGGCGCAGTCCCAGGCGCGCCGGCGCTGGCCGCAGAGCCCGGCGAGATGGCGGTAGAGCGCATCGGGATAACGCGGGCGGGCGCTGGCGTAGGCAGCGGAGCCCTGGTCGAACAGACGGCGGGTTTCCATCGGGTCCTCCCTCGGTCAGTTGCCGAAACGCCCGTCCAGGCGTTCGGCGCGGAATTCCAGGGTGCTGGCGCGATAGCCCGGACGCAGCGGCGGCAGCGGCAGGCAGTCGTGCCAGCTGTCGCCGCCGAGCAGGGCGTTCGGCGCCCGGTAGCGCGGGCTGTCGAAGCTGGTGTCGGCCAGGTTGACGCTGTCGCCGGGGCGGTAGGCGGCGATCCTCCAGCGTAGCTCCAGCAACGGACGGTCGCTGCCGTTCTTCAGCTCGACCGCCAGCGGTCGGTCCACCGGACAGCGTTCCGGCGCATAGCTCAGGCGCAGTTCCTGGCGTTGCAGGTGGCGGCTTTCGTCGTTGTCCTGCCAGATCACCCAGGCCGCCACCAGGCCCAGCCCGGCGAGAGCCGCCAGGGAGACCGGCAGGGCCTTGGCCGGGTATCGGACGAGGAGGATGACCCAGGTGAGAACCAGCAGCGCACCGATCAGCATTGAAATGTCCTTTCTTCGAAGCCGAGGGGACATCCTAGCGCACTGCTGCGTATCGCAGGCGGTACGGGCACGCTTACGCGGCGGAGGCGCCGCGATATGCGCGAGGGAGGCCGAAAGGCGGGGATGCGGGTTTCGGCAGGATAGCCGCCGCCCCCGGCCGCGCCGTCATTCGCAGCGGCGCTTGCCGCCCGGCGTCAGCAGACGCTCCAGCTCGACGAACAGGCGCTCGGCGTCCTGCGCCTCGCAGTCCTCGCCGTAGCGCTTCTTCAGGCCGTGTTCGCTGAGGGTCAGGTGCAGGGTCGGGACTACCTCGTGGCGCGCCAGGCAGCCTTTCACGCAATGCAGCGGGCAACCGTCGAGGGCCAGGATCGGTCGCCCGGAGCGGGCCCGGCGGACCAGCAGCGGGACGTCGCCGCCGACTCCGGCGATGCAGGACATCTCCGCCAGCCGGGCGCGATCCAGGCGCAGCGCGAGATCGTTGGCCAGTTGCGCCACGTTGGAGCAGCCGGAGCAGGCGTAGACCAGGGGAAGGGGATCGTCGGGGCTGCGTTCGAACATCATGACGGGCGCCTCGTGGAAGGAAGCCGCCAGTATCGACGCAGCGCCGCGGTGGATTTCTTGACCGGAATCAAGCCCGCGCGCGGCTTACACCAGGTCGTTCTCCACCGCCCACACCGCGGCCTCGACCCGCGAACGCATGCCGAGCTTGTGCAGCACCCGCTTGACATGGACCTTCACCGTGCCTTCGGTGATGTCCAGCTTTCGCGCGATCATCTTGTTGCTGTAGCCGTGGGCGATCTGGCGGAGGATCTGCCGTTCGCGCTCGGTCAGCTCGTCGAGGCTCTTCGAGCGGTCGTCGCCCCGCAGGGCCTGGGCGAGGATCTGGGTCAACTGCGGGCTCAGGGTCATCTGTCCGGTGGCGGCCTGGCGGATGTGCTCGAGCAGGCGCTCCGGCTCCATGTCCTTGAGCAGGTAGCCGTCGGCGCCGGCGCGCAGGACGTTGACCACGTCGCCCTTGTCGTCGGACACGGTGAACACCACGATGCGCGCGTCGACTCCGGCCTCGCGCAACGCGCGCAGGGTGTCCAGGCCGTTCATGCCCTTCATGTTCAGGTCCAGCAGGATCATGTCCGGGTCCAGCTCGGCGGCCAGGCGCAGGGCCTCCTCGCCGCTGCCGGCCTCGCCGACCACGCTGAGGTCGTCTTCCAGTTCGAGCAACTGGGCGACGCCCTTGCGCATCATCGGATGGTCGTCCACCAGCAGCAGGCGAACCGGTTCGTCGGCGGTGGCTGGCATGTCCGTCATGGGGTCGGCTCCTTGGCGGCGGAGGGTTGCAGGGCGGTCGGCACGAAGCTGAAGAGCACTCGCGTGCCGTGGGGCGCGCGCGCTTCGAAGCGCAACTGGCTGCCGAGGGTCTGGCCGCGCTCCTGCGTGATGGTAAGCCCATAGTGGCCGCTGCGGTTCTGCTGCGGATCAAAGCCGACGCCATCGTCCTCTACGGCGATGCTCACCTGGCCGTCGGCCTGGCTGCTCAGGCGCACCCAGGCCCGTTGCGCCTGCGAATGGCGAACCACGTTGGAGAGCGCCTCGCGGACGATCTGCAGGACGTGGATTTCCTCGTTGGGGCTCAGCGGCACGTGTTGCAGGCGGTTGTCCAGTTCGATCGCCACCTCGCCGCGCTCGCCGAACTCGGCCACGGCGTTCCCCAGCGCGGCTTCCAGGCTCGGCTCGTCGAGGCTGAGGCGGAAGGTGGTGAGCAGTTCGCGCAGTTGCCGGTAGGCGCCGTTGAGGCCTTCGCGCAGTTCGTCGAGGGTGTCCTCGATCTTCTCCGCCGGCGCCTCGCGCTTGAGCAGGGTGCCCAGGCGGCTGACCTGGATCTTCAGGTAGGACAGCGACTGTGCCAGCGAGTCGTGCAGTTCACGGGCGATGGTGCCGCGCTCGGCGAACAGGGCCAGGCGGCTTTCCTGTTCCTGTTGCAGGGACAGGGCGAAGGTGCGGGCGATGTTGTCGCAGAAGGTCTCGATCAGTTGCTGCTGCCAGTTCTCCAGGCGGCCGCTGCGGCTTTCGATGAACAGTTCGCCGAAACGGTGGCCGGCGATGGACAGGGGCTGCATCAGCAATGGCTGGGCCAGGGACGAGGGTTGGTCGCAGGCGCTGGCCTGCTCGCGGCAGCTACCGCAGTCGCCCTGCAGGCAGAAGTCCGCCGGGCGCTCGGTGGTGGTCAGCGAACTGTAGGCGCGCTCGACCCCGTCCTTGTTCAGGCAGAGGGTCACGCGGCCGGCGTCTAGCACTTTCTCCAACTGGTTCAGCAGCGGTTGCAGGGTGCGGCTGTCGTAGGGGTTCTCGCCCAGCCGGCGGGCACTGGCGTAGAGCAGTTCGAGGCGCTGGTGGCTCTGCGAGAGGGCGCGGGTCTTGTCCTCCACGCGCTCTTCCAGGTCGCCGTAGATGCTCTTCAGCTCGCCGGCCATCTGGTTGAAGCGCTCGCCCAGTTGCGCCAGTTCGTCCTCGCCGCTGTAGGTGACCCGCGCGTCCAGCTCGCCGCGGCCCAGGCGGCGGGCGGTGCTGGTGAGTTCGCGCAGCGGGCCGATGACGTGGTAGCTGAGGTCGTAGAGGGTGACGAACACCACCAGCAGGCTGAGGAACAGGCACAGGCCCTGCACCGTGCTGAGCAGTTGCGAGCGGCGCTCGGCCTTGGCCTGGAGGATGCCGACGAAACGGTCGATGTCGCCGACGTAGGCGTCCAGCACGGCGCGTCCGGGCAGCGCGCGCGGGTCCAGGCGCGCCAGGCCCTCGCGCAGCTCCTGGTGCAGCTGGCGGATCGGGTCGTCGGCGTCCTGGCGTTGCAGCAGGCGGCGGATGTCGCCGCTGTCGAGGCGTTCGCCGAGGGTCCCGAGCAGCGCCTGGCGGCCTTCCAGGCTGGGCTCCAGGGCGACCCGGTAGGTGAGCATGCGCAACGAGCCGGCGTGGTTGATCACCGCGGCGTCCTGGTGCGTGTAGTCGGCGAAGAGCAGGGCGCTGAACATCCCGATCAGCGCCAGCGATACCAGCAGGGTGAGGTAGCAGCCGAAGCGGACTACCAGGGAGCGGCGCAGGATCGGCTTTCCGGCCCTGTCACTACCTCCAAAGAATCTGTCCCGCTGGTCAGCGTCCGGCGCGGTCGCCTTGTTCATGTGAAAAGCCTTTTAAAACAGTGGGTTGCGCAATAATTCAGACCATACCTCTTTCGAGGTAGGGGCGCGCATCTAGGCACGGAACGGCCGGTATTTCATTGATTCCTATCAAATTTGCATAGGAACACCTTCCCTAGGCTCTCGCTGAACGCTGTCCGTGCAGAGAGTTTAGCCATGGCTTCCCTACGTCAGAAACAGTACTCCGTCCTCGGCATGAGTACCTTGTCCTTCGCGGTGAATTTCGCCGTGTGGACGATGTTTTCGATCATCGGCATCCGCATCAAGGACGAGCTCGGCCTGAGCGAATCCCAGTTCGGCCTGATGGTCGCCCTGCCGATCCTCACCGGCTCCCTGGTGCGCCTGCCGCTGGGCCTGATCACCGACCGCTTCGGCGGCCGCATCGTGTTCTTCATCCACATGCTGCTGGTGGCCATCCCGATCTACGGCCTGGCCTTCGCCAGCCAGTACTGGCACTACCTGGTGCTCGGCCTGTTCGTCGGCCTGGCTGGCGGCTCCTTCGCGGTCGGCATCGCCTACACCTCGGCCTGGTTCGAGAAGGAGCGCCAGGGCACCGCGATGGGCATCTTCGGCGCCGGCAACGCCGGCGCGGCGATCACCAACCTGGTGGCGCCGATGATCGTGGTTGCCTTCGGCTGGCGCATGGTGCCGCAGGTCTACTCGGTGGCCATGCTGGTCACCGCCGTGCTGTTCTGGCTGTTCACCTGGACCGATCCGGCGCACCTCAAGGGTGCCGCCGAGGCCAGCCAGCGGCCGACCCTGGCCAAGCAACTGGCGCCGCTCGCCGAGCTGCGCGTCTGGCGCTTCGGCCTGTACTACTTCTTCGTCTTCGGCGGCTTCGTCGCCCTGGCCCTGTGGCTGCCGAAGTACTACATCGCCGAATACGGCCTGGACCTGAAGACCGCGTCCTTCATCACCATGCTGTTCACCCTGCCGTCCGGCCTGATCCGCGCCCTCGGTGGCTGGTTCAGCGACCACTACGGCGCGCGCTCGGTGAATTGGGGCGTGTTCTGGGTCTGCCTGGTGTGCCTGTTCTTCCTCTCCTACCCGCAGACCACCATGACCATCCACGGCATCCAGGGCGACCTCAGCCTGGGTATCGGCCTGAACGTCTGGCTGTTCACCTTCCTGGTGTTCGTCGTCGGCATCGCCCAGGGCTTCGGCAAGGCCAGCGTGTACCGGATCATCCACGACTACTACCCGAGCAACATGGGCACCGTCGGCGGCATGGTCGGGGTGATCGGCGGCCTCGGCGGCTTCTGCCTGCCGATCCTGTTCGGCTACGCCGCCGACCACATCGGCGTGCGCTCCTCCTGCTTCATGTTGCTGTTCGGCCTGACCGTGGTCTGCATGGTCTGGATGCACTACGCGATCAAGCAGCAACGCCGCATCGACGGCCAGGCCGCCTCGGCCGACGTCGACCTTCCTCCCACCCTTCCCACCCACTCCTGAGGTAATGCCGTCATGGGCATGATCGCCAATACCCAACTGAAAGCCGCACGGGGACCGCTGCTGCTCGACTGGCGCCCCGAGGACCCCGAGTTCTGGGCGCGCAACGGCAAGCGCATCGCCAGCCGCAACCTGTGGATCTCGATCCCCGCGCTGCTGCTCGCCTTCGCCGTGTGGATGATCTGGAGCACGGTGACCGTGCGCCTGAACAGCGCCGGCTTCGCCTTCAGCAACGACCAGCTGTTCCTGCTCGCGGCGCTGCCGTCGATCTCCGGCGCCACCCTGCGGGTGTTCTATTCGTTCATGGTGCCGATCTTCGGCGGCCGTCGCTGGACCGCCCTGAGCACCGCCTCGATGCTGATCCCGTGCATCTGGCTGGGCTTCGCCGTGCAGGACCCGAGCACCCCGTACTGGGTGTTCGCCCTGATCGCGCTGCTCTGCGGCTTCGGCGGCGGCAACTTCGCCTCGAGCATGTCCAACATCAGCTTCTTCTATCCGAAGAGCCAGCAGGGCACCGCCCTCGGCCTGAATGCCGGGCTCGGCAACCTCGGCGTCTCGGTGATGCAGTTCGCCGTGCCGCTGGCGGTGGCCGGCGGCCTGTTCGGCGCCTTCGGCGGCGAGCCGCAGCAGCTCGGCGACGGCGGTCGCCTGTGGCTGCAGAACGCCGGCTGGATCTGGGTGCCGTTCATCGCCGTGGTATCGGTCGCGGCCTGGTTCGGGATGAACGACATCGCCGACGCCAAGGCCTCGTTCCGCGACCAGGCGGTGATCTTCAAGCGCAAGCACAACTGGCTGATGTGCTGGCTGTACGTGGCCACCTTCGGCTCGTTCATCGGCTTCTCGGCCGGCTTCGCGATGCTCAGCAAGACCCAGTTCCCCGACATCAACCCGCTGCAATACGCCTTCCTCGGTCCGCTGGTGGGCGCCCTCAGCCGGCCCCTGGGCGGCTGGCTGGCGGACAAGTTCGGCGGCGCGCGGATCACCCTGTGGAACTACGCACTGATGATCGGCGGGGTGTTCACGGTGATCGCCTTCCTGCCGGGCGACGGCGGCCAGGGCAACTTCTTCGGCTTCCTTGGCGCCTTCATCCTGCTGTTCTTCTTCGCCGGCATCGGCAACGGTTCCACCTTCCGCATGATCCCGGTGATCTTCCGCAACGAGTGGGCCCGGCGGGTGCGCGACGGCCAGGCCGACGAAGCCGGCGCGGCGCGCAACGCGAGCATGGAGTCGGCCGCGGTGATCGGCTTCTCCGCCGCCATCGGCGCCTTCGGCGGGTTCTTCATCCCGAAGGCGTTCGGCACCTCGCTGCACATGACCGGCAGCGCCGAGGGCGCCCTCTACGTGTTCATCGCCTACTACCTGAGCTGCATCGTCGCCACCTGGTGGTGGTACGCGCGCAAGGGTGCGGAGAGTCCCTGTTGAGTCCGTCGGCAGCAGCCCGCGGCAACCCCTGATTAGCGTTGTAACGCCCGGCACAGACCGGGTGAGGAGATCAAGATGAGTCACCTGCTCGACCGCCTGCAGTTCTTCAAGAAGAAGCAGGGCGAATTCGCCGATGGCCACGGCGAGACCAGCAACGAGAGCCGCGCCTGGGAAGGTGCCTACCGGCAGCGCTGGCAGCACGACAAGATCGTGCGCTCCACCCACGGGGTGAACTGCACCGGCTCCTGCTCCTGGAAGATCTACGTGAAGAACGGCCTGATCACCTGGGAAACCCAGCAGACCGACTACCCGCGCACCCGTCCGGACCTGCCCAACCACGAGCCGCGCGGCTGCCCGCGCGGGGCCAGCTATTCCTGGTACATCTACAGCGCCAACCGCCTGAAGTACCCGAAGGTGCGCAAGCCGTTGCTCAAGCTCTGGCGCGAGGCGCGGGCGCAGCACGGCGACCCGGTGAACGCCTGGGCCAGCATCGTCGAGGACGCCGCCAAGGCGAAGAGCTACAAGAGCCAGCGCGGCCTGGGCGGCTTCGTCCGTTCCAGCTGGGACGAGGTCACCGAGATCATCGCCGCGGCCAACGTCTACACCGCCAAGACCTACGGTCCGGACCGGGTGATCGGCTTCTCGCCGATCCCGGCCATGTCGATGGTCAGCTACGCCGCCGGCGCCCGCTACCTGTCGCTGATCGGCGGGGTCTGCCTGAGCTTCTACGACTGGTACTGCGACCTGCCGCCGGCCAGCCCGCAGATCTGGGGCGAGCAGACCGACGTGCCGGAGTCGGCCGACTGGTACAACTCCAGCTACATCATCGCCTGGGGCTCCAACGTGCCGCAGACGCGGACCCCGGACGCGCACTTCTTCACCGAGGTGCGCTACAAGGGCACCAAGACCGTCTCCATCACCCCGGACTATTCCGAGGTGGCCAAGCTCACCGACCTCTGGCTCAACCCCAAGCAGGGCACCGACGCCGCGCTGGGCATGGCCTTCGGTCACGTGATCCTGAAGGAATTCCACCTCGACCGGCCGAGCGCCTACTTCGTCGACTACTGCCGCCAGTACACCGACATGCCGATGCTGGTGTTGCTGGAAGAACACGCCGGCGGCGCGTTCAAGCCGACCCGCTACCTGCGCGCCGCCGACCTGGCGGACAACCTCGGCCAGGACAACAACCCCGAGTGGAAGACCATCGCCTACGACGAGCGCAGCGGCGGGCTGGTCTCGCCCACCGGCGCCATCGGCTATCGCTGGGGCGAGTCAGGCAAGTGGAACATCGCCGAGCTGGACGGCAGGAGCGGTGACCAGACGCGCCTGCAACTGTCGCTGCTCGATGGCCCGGAACATGCCTGCGAGGTGGCCTTCCCGTATTTCGCCGGGCAGGAGCACCCGCACTTCAAGGGCGTCGCCAACGACGAGGTACTGCTGCGCCGGGTGCCGTTCCGCGAGATCGTCGCGGCGGACGGCAAGCGCCTGCGGGTGGCCACCGTCTACGACCTGCAGATGGCCAACTACAGCATCGACCGCGGCCTGGGCGGCGACAACGTGGCGACCTCCTACGAGGACGCCGACACGCCCTATACCCCGGCCTGGCAGGAGCGCATCACCGGCGTTCCGGCGGCGCGCGCGACGCAGGTCGCCCGCGAGTTCGCCGACAGCGCCGACAAGACCCGCGGCAAGGCGATGGTGATCATCGGCGCGGCGATGAACCACTGGTACCACATGGACATGAACTACCGCGCGGTCATCAACATGCTGATGATGTGCGGCTGCATCGGCCAGAGCGGCGGCGGCTGGGCGCACTATGTCGGCCAGGAGAAGCTGCGCCCGCAGACCGGCTGGGCGCCGCTGGCCTTCGGCCTGGACTGGAGCCGGCCGCCGCGGCAGATGAACGGCACCAGCTTCTTCTACCTGCACAGCTCGCAATGGCGCCACGAGAAGCTGTCGATGCACGAGGTGCTGTCGCCGCTGGCCGACGCCAGCCGCTTCGCCGAACACGCCCTGGACTACAACATCCAGGCCGAACGCCTCGGCTGGCTGCCGTCGGCGCCGCAACTGAACCGCAACCCGCTGCGCATCGCCGCCGAGGCCGAGGCCGCCGGCCTGCCGGTCGCCGACTACGTGGTGCGCGAACTGAAGAGCGGCGGCCTGCGCTTCGCCAGCGAATCGCCGGACGATCCGCAGAACTTCCCGCGCAACATGTTCATCTGGCGCTCCAACCTGCTGGGCTCCTCCGGCAAGGGCCACGAGTACATGCTCAAGTACCTGCTCGGGGCGAAGAACGGGGTGATGAACGATGACCTCGGCAAGGCCGGCGGTCCGCGTCCCACCGAGGTCGACTGGGTTGACGACGGTGCCGAGGGCAAGCTCGACCTGGTCACCACCCTGGACTTCCGCATGTCCTCCACCTGCATGTACTCGGACATCGTCCTGCCGACCGCTACCTGGTACGAGAAGGACGACCTCAACACCTCCGACATGCACCCCTTCATCCATCCGCTGTCGGCGGCCACCGATCCGGCCTGGGAAGCCAAGAGCGACTGGGAGATCTACAAGGCCATCGCCAAGAAGTTCTCCGCCGTCGCCGAAGGCCACCTCGGCGTGGAGCAGGACCTGGTCACGGTGCCGCTGCTGCACGACACCCCCACCGAGCTGGCGCAGCCGTTCGGCGGCGACGGCCATGACTGGAAGAAGGGCGAGTGCGAGCCGATGCCGGGACGCAACCTGCCGACGCTGCACCTGGTCGAGCGCGACTACCCGAACGTCTACCGCAAGTTCACCTCGCTCGGTCCGCTGCTGGACAAGCTGGGCAACGGCGGCAAGGGCATCGGCTGGAACACCGAGAAGGAAGTGAAGCTGGTCGGCGACCTCAACCATCGCGTCGTCGAGAGCGGCGTCAGCCAGGGCCGCCCGCGCATCGACAGCGCCATCGACGCCGCTGAGGTGGTCCTCGCCCTGGCTCCGGAAACCAACGGCCAGGTCGCGGTCAAGGCCTGGGAAGCGCTGTCGAAGATCACCGGCCGCGAGCATGCCCACCTGGCGCTGCCCAAGGAAGACGAGAAGATCCGCTTCCGCGACATCCAGGTGCAGCCGCGCAAGATCATCTCCAGCCCGACCTGGTCCGGCCTCGAGGACGAGCACGTCAGCTACAACGCCGGCTACACCAACGTCCACGAGCTGATCCCGTGGCGCACCATCACCGGTCGCCAGCAGTTCTACCAGGACCACCCGTGGATGCAGGCGTTCGGCGAAGGCTTCGTCAGCTACCGGCCGCCGGTCAACACCCGGACCACCGAGAAACTGTTGAACAGGAAGCCCAACGGCAACCCGGAGATCACCCTGAACTGGATCACCCCGCACCAGAAATGGGGCATCCACTCCACCTACAGCGACAACCTGCTGATGCTCACCCTGTCGCGCGGCGGTCCGATCATCTGGCTCAGCGAGCACGACGCGGCCAAGGCCGGGATCGTCGATAACGACTGGGTCGAGGTGTTCAACGCCAACGGCGCGGCGACCTGCCGCGCGGTGGTCAGCCAGCGGGTCAAGGACGGCATGGTGATGATGTACCACGCCCAGGAACGCATCGTGAACGTACCCGGCAGCGAGACCACCGGCACCCGTGGCGGCCACCACAACTCGGTGACCCGCGTGGTGCTCAAGCCGACCCACATGATCGGCGGCTACGCCCAGCAGGCCTGGGGCTTCAACTACTACGGCACGGTCGGCTGCAACCGCGACGAGTTCGTCGTGGTGCGCAAGATGAGCAAGGTCGACTGGCTGGACGAACCCCGCCACGGCGGACTCGGCGGCGACGCCCTGCCGCAACCGCTGCCCCAGGACATTTGAGGAGAGACGCCATGAAAATTCGTTCGCAAGTCGGCATGGTGCTGAACCTCGACAAGTGCATTGGTTGCCACACCTGCTCGATCACCTGCAAGAACGTCTGGACCAGCCGCGAAGGCATGGAGTACGCCTGGTTCAACAACGTCGAGACCAAGCCCGGGATCGGCTACCCGAAGGAATGGGAAAACCAGGAGAAGTGGAAGGGCGGCTGGGTGCGCGCGGCGGACGGTTCGATCCGCCCGCGCATCGGCGGCAAGTTCCGCGTGCTGGCGAACATCTTCGCCAACCCGGACCTGCCCGAGATCGACGACTACTACGAACCGTTCGACTTCGATTACCAGCACCTGCATACCGCGCCCAAGGCCGAGCACCAGCCGGTGGCGCGCCCGCGCTCGCTGGTCTCCGGGCAGCGCATGGAGAAGATCGAGTGGGGCCCGAACTGGGAGGAGATCCTCGGCACCGAGTTCGCCAAGCGGCGCAAGGACAAGAACTTCGACCAGGTCCAGGCGGACATCTACGGTGAGTACGAGAACACCTTCATGATGTACCTGCCGCGCCTCTGCGAGCACTGCCTGAACCCGGCGTGCGTGGCGTCCTGCCCGAGCGGGGCGATCTACAAGCGCGAGGAGGACGGCATCGTCCTGATCGACCAGGACAAGTGCCGCGGCTGGCGGATGTGCATCTCCGGCTGCCCGTACAAGAAGATCTACTTCAACTGGAAGAGCGGCAAGTCCGAGAAGTGCATCTTCTGCTACCCGCGCATCGAGGCCGGCCAGCCCACTGTCTGCTCGGAGACCTGCGTCGGGCGCATCCGCTACCTCGGCGTGCTGCTCTACGACGCCGACCGCATCCACGAAGTGGCCAGTTGCGAGAACGAGCGCGAGCTGTACGAGAAGCAACTGGAGATCTTCCTCGATCCGTTCGACCCGGCGGTGATCGCCCAGGCGCGCAAGGACGGGGTGGCCGACAGCGTCATCGAGGCGGCGCAGAAGTCGCCGGTGTACAAGCTGGCGATGGACTGGAAGCTGGCCCTGCCGCTGCACCCGGAATACCGCACGCTGCCGATGGTCTGGTACGTGCCACCGCTGTCGCCGATCCAGAACGCCGCCGCCGAGGGGCACATCGGCAGCGACGGGGTGATCCCGGACGTGGAGTCGCTGCGCATCCCCGTGCAGTACCTGGCCAACCTGCTCACCGCCGGCGACACCGCGCCGGTGCTGCTGGCGCTCAAGCGCCTGCTGGCGATGCGCGCCTACAAGCGCGCCGAGCACGTCGAAGGCCGCCAGGACCTGGAGGTGCTGGCCAAGGTCGGGTTGAGCGTGGAGCAGGTGGAGGAGATGTACCGCTACCTGGCCATCGCCAACTACGAGGATCGCTTCGTGATCCCCAGCGCGCACCGCGAGGAAGCGCTTTCCGATGCCTTCGCCGAGCGTTCCGGCTGCGGCTTCAGCTTCGGCAACGGCTGTTCCGGCGGCAGCAACTCCGCCGTCAACCTGTTCGGCGGCAAGCCGACCAACCGCCGCGACGTGATCCAGGTCGTGCAGATCCAGGAGTGAGCGCCATGAACGATCACAGCCAACTGTTCCGCCTGCTCGCCCTGCTGCTCGACTATCCACGCGCCGAGCTGCGCGAGGAGAGCCTCGGCCTGCATGCGCTGATCCGCACCTGCGAACTGCCGGAAGCGCTGCGCGACGGCCTCGCGGCGCTGCTCAACGAGCTCTGCCAGGGCGACCTGCTGGACGTCCAGGCGCGCTACGACGGTCTCTTCGAGCGCGGCCGCTCGGTCTCGCTGCTGCTCTTCGAGCACGTCCACGGCGAGAGCCGCGACCGTGGCCAGGCGATGGTCGACCTGCTCGACCGCTATACCGGGGCCGGCCTGCAGATCGACGTACCGGAGCTGCCGGACTACCTGCCGCTGTACCTCGAATACCTGTCGCTGCTGCCGTTCGCGGCGGCCAGCGAAGGGCTCGCCGAAGTGGCGCACATCCTCGGCCTGCTGGCGCTGCGCCTGGAGGAACGCGGCAGCGCCTACGCGGCGATTTTCGAGGCGTTGCTGGAACTCGGCGGCGAGCGCCCGGACCTCGGCGCGTTGCGTCGCGACCAGGCCCAGGAACAGCGCGACGACAGCCTGGAGGCCATCGACCGGGCCTGGGAGGAAACCCCGGTGAGCTTCACCGACCCTGCCGGCGGTTGCCCGTCGAGCAGCGGCCGCCGTCCGACGGCGTCCACCGAACAACCATTGCAATGGGTCGCCCAGCCGGTACCGCAGATGCAGTACCGCGCGGCCCGCGAAGGAGTCTGAGCATGTCGACCAATCTTCTGTTCTTCGGGATCTATCCCTATGTCGCGCTGCTGATCTGCCTGGTCGGCAGCTGGGCGCGCTTCGACCTCTCGCAGTACACCTGGAAGGCCGGTTCCAGCCAGATGCTCAGCAAGAAGGGCATGCGGGTATACAGCAACCTGTTCCACGTCGGCGTGCTGTTCATCCTCGCCGGCCACTTCGTCGGCCTGCTGACCCCGGCCTCGGTCTACCACCACCTGATCAGCACCGAGAACAAGCAACTGCTGGCGATGGTCTCCGGCGGCTTCTTCGGCGTGCTCTGCTTCATCGGCCTGAGCGGACTGATCCTGCGCCGCCTGACCGACGCGCGGGTGCGCGCCACCGGCAACGCCTCTGACCTGATGATCCTGCTGGTGCTCTACGCCCAGCTGATCCTCGGCCTCTCCACCATCGTCGCCTCGACCCATCACATGGATGGCTCGGTGATGGTGATGCTCGCCGACTGGGCCCAGGCCATCGTCACCCTGCGTCCGCTGGCGGCGGCCGAAGCCATCGCGCCGGTGGGCCTGGTCTACAAGCTGCACGTCGGCCTGGGCCTGACCCTGTTCGTGCTGTTCCCCTTCACCCGCCTGGTGCACATCGTCAGCGCGCCGGTGTGGTACCTGGGCCGGCGCTACCAGATCGTGCGTCAGAAACGTCCTGCCTGAACCCTGCGCGGCCGGCGCATCCGGCGCCGGCCCGCCGAACCGAGGTGATCGATCATGAGTTGCTCCCACTACGAAGAACGCGTCGAGAAGGTCGAACTGCCGCAACTGAAGGTCAACGGCGTGGCCATCGGCGAAGACCTGCTGGCCCGCGAGCTGCAATACCACCCGGCGGACAGCTACGCGCTGGCGCTGGAGGCCGCCTGCCGTGCGCTGATCGTCCGCCAGTTGCTCCTGCAACGGGCCGACGCGCTGGGCATCGAGGCCCGCTGCGAAGACGGCGAGACGCCGGAGGAAGCGCGCATCCGCCAATTGCTGGAGGAAGAGGTGCAGGTCCCGGAAGCCGACGAAGACGCCTGCCGGACCTGGTACGCGGCCAATCCGGGGCGCCTGCTCGGCCCCTGGCGCCTGCAATTGCGCCATGTGCTGCTGGCCTGCGCGCCGGACGACCTGGAAGGCCGCGAGACGGCGCGCAAGCAGGCCGCGGAGCTGCTCGACGAGTTGCGCGGGCATCCCGAGCGCTTCGTCGACCTGGCCCGGCGTTTCTCCGCCTGTCCGTCGAAGGAGGCGGGCGGCGACCTCGGCTGGATCGAGCCGGGGCAGACCGTCCCCGAATTCGAGAAGCGCCTGCTGCGCCGCGCGCCCGGGCTGCTCGAGCATCCGCTGGAAAGCCGCTATGGCCTGCATGTGGTGGAACTGCTGGGGCGCGAGGGCGGCGAGCCGCTCGACTTCGACGCGGCCCGCGCGCAAATCGCCGCGCACCTGCAAGCGCAAGTGTTGCAGCGGGCCGTGGGGCAGTACATCGGCGTGCTGGCGGGAGACGCCTGCATCGAGGGCTTCGCCTTCGGGGGCGCGGATGGGGCGCTGGTGCAATAGGTTTCGGCGCCGTTGTTTCCCTCTTCCTCCCGCACATCAATCGGAGTACCCAGGACATGACCGACTGGATCGATGGCCAAGGCCGACAGATCGACTACCTGCGCCTGTCGGTCACCGACCGTTGCGACTTCCGCTGTGTCTACTGCATGGCCGAGGACATGCGCTTCCTGCCGCGCCAGCAGGTGCTGACCCTGGAGGAGATCGAGCGGGTCGCCCGGCTGTTCGTCGCCGGCGGCGTGCGCAAGCTGCGCCTGACCGGCGGCGAGCCGCTGGTGCGGCCCGGCATCGTCGGCCTGTGCGAGCGCCTGGCGGCACTGCCGGGGTTGCGCGAACTGTGCATGACCAGCAACGGCTCGCAACTGGTGCGCTACGCCCGGCCGTTGTACGACGCCGGCCTGTCGCGTCTCAACATCAGCCTCGACACCCTCGATCCGCTGCGCTTCCGGGCGATCACCCGCAACGGCGAGCTGGACAAGGTGCTGGCCGGCATCGACGCCGCCCAGGCCGCCGGTTTCCGCCGGATCAAGCTGAACGCGGTGGTGATGAAGGGGCGCAACGCCGATGAGGTGCCGGCGCTGGTGGACTTCGCCATCGCCCGCGGCCTGGATATCAGCTTCATCGAGGAGATGCCGCTTGGCCAGGTCGGCCGCGAACGTGGCGAGAGCTTCTGCTCCAGCGACGAAGTACGCGCGCTGATCGCCCAGCGCCACGCCTTGCTCGACAGCGCCGAGCAGAGCGGCGGGCCGGCGCGCTACGTGCGCCTGGTCGAGCATCCGCAGACACGCATCGGCTTCATCTCGCCGCACTCGCACAACTTCTGCGCCACCTGCAACCGCCTGCGCCTGACCGTCGAGGGCCGCCTGCTGCTGTGCCTCGGCCACGAGCATTCGCTCGACCTGCGCGCGCTGCTGCGCCGCCACCCGCTGCACGACGGGCCGTTGCTGGAAGCGATCGGCGAGGCGCTCCAGCGCAAGCCGGCGCGCCATGAATTCAGCGCCGCCGGCGAGGTGCAGGTGCTGCGCTTCATGAACATGAGCGGCGGCTGAGGCGACTCAGGGCGTAGCCAGCGGGCCTTCGCCAGGGGCCAGGGCGAGGCCGCTCTTCTGGTAGGCCAGCAGGGTCTCGCTGCTGTACAGCTCACCCCAGGAAAACATCACGGCATAACCGTCGCTGGAGCTGCGCGCGATCACATAGCTGTAGCGGCTTGCAGTCGAAAACCGGCGGGCTCGCAATCAGCGCGATTTTGGGCTCAGATTATCTGTGACTGACGGTGGGGGCGGGCTCACATTAATTGCGAGCGAGCTTGCAATCCGTGCGCCGGGCTTGCAATCCGTTACCGCGGGCTCAGGCTCTTTGCGACTGACGCTCATACCTGTAATCCGGCACTTTGCATCTTTTCCTGCAACTCGAAAATGTCGGTGCGGTAACCAATTTCTTCCATCGTGGGGCGGCGCAGATCGTTACACAGCTTGGGATGGCCAGCCAGGACAATGGACAAGCGTCGCCGGCCGCTGTCGTCTTCGGCCAGTTCGAGCAGTCGCTTCAGACCGGTCAAGGTATGGCCATTGAGATCATGGGCTTCATCAACGAACAGGGCCACGGGGCGCTTGCTCTTCTTTACCAGTTCGTACAGTTCGCGATCCCGTTTTTCGATCTGGGTGGGAATGCGTACCTGTTTCTGGGTGGAAAGGTCATAGAAGAGCGCGGCGATGAAGGTGGCCAGCTTGATGTTGTGCTTCTCGATGGCCATCGATCTGGACTCCGTGACTTTCTTTTCCTCTTCCAGCAGGTGCTACAAACGACGCAGCATCACCGTCTTGCCGCTGCCGATCACACCCCACAGGGCGATCAGCCGGCCTTCGAAGATGGCGCCGCGGATGTCTCTCATCAACTGCTGATGATGGGTGGTTTCGAAATAGCCCGCCTGATTCGAGGGGGGCTCAGTCCGTAGCCAGGGTCTCGCTCAGCACCTGGTCGATGAAGGCGCGGTCATCCATTGAAAGCTTGGCCAGCGGCATTGCCAGTTCCTCGGCGATAGCCGGCTTGGCCGCAATGCGGGATTCCTGGGGCTCGAAAACGAAGGGCTGGATGGGGAGCGTCGAGTCAGTAGAACCGGGCTCTAGTCGTACATCTTCCCCGGAAAGCGCCGCGATCGGCAGCCCCAACTGGTCCGCGAGAGATCGGATACGAGCCGAGCGCTCGTCTGCCTTGCTGCGCTTGAAAGCCCGGTAGCGGTGCTGCGGAATGGGGCCGGACACCGGGTAGTGAGGACCGAACCGCTCGCCATCGAACTCGGCATGCAGCTCATCGTCGAACAGCCCCCAGAGCAGCACGACGTAGTCGCCGGCCATCTCTGGCTCAAGCTCGTACGCGGTACCGTCGGTGGTGATTCGGGCATCAGGCCCGACTTTGCGCCGCTCGGGCTCCCGAGCAAAGCGGCAGAACTGATCCCATGAGCACATTTCACGGATCCCCTCTGTTGGCACATGGGTGATCCAGTCCTCGATCCGTGAAAGGGGTTCGGCACGATGTGTCTGCTGGTTGTAGGTGCGCACTAGGTAGCGCAACAGCCACTCGTTGGCCTGGGCTTCGGTTTCCGGCTTGTGGAAGTGGTACAGGGTCTCGTGGGCTTCCTTCACTGTGCGGAAAGGACGTTCGACCTTGCCTTTCGAGCGGGCCGTGGTGCGCGTTCCATCCTTGCTGGCAGGGATGTGTGTCTGCCACTCGATGCCCAGCGCCCGCATGACGCTCTGGAAAACGCGACGCTTGGCCACCGGACCGTTGTCCAGATAGATCAGCTTGGGCCGGCCCTGAAAGGGAAAACTCGGGTCCGCTTTCGGCGCCATCGAGTTGAACAGAAAACGAAGTGCCGTCTCCGCATCCTCACCATAAACGCAGTGGTATTCCTGGTAGGCCACACCGCTGCGGTCATCCACCACGCTGAACAGCATCAGGGTGGGTTCGCCCTTGGCGGGATCGATCCACCGCGGATGCTCAATATGCTTGAGGTCCGACGGCGACATGTCGAACTGCCAACAATCGTTGCTGTGCTCAGCCTGGAACCGAGTTGCGCCTGGCTCCCGGGACAGTTGAGCAGGCCTTAATCGCCAATGTGATAGATATCGGTTGACGGTGGGTCTGTGGAGTACGCCTCTTGGGGCAACAATGAGGCCCCGGTCAGTTTCTACACCGTACTCTTCCAGCAGCTCAATGGCGCGGTGTGTAGATAGATGCCGCCCCTGCTTGTTGGTGGTGCGCAGCTTCAACGCCGCAATCAGTTCGCAGTAGCGCTCCAGTTCCGCCTGGGGCAGGACGCGGGGCTTGCCCTGGTCGGAGCGGTGGGCTGCCTAGGCCTGTGCAGAAGGACCAGGGCGCGATAGACCGTACTGGAGGAAACGCCGTACAGTTCAGCTACAAGGGCCACCTGACGGGCCCGCTCCGGGCTCTTCTTCGGCAAGTGATCCAGGCGCTGCCGCAGTTGCAGCAGCGAATCGACGGGAATGGCCTTACGCCTGCTGGTGGGCATTCCGTTCTGCCTCGGTGATGTAGTTGTAGAGCGTCGAGCGGCCGATTCCCATCATCCGACAGATCTCCACCACGGTGTATTGGCGCTCGTGATAGAGCTTCAGGGCGACTTTGCGCTTGGCGGGATCCAGGCGTTTCTTGCGGCCGCCCAGCCGACCGCGAGCACGTGCTGCAGATAGTCTCGCATGGGTGCATTCACTGATCAGGTTGCGCTCGAACTCGGCTAGCGCGGCAAAGAGGTGGAAAACCAAACGCCCTCCGGTGGATGTGGTGTCGATGTTCTCCTGGAGTCTCTTCAGACCCACGCCGGCATCCTCCAATTGCTCGACCAGGTAGATCAGGTCCTTGATCGAGCGGCCAAGCCGGTCCAGCCGCCAGACCACCACCGTGTCGCCCCGCTTTAGATTGGCGAGAAGCGCGGCCAGGCCGATTCGATCGGCCTTGGCGCCGCTGCAGTGTCTTCGAACACTCGCTCGCAACCCGCCTTGGCCATCGCATCGCGTTGCAGGTCCAGTAGTTGATCGTCGGTGGAAATGCGCACGTACCCAATCAGTATGATTTCGTCCAGAAATGCGCGAAAGGCAGCATAGGTGAATTTTGAAAGCGAGAAATCGTTACTGGACTAAAAGTACGCGGCTTCTGGGGGCGGCCAAGGGGAACGAGGCTGGCGTCCAGAAAACGGTCGTCTGATGGACGCTTCCACGAACGGAGCGATACCGCAAAGGGAAGAATGGAGTGCAACCATCGTAGAGCTTCAAACTGAGATATTGCAGTTGATTGCCGCATCTGGCCGGCCTATTGCCGTGCATTTTCTACCTACTACTGCATCGCTCAAGAAGGTTCTGTAAATATATTGGTTCAACTCTTTCGATAGGAAAGCCATTCATGACAAATAATAGTGCGCCACCACTTGTCGTGACCAGAGGAAATGATAATGGTTACGAGCCTGGGTCGATGGTTATTACGCATGTACAGGCTAGTGGGCTAGACATAATCCAGTACATTCCAGGTCGGTCAAGCTACGGTACTCCACCATTTGTCCCGCCAGGACCAAGCCCGTATGTTGGCCCTGGAATGCAAGAGTACAGGAGGCTAAGAGATACTCTTGATAAGTCCCATTCAGAACTAAAGAAAAACCTGAAGAATAAAACCTTGAAGGAGGTAGATGAACTCAAGAGTGAAGCGGGGTTGCCAGTTAAAGCGGTCAGTGCCAATGACATCCGCGATGAAAAGAGTATCGTTGATGCACTCATGGATGCCAAAGCAGAATCGCTAAAGGCCATTGAGGATCGCCCGGCCAATCTTTATACGGCTTCAGACTTTCCTCAGAAGTCAGAGGCGATGTACCAGAATCAGTTGCTAGCCAGTCGAAAGTTCTATGGAGAGTTCCTTGATCGACATATGAGTGTAAGGCGCAAATCGCTATCTTGAAACAAACGTCTCAAGAACTGGAGAGTAAAGCCCGGTCAATGGAGGCGCAAGCCCAGCAGGTCACTCAACAGCTCGGTGCCGA
>NZ_KV828431.1:0-2629 GCF_001836405.1 Pseudomonas sp. HMSC057H01 | reverse complement strand
TACTCGGTATCGCCCAGCAGCTTGTCCACGTAGGTTCGAGTTCTGCTCATGCCGCCCCCGGACCGTTCAGGCCAAACAGATCGCGCAGCAGCGTTTCCACCGCCGCGCCCTTCGCATTGCCGTCCAGCAACCAGAGCCGGCCATAGTCGTGAAAACCCAGAGTGCCGCGGTCGCCGTGCCAGTTGGCGATCATGACCAACAGCGCAGCCAAGGCAGCAGCACCGCCCACCTTGACCTGCGCCAGCTCCTGGCCGGCCACCTTGAGAAACTCCCGCTCCAGCCTGGTCATGACCTTGCGGGGTGCCATCGGTTGTACGTTGCTCATGCTGCTTGCTCCCGCGCGCCCTCGTAGTGGACCCAGTTCCGGGCCTTGTGAGTGCTCGCACTGAAATACTGGTTGGATGCCTTGTCGAACCACAGGTCCAAGATGCCTTCATCTCCGGTGAGGCGCTGCTTGCTGATGATCAGGCGCACATCGCTCTGGTCCTTGTAGTCGTCTCCCTTGGCCATCTCTTTGCGCTTGTTCCGCCAGACCGTGCACACGTTGTCGGCTAGGTCGGTGAGGATGGCGCCACCGCGAACGTCGAGCTTGCCCGGGGGCTTACCCTCGTCGTCAGCCTTCCGCGGGTGGGCGACCAGATGGACGTGGACGTTCATCTCGTGAGCGAACCCCACCAACGCCTCCATGGCCTGCTTCTGGCCGTTGTAGTCATCCTCGGCCATGCCGAGCTTCGCCAGGCTGTCGACGATGAAGTGGTTCACCCCGTACCGGCGCGCGGCATACCGAAAGTCCTCGAGCATTTCGCCCGTCTTCGCGGTGCCCAACTGGTCGTAGATCCATAGCTTGCCGTCGAGCCAGTCGAGAATCGCGTCGATGTAGCCCCTCGAAGGACAAGACATCCCGGAGGCCTGCCGGACCATCCGCTGAAGCGTTCGCCGCGCCGGCATCTCCATCGAGGCGATGCAGAACCGGTCTTGGCTGCCCTTGCGGTTCATGCCGTGGAAGGCCAGGTAGTTCAGCAACTGCGACTTCCCGTGTCCGCTCCAGCCGGTCCAGATCGTGACCTCCGAGGGCCGGAAGCGGATCTTGTTGGCGTAGGCGCTCCAGGGCAGCTCCATGCCGATAGTTTCCGGGTTCTGGTCGTAGAACTCAGCCTTGACCTCCTCCGAGTAGGAGCTCACCGACTTCAGGCGCTCCGGGTCGAAGTTCTTCGCCTTGGCGTAGCACTCCGCAATGTCGTCGGCGCTGTAGTACAGGGCATCCAGGGCTTCGTTGAAGTCCTTGCAACCCAGTTTCACCAGGCGACACCGATCACGCCCAAGGCGCCGAACGATCTCCTCGGTCGCCTGGTGGCCAGGTTCGTCGTCGTCAAGGCACAGGTAGATCACGTCGAAGCGCTGCAGGTTGTCGAACTCGTACTCGATCCAGCGTTGCTTGCCGTCCTTGCCGCCACCGAAGGGCACCGACAGCGCCGGGCGCCCGTACTGCCAGGCGGTCATCGCGTCGATCTCGCCCTCGGTTATCGTCACCTCCCGGATACCGTCCGGGATGGCCTGCCAGCCGAACAGGCAAGGTTCGGTATCCGACGACGTGGTGATTTTCTTCTTGCCGCCAGGACGTTCCACGCCGAGTTTCTTCCAGTGGATCAGCGAGCCATTGCGCAGGTACGGAAACACGATGTTCTGCCCGTCCTCGGCGATCTTGAACGCCTTGATGGTCTCCTCGGTCAGTCCACGGCCCTTCAGGTACGCCATCACCACCGAGTCCACCTTCGGCGTCGAGCACCTTGGCTTGTCCGGTCGCTGGTATGACTTCCGGCTCTCGACCGGCCGGATGAGCTTGGGCTCCTGCACGCCGAGGTAGCCCCTCGCTTCGCTCAGCGCCGTCGCCATGTCGCAGTTGCGCGCCAGCCGCCAGAGGTCCAGCAGGTCGCCAGACTCACCGGTGGCGAAGTCGCACCACACGCCAGCCTTCTCGCCGACGAGGTGAACCCCCAGACTCTTGCCCTTCTCGCCCGATGCATCGCCAGCACGCCACTCGGCGCCCTCCCGCTTGCCGCCAGGCAGCAGGTGCCGTGCAACATCGGCAGCGCGATCAGCGAGGCGCTTGGAAATATCCGACGGGGTCAGCATGCGCCCTCCCCGTCCGGCAAACGCTCAAGGGTGCTGAAGTCGTGGGTCCGAGTGGACAGCACCGTGTCCGTCATCTGCGGGTGCCAGAACTCGTGATCCTCGAGCTGGTAGCCCCTGGGCGGGATGAACGGGTAGCGCTTGCTGCCCACCGCCGGCTTCCGCGGAGTTGCAGATGGTGCGCTCTCCTTGCGCACCCAGTTGCGCCAGGTCGCCAGCCAATCGACCTTCGTGGCCCCCTTGCCGGCAGCCGAGCACCAGTAGTCCCTGAAGCCCTCCCCAACCTTACGCATGTCCGCCTCGCTGAACTCCGGGCGCTCAGTCAGCGCCCAATCCAGCCAGTCATCCGGCAAGGCCCAGTCTTCCGGCAAGCGGGAAGCACGCTTGGGCTTTTCCGTCGGTTGATCATCCCCGGCCTCAGGGGAAGGGCGACGCTGTTGCGGCGCCTGCTCTTGATCTTTTAAATATCCCTGTCCCTGTCCCTGTCCCTGTCCCTGTC
>NZ_KV828430.1:9471-52075 GCF_001836405.1 Pseudomonas sp. HMSC057H01 | reverse complement strand
GATGACCGGGGGTTTTGCTTTTGCGCGCGGAAAAGTCTGCGAAAATCCGGGGAAAAGGCAGCTATACGGCAGGGCTTTTCGTAGGCAAAGCGCAAGTGCCTCTATATGATGCGTGCCTGGCTAGTGTGGGGCGTCTATGCAGACCTTGCTG
Source organism: Pseudomonas sp. HMSC057H01 (assembly GCF_001836405.1). Lineage (NCBI taxonomy): Bacteria > Pseudomonadati > Pseudomonadota > Gammaproteobacteria > Pseudomonadales > Pseudomonadaceae > Pseudomonas > Pseudomonas sp. HMSC057H01. The sequence goes on along the minus strand of NZ_KV828430.1, from coordinate 51,924 downwards.
AAACTACTTCAAGACGGGCGATTCCACTCCGGTGAGGAGTTGGGGGCGGTACTGGGCATCAGTCGCAGTGCAGTCTGGAAACGCTTGCAGCACCTGGAGGCTGAACATGGCCTGCAGTTCCACAAGGTGCGTGGCCGGGGTTACCGCCTGGCGAGTCCCCTCAGTCTCCTGGATCCGCGGAAGATCGACAGCCTCTGGCCTGTCGAGATCATGCCCACCGTCGATTCAACCAATAGCGAGGCCATGCGCAGGCTCGCGGCTGGAGCCTCGACGCCTTTCGTTATCGTCGCCGAGCAGCAGACTGCCGGGCGTGGACGTCGCGGCCGAGCCTGGGTCAGTCCCTATGGAGAGAACCTCTATTATTCTCTGGCCATTACTGTCAGGGGGGGCGCTCGGGAGCTCGAAGGGTTGAGCCTGGTTGTCGGTCTCGCGGTGCTCCGGGCCCTGGAGTCCTTGGGCGTCCGGGAAGCCGGGTTGAAGTGGCCGAACGACGTTCTGCAGGGAGGCAAGAAGATCGCCGGAATTCTCCTGGAGCTGAGTGGCGACCCCGCGGATCTGTGTCATGTCGTTATCGGCATAGGGATCAACGTCAACATGAAGACCGCCACTGATATCGGCCAGCCTTGGACCTCCCTGCGCGAAGCGCTGGGGGAGCTGGTGGATCGTTCGCGGCTGCTCTCTGCTCTCAATCGGCAGTTGGCCGATTATCTCGATAGGCATTCGCGCGAAGGCTTTGCTGCAAGTCGCGAGGAGTGGGAGTCCTGCAATCTCTGGCAGGGTGCCCAGGTCATTCTCTCGACTGCCCTGAGTTCCATCGAGGGTCGCGTGTTGGGTGTCGATAGCCGAGGAGCGCTGCGTCTCGAGGTGGATGGCGTGGAGCAGGGTTTCAGTGGAGGGGAGCTTAGTTTGAGGTTGCGTCAATGATTCTTGAGCTCGACTGTGGAAACTCGCTGATCAAGTGGCGGGTCATCGAGGGCGCGGCACGGTCGGTCGCCGGTGGCCTTGCGGAGTCCGATGATGCCCTGGTCGAACAGTTAACATCGCAGCAAGCGCTGCCAGTGCGAGCCTGTCGCCTGGTGAGCGTTCGCAGCGAGCAGGAAACCTCGCAACTGGTCGCACGGTTGGAGCAGCTGTTCCCGGTTTCGGCGCTGGTTGCATCATCCGGCAAGCAGTTGGCGGGAGTGCGCAACGGCTATCTCGACTACCAGCGCCTGGGGCTCGACCGCTGGTTGGCCCTCGTCGCGGCTCATCACCTGGCTAAGAAGGCCTGCCTGGTCATTGATCTGGGGACCGCGGTCACCTCTGACCTGGTCGCGGCGGATGGAGTGCATCTGGGGGGCTACATATGCCCGGGCATGACCCTGATGAGAAGCCAGTTGCGCACCCATACCCGACGTATCCGCTACGACGATGCAGAGGCCCGTCGGGCGCTTGCCAGTCTCCAGCCAGGGCAGGCCACGGCCGAGGCGGTTGAGCGGGGTTGTCTGCTCATGCTCAGGGGGTTCGTTCGTGAGCAGTACGCCATGGCGTGCGAGCTGCTCGGTCCGGATTGTGAAATATTCCTGACGGGTGGGGATGCCGAACTGGTTCGCGACGAACTGGCTGGCGCCCGGATCATGCCGGACCTGGTTTTCGTAGGGCTGGCACTGGCTTGCCCGATTGAGTGAGAGGATCTATGCGCTGGTTCTTCCTGTTTCTCCTGGCCCTGAACGTCTTCTACTACGTCTGGCACCAGCAGCAATCCCCGCTACGGGCCAAGGAAATCGCACCGCTGGAACTCTATAAGGATGGGCAGAAGAACATTCTGCTGTTGGCCGAGAGCAACCTTGCTTCCAGGGCGCGCTCGGGATCGCAGGTGCCGGCGCCGAGTGTGCCTCCGGCTGCCGAAGAGTCGATCGCATCCGAGTCGGCCTGTCTCTATCTTGGCGGAGGCGGTGAGGAGGCGGATGCCCGAAGGTTGCAGCAGCGCCTGCTGGGCCTGGATATCGAGGCGGAGGTCGAGGCCCGTGGGGAGATGAGCGTCGATTACTGGGTCTATCTTCCTCCGCTAGCCTCGCGGGAGGCTGCGCTTCGTCAGTTGAAGGAGCTTCAGGCGCGCAATATCGACAGCTACCTGATTGGCGAGGGAGTGCTGGCCAATGGCATTTCTTTGGGGATGTTTTCCGCGCGGGATTCGGCTGAAAGTGCGCAGGTGCGTCTCAAGACGGCAGGTTACGAGGCGGAGCTGAAGGAATTGCCCCGCGGGCAGCGTGATTTCTGGGTAAGGGTGGCCCCCGGCAGCCGGCGCCTGGTGGATGAGCAACTGCTCCAGGAGCTGGCTCGGGACTTCAAGGGATTGCAGCATCAAATAATGTCGTGCAAAGGTGTTGCATCCCCCTGATGGTTTGCATAGAATGGCGCCCGCTTCGCAGGGGGAAGGCTGAAAGACTCCTACCATGAAGTTGCTGTTGAAACCTAAGTTCAGGTTTTTTAAGAGAAAACTCTTGACAGCAAGGTGGCAGACGTAGAGAATGCCGCCCACCAGTTTGGAGGGATTCCCGAGTGGCCAAAGGGATCAGACTGTAAATCTGACGTCATAGACTTCGAAGGTTCGAATCCTTCTCCCTCCACCAGTTTAAAAGCGTGAGCTTCGGGCTCCGCGGGTATAGTTCAGTGGTAGAACCTCAGCCTTCCAAGCTGATGATGCGGGTTCGATTCCCGCTACCCGCTCCAGTCAAGTTGCTTGTGTTTCGCTCATGTAGCTCAGTTGGTAGAGCACACCCTTGGTAAGGGTGAGGTCAGCGGTTCAAATCCGCTCATGAGCTCCATTTATCCAGGGGCAGATATGAAAATATCTGCCCTTGTTCTAATGGTAGCGTGATCCGCTCAATTCCTTGAAGGGGATGGTCTCCATGGCTAAAGAAAAATTTGAACGGAACAAGCCGCACGTCAACGTCGGCACCATCGGTCACGTTGACCATGGCAAGACCACTCTGACCGCTGCACTGACCAAGGTCTGCTCCGACACCTGGGGTGGTTCTGCTCGTGCTTTCGATCAGATCGACAACGCGCCGGAAGAAAAGGCCCGCGGTATCACCATCAACACCTCGCACGTTGAATACGATTCCGCTGTTCGTCACTACGCTCACGTTGACTGCCCCGGTCACGCCGACTACGTGAAGAACATGATCACCGGTGCTGCCCAGATGGACGGCGCGATCCTGGTTTGCTCGGCTGCCGACGGCCCCATGCCGCAGACCCGCGAGCACATCCTGCTGTCCCGCCAGGTAGGCGTTCCCTACATCGTCGTGTTCCTGAACAAGGCTGACATGGTCGACGACGCCGAGCTGCTGGAACTGGTCGAGATGGAAGTTCGCGATCTGCTGAACACCTACGACTTCCCGGGCGACGACACTCCGATCATCATCGGTTCCGCGCTGATGGCGCTGGAAGGTAAAGATGACAACGGCATCGGCGTAAGCGCCGTGCAGAAGCTGGTAGAGACCCTGGACTCCTACATTCCGGAGCCGGTTCGTGCCATCGACCAGCCGTTCCTGATGCCGATCGAAGACGTGTTCTCGATCTCCGGCCGCGGTACCGTGGTAACCGGTCGTGTAGAGCGCGGCATCATCAAGGTCCAGGAAGAGGTGGAAATCGTCGGCATCAAGGCGACCACCAAGACCACCTGCACCGGCGTTGAAATGTTCCGCAAGCTGCTCGACGAAGGTCGTGCTGGTGAGAACGTTGGTATCCTGCTGCGCGGCACCAAGCGTGAAGACGTAGAGCGTGGCCAGGTACTGGCCAAGCCGGGCACCATCAAGCCGCACACCAAGTTCGAGTGCGAAGTGTACGTGCTGTCCAAGGAAGAAGGTGGTCGTCACACTCCGTTCTTCAAGGGCTACCGTCCGCAGTTCTACTTCCGTACCACCGACGTGACCGGTAACTGCGAGCTGCCGGAAGGCGTAGAGATGGTAATGCCGGGCGACAACATCAAGATGGTTGTCACCCTGATCGCTCCGATCGCCATGGAAGATGGCCTGCGCTTCGCGATCCGCGAAGGCGGCCGTACCGTTGGCGCCGGCGTGGTTGCCAAGATCATCGAGTAATCGCTGATCCTGCCATCAGAAAAGGGGCCCTTCGGGGCCCCTTTTTCGTTCGTTGGTTAAATATTGACACCCTGTGGGGGCATCCGTACAATTGCGCCTCCTTTTAACGGGCGTAGTCCGTCCGTTGGGAATGGTAAATTGGAGTCTGAGGTCAAATGCAAAACCAACAAATCCGGATTCGGTTGAAGGCTTTTGACCATCGCCTGATCGATCAATCAACCCAGGAAATCGTGGAAACCGCGAAACGTACTGGTGCTCAGGTGCGTGGTCCAATCCCTCTGCCGACCCGCAAGGAACGTTTCACCGTGCTGATCTCTCCGCACGTCAACAAAGATGCGCGTGATCAGTACGAAATTCGTACACATAAGCGTGTACTGGACATCGTCCAGCCGACGGATAAAACCGTCGATGCGCTGATGAAGCTCGATCTTGCTGCAGGCGTTGAAGTACAGATCAGCCTCGGCTAATGCCTTCGGCATTGGTCGTGTAACGCTCTGAAATGGGCGGCCATAGCGGGTGAAAGCCCCGTACACTCAAGAGGTTTACAACATGACAATTGGTGTTGTCGGTCGTAAATGCGGCATGACCCGCATTTTCACCGAGGAAGGTGTCTCTATTCCGGTTACGGTCATCGAGGTCGAGCCGAATCGCGTCACCCAGTTCAAGACTGAAGAAACCGATGGCTACCGTGCAGTGCAAGTCACCGCCGGCGAGCGTCGTGCTTCTCGCGTTACCAAAGCGCAAGCTGGTCACTTTGCCAAGGCGAATGTCGCCGCCGGTCGCGGCGTGTGGGAATTCCGTCTGGGCGAAGAGCAGTATGCCGCTGGTGACCAGATCACTGTCGATCTGTTCCAGGCAGGCCAGATGGTAGACGTTACCGGCGAGTCCAAGGGTAAGGGCTTCGCGGGCACCATCAAGCGCTGGAACTTCCGTGGTCAGGATAACACCCACGGTAACTCCGTTTCCCACCGCGTCCCGGGTTCCATCGGCCAGTGCCAGACTCCTGGTCGAGTGTTCAAGGGCAAGAAAATGTCCGGTCATCTGGGTGCGGAGCGGGTAACCGTTCAATCCCTGGAGATCGTGCGCGTCGATGCTGAACGCAATCTGCTGCTGGTCAAGGGTGCCGTTCCCGGCGCTACCGGCGGTGATGTGATCGTGCGTCCGGCAGCCAAGGCTCGCGGTTAAGGGGGAAGCTGAGATGCAATTGAATGTGAACGGCGCTCAGGCTATCGAAGTCTCCGAGCGTACCTTTGGTGGCGAATTCAACGAGACCCTGGTGCACCAGGCAGTCGTGGCCTACATGGCTGGCGGCCGTCAGGGCAGCAAGGCGCAGAAGACTCGCTCCGAAGTCTCTGGTGGTGGCAAGAAGCCGTGGCGTCAGAAGGGCACCGGTCGTGCTCGCGCTGGCACCATCCGTAGCCCCATCTGGCGTGGGGGCGGCACCACTTTCGCCGCTAAACCGCGTAGCCACGAACAGAAGCTGAACAAGAAGATGTACCGCGCAGCACTGCGCTCCATCCTTGCCGAGCTCGTTCGTCTGGACCGTCTGGTCGTCGTTGCCGACTTCGCTGTCGATGCACCGAAAACCAAGGGCCTGGTTGCCAAGCTGGACACCCTGGGTCTGAAAGACGTGCTGATCGTGACCGATGGTGTCGACGAGAACCTGTACCTCGCTGCGCGCAACCTGGCGCACGTCGATGTACGTGATGTCCAAGGTTCCGACCCCGTCAGCCTGATCGCCTACGACAAGGTGCTGGTCACCGTGTCCGCCGTGAAGAAGTTCGAGGAGCTGCTGGGATGAACCAGGAACGCGTATTCAAAGTGCTGCTTGGTCCGCACATCTCCGAGAAAGCCACGGGTCTCGCGGACGGCAAGAGCCAATTCGTTTTCAAGGTTGCCACCGATGCAACCAAGCTGGAAATCAAGAAGGCCGTAGAAAGCCTGTTCAGCGTGAAGGTACAGCGCGTCACTACCCTGAACGTCAAGGGTAAGACCAAGCGCACCGCTCGCGGTCTGGGCAAGCGTAACGACTGGAAAAAAGCGTACATCGCTCTCCAGCCGGGCCAAGATCTCGATTTCGCCACCAGCGCTGAGTAAAGGGGTGCATCATGGCAATCGTTAAGTGCAAACCGACTTCCGCTGGTCGTCGCTTTGTCGTCAAGGTGGTGAATCAGGAGCTGCACAAAGGCGCTCCCTACGCACCGCTGCTGGAAAAGAAATCCAAGTCTGGCGGCCGTAACAACAACGGTCGTATCACCACCCGTCATATCGGTGGTGGTCACAAGCAGCACTACCGTCTGGTCGACTTCCGTCGCAACAAGGATGGCATCCCTGCCATCGTTGAACGCGTCGAATACGATCCGAACCGCACTGCACACATCGCTCTGCTGAAGTATGCAGACGGCGAGCGTCGCTACATCATCGCCCCCAAGGGCGTTGCTGCAGGTGACCAGCTGATCTCCGGTATCGGTGCGCCGATCAAGGCAGGCAACAGCATGCCTCTGCGCAACATCCCGGTGGGTAGCACTGTTCATGGTATCGAGCTGAAGCCGGGTAAAGGCGCTCAGATCGCTCGCTCCGCTGGCGCTTCCGCCCAGCTGGTCGCGCGTGAAGGTGCGTACGTAACCCTGCGTCTGCGCTCCGGTGAAATGCGTAAAGTCCTGGCTGAGTGCCGTGCGACCCTGGGCGAAGTCTCGAACTCCGAGCACAGCCTGCGTTCGCTGGGTAAAGCCGGTGCTACGCGCTGGCGTGGTGTTCGCCCGACCGTTCGCGGCGTGGCGATGAACCCGGTCGACCACCCGCATGGTGGTGGTGAAGGCCGTACCTCTGCTGGTCGTCATCCGGTATCGCCGTGGGGTCTTCAGACCAAGGGTAAGAAGACTCGCTCGAACAAGCGTACCGATAACATGATCGTCCGCCGCCGCAAGTAAATAGAGGGATACCACAGTGCCACGTTCACTGAAAAAAGGTCCGTTTATCGATCTTCACCTGTTGAAGAAGGTCGAAGTCGCGGTGGAAAAGAACGACCGCAAGCCGATCAAGACCTGGTCGCGTCGTTCGATGATTCTGCCGCATATGGTTGGTCTGACCATCGCCGTGCACAACGGCCGTCAACACGTACCGGTTCTCGTCAACGAGGACATGGTCGGCCACAAACTGGGCGAGTTCGCCGCTACCCGCACCTACCGCGGGCATGCTGCGGACAAGAAAGCCAAGCGTTAAGGGGTAAGGAAGATGGAAGTAGCCGCTAAGCTGTCGGGCGCTCGTATCTCCGCCCAGAAAGCCCGCTTGGTCGCCGACCAGATCCGCGGGAAGAAGGTGGGCGAAGCGCTCAACCTCCTGGCTTTCAGCAGTAAGAAAGCCGCCGAGATCATGAAGAAAGTGCTGGAGTCGGCCGTTGCCAACGCTGAGCACAACGAAGGCGCCGATGTGGATGACCTGAAGGTCTCCACCGTCTTCGTCAACGAAGGTCGTTCGCTCAAGCGCATCATGCCGCGTGCCAAAGGCCGTGCTGATCGCATCGTGAAGCGGTCTTGCCATATCACGGTCAAGGTTGCGGACAAGTAACGGAGTCGACAGATGGGTCAGAAAGTACATCCCAATGGCATTCGCCTGGGTATCGTCAAGGAGCACACCTCCGTTTGGTACGCAGACCGCAAGAACTATGCGGATTACCTGTTTGCCGACCTGAAGGTGCGTGAGTACCTCCAAGACAAACTAAAAAGCGCGTCCGTAAGCCGTATCGATATTCATCGTCCGGCTCAAACCGCACGCATCACCATCCACACCGCTCGTCCCGGCATCGTGATCGGCAAGAAAGGTGAAGATGTTGAGAAACTGCGCCAGGACCTGACCAAGCAAATGGGTGTGCCCGTGCACATCAACATCGAGGAAATCCGCAAGCCGGAACTCGATGCCATGCTGGTTGCGCAGAGCGTAGCCCAGCAGCTGGAGCGTCGCGTAATGTTCCGTCGCGCCATGAAGCGCGCCGTACAGAACGCCATGCGCATTGGTGCCAAGGGCATCAAGATTCAGGTCAGCGGTCGTCTGGGTGGGGCTGAAATCGCCCGTACCGAATGGTATCGCGAAGGTCGTGTGCCCCTGCACACCCTGCGCGCCGATATCGACTATGCCACCTACGAAGCGCACACCACTTACGGTGTGATCGGTGTCAAGGTTTGGATCTTCAAGGGCGAGGTCATCGGTGGCCGCCAGGAAGAGCTGAAGCCGGTTGCACCCGCTCCTCGTAAAAAAGCTGCTAGGTAAGGAGTACGCAAATGCTGCAACCCAAGCGTACGAAGTTCCGCAAACAAATGACCGGCCACAACCGTGGTCTGGCTCATCGTGGTAGTAAGGTCAGCTTCGGTGAGTACGCACTGAAGGCCACTAGCCGTGGCCGCCTTACTGCTCGTCAGATCGAGTCCGCGCGTCGTGCGCTGACCCGTCACGTGAAGCGTGGCGGCAAGATCTGGATCCGCGTATTCCCTGACAAGCCTGTCACCAAGAAGCCCCTCGAAGTTCGTATGGGTAAAGGTAAGGGTGGGGTCGAGTACTGGGTAGCCCAGATCCAGCCGGGCAAGGTCCTGTACGAGATCGAGGGTGTTTCCGAAGAGCTGGCGCGTGAGGCTTTCGCCCTGGCTGCTGCAAAGCTGCCCCTCGCCACCTCCTTTGTTAAGCGGACGGTGATGTGATGAAAGCGAATGAACTTCGTGAAAAATCCGTTGAGCAGCTGAACGAGCAACTGCTCGGCCTGCTGCGCGACCAGTTCAATCTGCGCATGCAGAAAGCAACTGGCCAGTTGGGGCAGTCTCACCTGCTCTCGCAGGTTAAGCGCGACATCGCTCGCGTTAAAACTGTGCTCAATCAGCAAGCAGGTAAGTGATCATGGCTGAAGCTCAGAAAACCGTCCGTACGCTGACCGGCCGCGTCGTCAGCGACAAAATGGACAAGACCGTCACCGTACTGATCGAGCGTCGCGTCAAGCACCCGATCTACGGCAAATACGTCAAGCGTTCGACCAAACTGCACGCACACGACGAATCCAATCAGTGCCGCATTGGTGACCTGGTCACCATTCGCGAAACCCGTCCGCTGGCCAAGACCAAGGCCTGGACCCTGGTTGATATCGTTGAACGCGCGGTGGAAGTCTAAGGACTAGGGGTCGGAGAAATTATATGATTCAGACTCAATCCATGCTCGATGTCGCTGACAACAGCGGCGCGCGTCGTGTGATGTGCATCAAGGTGCTCGGCGGTTCCCACCGCCGTTACGCCGGCATCGGCGACATCATCAAGGTCACCGTCAAGGAAGCGATTCCGCGCGGCAAAGTGAAGAAGGGCCAGGTCATGACTGCCGTGGTCGTTCGCACCAAGCACGGCGTGCGTCGTACCGACGGTTCCATCATCCGCTTCGACGGCAACGCCGCCGTCCTGCTGAACAACAAGCAGGAGCCGATCGGCACCCGTATCTTTGGGCCAGTGACTCGTGAACTCCGTACCGAGAAGTTCATGAAGATCGTCTCGCTCGCCCCCGAAGTGCTGTAAGGAGTAGCCGTCATGCAAAAGATTCGTCGTGACGACGAAGTAATCGTCATTGCCGGCAAGGACAAGGGCAAGCGTGGCAAGGTGCTGAAGGTTCTCGCTGACGACCGTCTGGTCGTCGGCGGGGTGAACCTGATCAAGCGCCACACCAAGCCCAATCCGATGCTCGGCCAACAGGGCGGTATCGTCGAGAAGGAGGCGCCTCTGCACGTCTCCAACGTCGCCATCTTCAATACTGAAACCAGCAAGGCTGACCGCGTTGGCTTCAAGGTAGAAGACGGTAAGAAAATTCGTGTCTTCAAGTCGACCCAGAAACCGGTTCAGGCTTGAGGCTGCTAGGTAGATCACCATGGCACGATTGAAAGAAATTTATCGGAAGGAAATCGCGCCCAAGCTGAAAGAAGAGCTTCAGCTGGCGAACGTGATGGAAGTTCCGCGCGTTACCAAAATCACCCTGAACATGGGTCTTGGCGAGGCGGTCGGTGACAAGAAGATCATCGAGAACGCCGTAGCCGATCTGGAAAAGATCACTGGTCAGAAGCCGGTCGTGACTTACGCTCGTAAGTCCATCGCAGGCTTCAAGATCCGTGAAGGCTGGCCGATCGGCGTCAAGGTCACCCTGCGTAGCGACCGGATGTACGAGTTCCTGGATCGTCTGCTGTCCATCTCCCTGCCGCGCGTGCGTGACTTCCGCGGCCTGAATGCCAAGTCCTTCGATGGTCGCGGCAACTACAGCATGGGCGTGAAAGAGCAGATCATCTTCCCGGAAATCGATTACGACAAGATCGATGCGCTGCGTGGCCTGGACATCACCCTGACCACCACCGCTCGTACGGATGACGAAGGTCGCGCCCTGCTGCGTGCTTTCAAATTCCCGTTCCGTAACTGATTGGAGTAGGAACATGGCTAAAGAGAGCATGAAGAACCGCGAGCTGAAGCGTCAGCTGACGGTAGCCAAGTACGCCAAGAAGCGTGCCGAGCTGAAAGCGATCATCGCTAATCCGAACTCCTCTGCGGAAGAGCGTTGGAATGCCCAGGTCGCCCTGCAGAAGCAACCGCGTGACGCCAGCGCCAGCCGCCTGCGTAACCGTTGCCGCCTGACCGGCCGTCCGCACGGCTTCTACCGCAAGTTCGGCCTGAGCCGTAACAAGCTGCGCGAAGCCGCCATGCGCGGCGACGTACCGGGCCTGGTGAAAGCCAGCTGGTAATCGCAGCGAACGGTGTCGCCAGTCGGCACCGTTGATCGCGACATCGAATCAAGCCCCTCATGGGGCTTGATTCGTTTTGGCGCGATCTCTAGAATACCCGGCTCCCCTGAGCCTGGGTTTGTTTCGCCTGGCGTTTATGGGCGAATTGAAGTTGAAGGCTTATTCTTTTGTATCAGGAGCGTTAAGCCCATGAGTATGCAGGACCCGTTAGCAGACATGCTAACTCGCATCCGTAATGCCCAGATGGCTGAAAAGACCGTCGTAAGCATGCCGTCCTCGAAACTGAAAGCGGCGGTAGCCAAAGTCCTGAAGGACGAAGGCTATATTGCGGATTTCCAGATCAGCTCGGAAGTAAAACCCCAGCTGTCCATCGAACTGAAGTACTTCGAAGGCAAGCCTGTCATCGAAGAGGTCAAGCGCATCAGCCGTCCTGGCCTGCGTCAGTACAAATCCGTTGAGCAACTGCCGAAAGTTCGTGGCGGCCTCGGTGTGTCGATCGTCTCCACCAACAAAGGTGTGATGACCGATCGTGCTGCCCGTGCTGCTGGTGTTGGCGGCGAAGTGCTCTGCACTGTGTTCTAAGGGGAATCAGCATGTCTCGCGTTGCTAAGAACCCCGTCAAGCTGCCTGCCGGCGTTGAAATCAAACTGGCTGGTCAGCAACTGTCCATCAAGGGCGCCAAAGGTGCTCTGGAGCTCAAGGTCCATCCTTCGGTCGAAGTGATCCAGGACAGCGGTGAGCTGCGTTTTGCTGCGCGTAACGGCGACCAGCAGACTCGCGCCATGGCTGGTACCACCCGTGCTCTGGTGAACAACATGGTAGTCGGCGTCAGCCAGGGCTTCGAGCGCAAGCTCCAGCTGGTCGGCGTTGGTTACAAAGCGCAGGCCAAGGGCCAAGTGCTGTCCCTGTCCCTCGGCTTCTCCCATCCGGTTGATTACGAACTGCCGGCCGGCATCGTCGCTGAGACCCCCAGCCAGACCGATATCCTGATCAAGGGTATCGACAAGCAGCTGGTCGGTCAGGTTGCTGCCGAAATTCGCGACTTCCGTCCGCCGGAGCCTTACAAAGGCAAGGGCGTGCGTTACGCCGACGAAGTCGTCCGTCGTAAAGAAGCCAAGAAGAAGTAGGGCATAGCAAATGAGCGTCAAGAAAGAAACCCGTCTGCGTCGCGCTCGCAAGGCACGCCTGAAGATGCGCGAGCTGGAAACCGTACGCCTCTGCGTGTACCGCTCTTCCCAGCACATTTACGCCCAGGTCATTGCGGCCGACGGCGGCAAGGTCCTGGCCAGCGCCTCGACCCTGGACAAAGACCTGCGCGAAGGTGCCACCGGCAACATCGATGCAGCCAAGAAAGTTGGTCAACTGGTCGCCGAGCGCGCCAAAGCGGCCGGCGTCACCCAGGTGGCGTTCGATCGTTCTGGCTTCAAGTACCACGGCCGTGTGAAAGCGCTGGCTGATGCCGCTCGTGAAGGCGGACTGGAGTTCTAAGTTATGGCAAACAACGAGCAAAAGCGCGACGAAGGCTACATCGAGAAGCTGGTTCAGGTTAACCGCGTCGCCAAAACCGTAAAAGGTGGCCGTATCTTCGCTTTCACCGCACTGACCGTGGTGGGTGATGGCAAGGGTCGCGTTGGTTTCGGTCGTGGCAAGGCGCGTGAAGTGCCGGCCGCCATCCAGAAAGCAATGGAAGCCGCTCGCCGCAACATGATCCAAGTCGATCTGAACGGCACCACCCTGCAGTATCCGACCAAGTCCGCCCATGGCGCCTCCAAGGTGTACATGCAGCCGGCTTCGGAAGGTACCGGCATCATCGCCGGCGGCGCCATGCGTGCCGTTCTGGAAGTGGCTGGTGTGCAGAACGTCCTGGCCAAGTGCTATGGCTCCACCAATCCGGTGAACGTGGTTTACGCCACCTTCAAGGGCCTGAAGAACATGCAGGCTCCGGAAGCAGTAGCGGCCAAGCGTGGCAAGAGCGTCGAGGAGATTCTCTAACCATGGCAACTGTCAAAGTCACTCTGGTCAAGAGCCTGAACGGCCGTCTGGCCAACCACAAGGCTTGCGTCAAGGGTCTCGGCCTGCGTCGCATCAATCATACCGTCGAAGTTCAGGACACTCCTGAGAACCGCGGCATGATCAACAAGGCCTACTACCTGCTGCGTGTGGAGGGTTAATCCATGCAACTGAACGATCTGCGTTCCGCGCCGGGTGCCCGTCGCGAAAAGCACCGTCCGGGCCGTGGCATCGGTAGCGGTCTGGGCAAGACTGGTGGCCGTGGTCACAAAGGTCTGACCTCCCGCTCCGGTGGCAAGGTCGCTCCGGGCTTCGAGGGTGGTCAACAGCCTCTGCACCGTCGCCTGCCGAAGTTCGGCTTCGTTTCCCTGAAGGCCATGGATCGTGCTGAAGTGCGCACCTCCGAGCTGGCCAAGGTCGAAGGCGACGTCGTCAGCCTGCAGACCCTGAAGGATGCCAACCTGATCAACCAGCACGTACAGCGCGTCAAAGTCATGCTGTCCGGCGAAGTTGGTCGTGCGGTCACCCTGAAAGGTATCGCCGCCACCAAGGGTGCGCGTGCGGCTATCGAAGCAGCTGGCGGTAAATTCGAGGACTAAATGGCTAAGCAAGGTGCTCTCTCTGCGCTAAGCAACGGCGGTCTGTCCGAGCTCTGGGCACGTCTGCGTTTCCTGTTCCTGGCGATCATCGTCTATCGGATCGGCGCGCACATCCCAGTTCCGGGCATCAACCCCGATCGCTTGGCGGCACTGTTCCGGCAGAACGAGGGGACCATTCTTAGCCTCTTCAACATGTTTTCCGGCGGCGCGCTGGAGCGCATGAGTATCTTTGCACTGGGGATCATGCCGTACATCTCGGCTTCGATCATCATGCAGCTCATGACCGCTATCAGCCCGCAGCTGGAGCAGTTGAAGAAAGAGGGTGAGTCTGGGCGTCGCAAGATCAGCCAGTACACCCGCTACGGTACTGTAGTCCTGGCACTGGTCCAGGCCATCGGCATGTCCGTTGGCCTGGGCAGCCAGGGCGTAGCCTTCTCCAACGACTTCGGCTTCTACTTCGTGGCTGTCACCACCTTCGTGGCTGGTGCCATGTTCATGATGTGGCTGGGCGAGCAGATCACCGAGCGCGGTGTCGGCAACGGCATCTCGATGTTGATCTTCGCTGGTATCGTTGCAGGCCTGCCGCGCGCCATCGGTCAGTCTTTCGAGTCTGCCCGTCAAGGTGACATCAACATCTTCGCCCTGATCGGCGTCGGCCTGCTGGCCGTGGCGATCATCGCGTTCGTGGTGTTCATCGAGCGTGGCCAGCGTCGCATCGCGGTGCATTACGCCAAGCGCCAGCAAGGCCGCAAGGTGTTTGCAGCGCAGACCAGCCATCTGCCGTTGAAGGTGAACATGGCGGGTGTGATTCCCGCGATTTTCGCCAGCAGTATCCTGCTGTTCCCGGCGTCCCTGGGCTCCTGGTTCGGTCAGTCGGAAGGCTTGGGTTGGTTGCAGGACGTCGCGCAAGCGATCGCTCCGGGGCAGCCGCTGAACATCTTGCTGTTCACTGCAGGGATCGTTTTCTTCTGCTTCTTCTATACAGCGCTGATGTTCAACCCGAAGGACGTGGCGGAGAACCTCAAGAAGTCCGGTGCATTTATTCCGGGCATCCGTCCGGGCGAACAGTCCGCTCGCTACATCGATGGCGTGCTGACCCGTTTGACCATGTTCGGTGCTCTGTACATGACGGCTGTCTGCCTGCTGCCCCAGTTCCTGGTGGTTGCGGCGCACGTGCCGTTCTATCTTGGCGGGACCTCGCTGTTGATCGTGGTCGTGGTTGTCATGGACTTTATGGCCCAGGTGCAATCTCACCTCGTTTCTCACCAGTATGAATCCCTGATGAAGAAAGCCAACCTGAAGGGCTACGGCAGCGGCATGCTGCGCTGATAGACCCGTAAGGTTCGAGGAGTTGGTGATGAAAGTTCGTGCATCGGTCAAGAAGCTGTGCCGTAACTGCAAAATCATCCGTCGCGATGGCATCGTGCGGGTGATCTGCAGCGCGGAACCGCGTCACAAGCAGCGCCAAGGCTGATTGTGATCCACGCGTGATAACCCGGCAGCTAGTGTGCTGCCGGGTTGATTATTTGCTATTACAGCGCTAATATCCGCGCCCTTTCTTGGCTTCCTGGGCGCAGGGTAGCTGTCAATTGGAGTTTTTCTGAATGGCCCGTATTGCAGGCGTCAACATTCCGGATAACAAGCACACTGTTATCTCGCTGACCTACATCTATGGTGTTGGTCGCACTACTGCTCAGAGCATCTGCGCAGCCACCGGCGTAAACCCGGCTGCCAAGATCAAGGACCTGAGCGACGAGCAGATCGATCAGCTGCGTAACGAAGTCGCGAAGATCACCACCGAAGGTGACCTGCGTCGCGAAATCAACATGAACATCAAGCGTCTGATGGACCTCGGTTGCTACCGCGGTCTGCGTCATCGTCGCGGTCTGCCGGTTCGCGGTCAGCGTACCAAGACCAACGCGCGTACCCGCAAGGGCCCGCGTAAGCCGATCCGCAAGTAATCGCGTAGGAATCTAGTCATGGCAAAACCTGCTGCTCGTCCCCGTAAGAAAGTCAAAAAGACAGTGGTCGATGGGATCGCCCACATCCACGCGTCTTTCAACAACACCATCGTGACCATCACCGACCGTCAGGGCAACGCACTGTCCTGGGCGACCTCCGGTGGTTCCGGTTTCCGCGGCTCGCGTAAGAGCACCCCGTTCGCTGCCCAGGTAGCGGCCGAGCGTGCCGGCCAGGCTGCCCTGGAATACGGTCTGAAGAACCTGGACGTCAACGTCAAGGGCCCGGGCCCGGGCCGCGAGTCCGCCGTTCGCGCTCTGAATGCTTGCGGCTACAAGATCGCCAGCATCACCGACGTAACCCCGATCCCGCATAACGGCTGCCGTCCGCCGAAAAAGCGTCGCGTGTAATAGGAGACAGTGAGAAATGGCTCGTTACATTGGTCCCAAGTGCAAACTGTCTCGCCGTGAAGGCACCGACCTGTTCCTGAAGAGCGGCGCCCGCGCCCTCGACTCGAAGTGCAAGGCTGAAAACGTTCCTGGCCAGCATGGCCAGCGTCGTGGCCGTCTGTCCGACTACGGTCTGCAGCTGCGTGAAAAGCAGAAAGTACGTCGCATCTACGGCGTGCTGGAGCGTCAGTTCCGCGGTTACTACCAGGAAGCTTCCCGTCGCAAGGGTTCTACCGGTGAGAACCTGCTGCAACTGCTCGAGTGCCGCCTGGACAACGTCGTATACCGCATGGGCTTCGGTTCCACTCGTTCGGAATCCCGCCAGCTGGTATCCCACAAGGCCATCACCGTCAACGGTCAGACCGTCAACATCCCTTCCTACCAAGTGAAGGCCGGTGACGTCGTAGCTGTTCGCGAAAAATCGAAGAACCAGCTGCGTATCGCTCAGGCTCTGGAACTCTGTGGCCAGCGCGGTCGCGTCGAGTGGGTCGAAGTCGACCTCGACAAGAAGGCTGGTACCTTCAAGAGTGCTCCGGCTCGCAGCGACCTGTCCGCTGATATCAACGAAAACCTGATTGTCGAGCTCTACTCCAAGTAAGGGCTAGAAAATAGGTGCATCCATGCAGAGTTCGGTAAATGAGTTCCTGACCCCCCGCCACATCGATGTGCAGGTGGTCAGTCAAACCCGCGCCAAGATCACGCTCGAGCCTCTCGAGCGTGGTTTTGGTCACACCCTGGGCAACGCGCTGCGTCGCATCCTGTTGTCCTCCATGCCTGGCTGCGCAGTGGTCGAGGCCGAGATCGACGGCGTACTCCACGAGTACTCGGCGATCGAAGGTGTGCAGGAAGATGTAATCGAGATCCTGCTGAACCTGAAAGGTCTGGCCATCAAGCTGCACGGTCGTGATGAAGTGACGCTGACCCTGGCTAAGAAGGGCTCGGGTGTTGTGACTGCTGCCGATATTCAGCTGGATCACGATGTTGAGATCATCAACGGTGACCACGTTATCGCCAACCTGGCAGACAACGGCGCGCTGAACATGAAGCTGAAGGTAGCTCGTGGCCGTGGCTACGAGCCTGCCGATGCACGTCAGAGCGACGAAGACGAAAGCCGCAGCATCGGCCGTCTGCAGCTCGACGCATCGTTCAGCCCGGTCCGTCGTGTCTCCTACGTGGTGGAAAACGCCCGTGTCGAGCAGCGCACCAACCTGGACAAACTGGTCCTGGACCTGGAAACCAACGGCACTCTGGATCCCGAAGAGGCTATCCGTCGCGCCGCTACCATCCTGCAACAGCAGCTGGCAGCGTTCGTGGACCTCAAGGGCGACAGCGAACCCGTCGTTGAAGAGCAGGAAGACGAGATCGATCCGATCCTCCTGCGCCCGGTCGATGACCTGGAACTGACCGTACGTTCGGCCAACTGCCTGAAGGCGGAAAACATCTACTACATCGGTGACCTGATCCAGCGCACCGAAGTGGAGCTGTTGAAAACGCCGAACCTGGGCAAGAAGTCCCTGACCGAAATCAAGGACGTTCTGGCTTCCCGTGGTTTGTCCCTCGGTATGCGCCTCGATAACTGGCCGCCGGCAAGTCTTAAGAAAGACGACAAGGCCACTGCCTGATCGTCGTAACTACCGAACGTAAAGTTTGGAAAGGAATTGAACCATGCGCCATCGTAAAAGTGGTCGTCACCTGAGCCGCACCAGCGCGCACCGCAAGGCTATGTTCCAGAACATGGCGGTGTCGCTGTTCGAACACGAACTGATCAAAACCACCCTGCCCAAGGCCAAGGAACTGCGTCGCGTTGCCGAGCCGCTGATCACCCTGGCCAAGGAAGACAGCGTCGCCAACCGTCGCCTGGCTTTCGACCGTACCCGTTCGAAAGCTGCCGTTGGCAAGCTGTTCAACGACCTGGGCAAGCGCTACGCCAACCGTCCGGGCGGCTACCTGCGCATCCTGAAGTGCGGTTTCCGCGCTGGCGACAACGCCCCCATGGCGTACGTCGAGCTGGTTGATCGTCCTGTCGGCGGTGAAGTCGTAGAAGCTGCCGAATAAGGCATCTGCTGCACAAGAAACCGGGCCTAGGCCCGGTTTTTTATTACCTGCCTTAAAGTTTTTATCTATCGTCTCGCTGTCTTTAATAAATTGGATTGTTGGAGGGCTGTCATTCATCCTTAACCTGCTTTTACGAAAAGCTACGTTCGGGTAAGCGAGATCAATGCAAAGGGCGCTTGGCTCAGCCTGGAGGTTGTCCTCCGCCAATCCCTGGTCCACGCTGATGATTTCCGTGTAGCCGCTTCGCTTCATAGCACGTTAGCCGTTGAGGAGAGAGTAAATGGAAGAGAAGACCCGCCTGACCACTGCCGCTGGCGCACCGGTGGTCGATAACCAGAACGTGCAGACCGCCGGTCCGCGTGGCCCGATGTTGCTGCAGGACGTGTGGTTCCTCGAGAAGCTCGCCCACTTCGATCGCGAAGTGATCCCCGAGCGCCGCATGCATGCGAAAGGCTCCGCGGCCTATGGCACCTTCACCGTCACCCATGACATCACCCCCTACACCCGGGCGAAGATCTTCTCCCAGGTCGGCAAGAAGACCGATATGTTCCTGCGCTTCTCCACCGTCGCCGGTGAGCGTGGCGCGGCGGATGCAGAGCGAGACATCCGCGGCTTCTCCATGCGTTTCTACACCGAGCAGGGCAACTGGGACCTGGTCGGCAACAACACCCCGGTGTTCTATCTGCGCGACCCGCTCAAGTTCCCCGATCTCAACCACGTGGTGAAGCGTGACCCGCGCACCAACCTGCGCAATGCGACCTTCAAGTGGGACTTTTTCTCTCACCTCCCCGAGTCGCTGCATCAGTTGACCATCGACTTCAGCGACCGCGGTCTGCCGAAGAGCTATCGGCACATCCATGGTTTCGGCAGCCATACCTTCAGCTTCATCAATGCGAACAACGAGCGCTTCTGGGTCAAGTTCCACTTCAAGACCCAACAGGGCATCGAGAACCTGACCAACGCCGAGGCTGCCGAAGTGATCGCCCAGGACCGCGAGAGTTCGCAGCGCGACTTGTACGAGAGCATCGAGAAAGGCGACTTCCCGCGCTGGAAGATGTACGTGCAGATCATGCCCGAGAAGGAAGCGGCCACCTATCGCTACAACCCGTTCGACCTGACCAAGGTCTGGCCCCACGGTGACTACCCGTTGATCGAAGTGGGCTTCTTCGAGCTGAACCGTAACCCGGACAACTACTTCGCCGAGGTCGAGCAGGCCGCTTTCACGCCGGCCAACGTGGTGCCCGGTATCGGTTTCTCGCCGGACAAGATGCTCCAGGGCCGTCTGTTCTCCTACGGCGACGCCCATCGCTATCGCCTGGGCGTCAACCACCACCAGATCCCGGTGAACGCCGCGCGTTGCCCGCACCAGGTCTACCACCGCGACGGCGGCATGCGGGTGGACGGCAACAACGCCCATCAGCGCGTCACCTACGAGCCGAACAGCTTCAACCAGTGGCAGGAGCAGCCTGACTTCTCCGAGCCGCCGCTGAGCCTGGAGGGCGCGGCGGACCACTGGAACCACCGGGTGGACGACGACTACTACAGCCAGCCCGCCGCGCTGTTCCATCTGTTCACCGACGAGCAGAAGCAGCGGCTGTTCGCCAACATCGCCGAAGACATCCGCGATGTACCGGAACAGATCCAGCGTCGCCAGATCGGCCTGTTCCTCAAGGTCGACCCGGCCTACGGCAAAGGCGTCGCCGACGCCCTCGGCCTGAAGCTGGACTGATGGCCTGATGAGGCCCCCGGCCCCCTTCCTAGGAAGGGGGCTTTTTTATCTGCATTGGCTTGACCCGGATCAGGCGGAGCCGGGAGCATATGCGGCTAGATTCCTAGTTTTCTCCAGGGAGAGCCCCCCGATGCAAGGCCATCCGGAAGTCATCGATTACCTCAACACGCTGCTGACCGGCGAGCTGGCCGCGCGCGACCAGTACTTCATCCACTCGCGCATGTACGAGGACTGGGGCTTCAGCAAGCTCTACGAGCGCCTCAACCACGAGATGGAGGAGGAGACCCAGCACGCCGACGCCCTGCTGCGCCGTATCCTCCTGCTCGAAGGTACGCCGCGCATGCGTCCCGACGATATCCACCCGGGCACCACGGTGCCGGAGATGCTCGAGGCCGACCTCAAGCTCGAGCGCCATGTCCGCGCCGCGCTGGCCAAGGGCATCGCCCTCTGCGAGCAGCACAAGGACTTCGTCAGCCGCGACATCCTCAAGGCCCAGTTGGCCGACACCGAGGAAGACCACGCCTACTGGTTGGAGCAACAGCTTGGCCTGATCGCCAGGATGGGCCTGGAGAACTACCTGCAGTCGCAGATCTGATCCTACCCCGCGGATACGAAAAAGCCCCTGCGCCTCACGGCCGCAGGGGCTTTTTCATGAGCGCCCGGCAATCAGGCGCGATCGCGTTCCAGCAGCGGCTTGAGGAAGTGGCCGGTGTGCGACTGGGGCATCTCGGCCACCTGCTCTGGCGTGCCGTTGGCGATGATCTGGCCACCCTTGGAGCCGCCCTCGGGGCCGAGGTCGACCAGCCAGTCGGCGGTCTTGATCACGTCCAGGTTGTGCTCGATCACCACCACGGTGTTGCCGTGGTCGCGCAGGCGGTGGAGCACGTCGAGCAGTTGCTGGATGTCGGCGAAGTGCAGGCCGGTGGTCGGTTCGTCGAGGATGTACAGGGTCTTGCCGGTGTCGCGCTTGGACAGCTCGCGGGACAGCTTGACCCGCTGTGCCTCGCCGCCCGAGAGGGTGGTCGCGCTCTGGCCCAGCTTGATGTAGGACAGGCCGACGTCCATCAGTGTCTGCAGCTTGCGCGCCAGGGCGGGGACGGCGTCGAAGAACTCGCGGGCTTCCTCGATGGTCATCTCCAGCACTTCGTGGATGCTCTTGCCCTTGTAGCGGATCTCCAGGGTCTCGCGGTTGTAGCGCTTGCCCTTGCAGACATCGCAGGGAACGTAGATGTCCGGCAGGAAGTGCATCTCCACCTTGATCACGCCGTCGCCCTGGCAGGCCTCGCAACGGCCGCCCTTGACGTTGAACGAGAAGCGGCCGGGACCGTAGCCGCGCGAGCGGGCCTCCGGCACGCCGGAGAACAGTTCGCGGATCGGCGTGAACAGGCCGGTATAGGTCGCCGGGTTGGAGCGCGGGGTACGACCGATCGGGCTCTGGTCGATGTCGACCACCTTGTCCAGGTGCTGCAGGCCGTCGAACGAGTCGTACGGCGCCACTTCCAGGGTAGTCGCGCCGTTCAGCGCGGTGGCGGTGATCGGGAACAGGGTGTTGTTGATCAGCGTCGACTTGCCGGAGCCCGAGACCCCGGTGATGCAGGTGAACAGGCCGACCGGGATTTCCAGGTTGACGTTCTGCAGGTTGTTGCCGCGGGCGCCTTTCAGCTTCAGCAGCTTCTTCTTGTCGCGCGGGGTGCGCTTGGCCGGAACCGCGATTTTCTTGCGCCCGGAAAGGTACTTGCCGGTCAGCGAGTCGGGGTGGTTCATCACCTGGTCGGGCGTACCTTCCGCCACTACCTGGCCGCCGTGCACACCGGCGCCCGGACCGATGTCGACGACGTAGTCGGCGAGTCGGATCGCGTCCTCGTCGTGCTCGACCACGATCACCGTGTTGCCGAGGTTGCGCAGGTGGGTGAGGGTGCCGAGCAGGCGTTCGTTGTCGCGTTGGTGCAGGCCGATCGAGGGTTCGTCGAGGATGTACATCACTCCCACCAGGCCGGCGCCGATCTGGCTGGCCAGGCGGATGCGCTGGGCTTCGCCGCCGGACAGGGTGTCGGCGCTGCGGTCGAGGGTCAGGTAGTCGAGGCCGACGTTGACCAGGAATTGCAGGCGGTCGCGGATTTCCTTGAGGATTTTCGCCGCGATCTCGCCACGGCGGCCGGTCAGGCTGAGTCCGGCGGCATACTCGCAGGCCTCGCCGACCGGCATCGCGGTGATCGCCGGCAGCGTCCGGTCGCCGACCCACACATGCCGCGCCTCGCGGCGCAGGCGGGTACCGTGGCAATCCGGGCAGGGCTGGGTGCTGAGGAACTTGGCCAGCTCCTCGCGGACCGTGGCCGACTCGGTCTCGCGGTAGCGCCGCTCAAGGTTCGGCAGGATGCCTTCGAAGGGGTGCGAACGCTTGACGATGTCGCCGCGGTCGTTGAGATAGCGGAAGTCGACGTTTTCCCGGCCGGAGCCGTAGAGCACCACCTTCTGGTGCTCGGCGCCGAGTTCGTCGAAGGGTTCTTCCAGGCTGAAGCCGTAATGCTGGGCCAGCGAGCCGAGCATCTGGAAGTAATAGACGTTGCGCCGGTCCCAGCCGCGGATCGCGCCCTCGGCCAGGGTCAACTCGCCATTGACCACCCGGCGCGCGTCGAAGAATTGCTTCACGCCGAGGCCGTCGCAGGTCGGACAGGCGCCGGCCGGGTTGTTGAAGGAGAACAGCTTGGGTTCCAGCTCGCTGATCGAGTGGCCGCAGACCGGGCAGGCGAAGCGCGCCGAGAAGATGATCTCCTCGACATCCTCGTCCTCGTCCATCGGTGCTACCAGGGCGATACCGTCGGCCAGGGACAGGGCGGTCTCGAACGACTCGGCCAGGCGTTGCTGGAGGTCCGCGCGAACCTTGAAGCGGTCCACCACCACATCGATGCTGTGCTTCTTCTGCTTATCCAGCTTCGGCACTTCGTCGAGTTCGTAGAGCTTGCCGTCGACCCGGGCGCGGACGAAACCCTGCGCGCGCATCTCGTCGAACACCGCCAGGTGCTCGCCCTTGCGCTCGCGGATCACCGGCGCCAGCAGCATCAGCTTGCTGCCTTCCGGCAGGGCCAGGACCTGGTCGACCATCTGGCTGACGGTCTGCGCCTCCAGCGGGATGTCGTGGTCCGGGCAGCGCGGGGTACCGACGCGGGCATAAAGCAGGCGCAGGTAGTCGTAGATCTCGGTGATCGTACCCACGGTGGAGCGTGGGTTGTGGGAAGTGGACTTCTGTTCGATGGAAATCGCCGGCGACAGCCCTTCGATGGTGTCCACGTCCGGCTTCTCCATCATCGACAGGAACTGCCGGGCGTAGGCCGAGAGGGATTCCACGTAGCGCCGCTGGCCTTCCGCATAGAGCGTGTCGAAAGCCAGGGAAGACTTGCCGGAACCGGAAAGACCGGTGATCACGATCAGTTTGTCGCGTGGCAGTGTGAGGTCGACGTTCTTCAGGTTGTGGGTACGCGCCCCACGAATCAGGATCTTATCCACAGCGGCCTCGCATGGCGGGCGAAAACCGCTGATTATACGGCTGGCCGCTAGCGCGCGGCAAAGTGGCGCGCCTGTGCCGCGAGGGGGCGGACTGGTAGAATGCGCGGCATTTTTCCGGCGCGGGCATTGCCCCGGCCGCCCAGGAGCGGGCGGCGGCGCCATCGGCAGGGGCATGAGGCCTTGCCCTGCAGCGGTTTCTTCCATGAGGGTGTTATGCACGACTCACATACTGAGCGGATGAGCGGTACCGAAACGCGAGCGGCCGTCGGGCTGTCACTGGTATTCGCCTTCCGCATGCTCGGCATGTTCATGGTCCTGCCGGTGCTGGCCACCTACGGCCAGGACCTGGCCGGCGCGACCCCGGCGCTGATCGGCCTGGCCATCGGCGCCTATGGCCTGACCCAGGCGATCCTGCAGATTCCCTTCGGGACCATTTCCGACCGCATCGGCCGGCGCCCGGTGATCGTCGTCGGGCTGCTGATCTTTGCCGCCGGCGCGGCCCTCGCGGCCAATGCCGACTCCATCTGGGGGGTGATCGCCGGCCGCGTCCTGCAGGGCGCCGGGGCGATCTCGGCGGCGGTGATGGCACTGCTCTCCGACCTCACCCGCGAGCAACACCGGACCAAGGCGATGGCGATGATCGGCATGAGCATCGGCGTCTCCTTCGCCGTGGCCATGGTGCTCGGCCCGGTGCTGACCCATCTGTTCGGCCTGCATGGGCTGTTCTGGTTCACCGCCGGGATGGCGCTGGTCGGCCTGCTGCTGATCCTGTTCTTCGTCCCACAGCCGGACCACATGACCCAGCACCGCGAATCCAGCGTGGCGCGCCAGGCCCTGCTGCCGACCCTGAAGCACGGCGACCTGCTGCGCCTGGACGCCGGCATCCTGATCCTCCACGCCATCCTCATGGCCAGCTTCGTCGCCTTGCCGCTGGCGCTGGTGCACGAGGGTGGCCTGCCCAAGGAGCAGCACTGGTGGGTCTACCTGACCGCGCTGTTGGTCGGTTTCTTCGGCATGGTGCCGTTCATCATCTACGCCGAGAAGAAGCGTCGCATGAAGCGCGTGCTGACCGGCGCGGTGGCGACCCTGCTGGCCTGCGAACTGTTCTTCCTGGTCTTCGGTCACAGCCTGGCCATGCTGGTGGTCGGCACGGTGGTGTTCTTCACTGCCTTCAACCTGCTCGAAGCCTCGCTGCCGTCGCTGGTCAGCAAGGTCTCGCCGGCCGGCGGCAAGGGCACGGCGATGGGGGTGTATTCCACCAGCCAGTTCCTCGGTGCGGCGCTGGGCGGCATCCTCGGCGGCTGGATGTTCCAGCACGGCGGGCTGAGCATGGTGTTCATCGGATGCGCGGTGCTCGCTGCCCTCTGGCTGGCGATTGCTGTTACCATGCGCGAACCGCCTTATGTGACCAGCATTCGCCTGCCGCTCGCGCCCGCCGCGCTGCAGGACGCGGTGCTGGTCCAGCGATTCAGGGCGTTGCCCGGTGTGGCAGACGCCGTGGTGGTGGCCGAGGAGGCCGCCGCCTATGTCAAAGTGGATACCCAACAAGTGGATCGCACCGCCCTCGAGCGCCTGGCCCAGGCCGCGCCGGGCGGATGCTGAACCTTAGGAGAACGTCATGGCCCGTGGGGTTAACAAAGTCATTCTGGTTGGTAACGTCGGTGGTGACCCGGAAACCCGCTACATGCCCAACGGCAATGCGGTGACCAACATCACCCTCGCCACCAGCGAGAGCTGGAAGGACAAGCAGACCGGCCAGCAACAGGAGCGCACCGAATGGCACCGCGTGGTGTTCTTCGGCCGCCTGGCGGAGATCGCCGGCGAGTACCTGCGCAAGGGTTCCCAGGTCTACGTCGAAGGCAGCCTGCGCACCCGCAAGTGGCAGGGCCAGGACGGTCAGGATCGCTACACCACCGAGATCGTGGTCGACATCAACGGCAACATGCAGTTGCTCGGCGGCCGCCCCTCCGGCGACGATTCGCAGCGCGCC
The DNA here is from genome assembly GCF_001836405.1 of Pseudomonas sp. HMSC057H01. Lineage (NCBI taxonomy): Bacteria > Pseudomonadati > Pseudomonadota > Gammaproteobacteria > Pseudomonadales > Pseudomonadaceae > Pseudomonas > Pseudomonas sp. HMSC057H01. Next base: position 26,796 of record NZ_KV828430.1, on the reverse strand, counting down.
CCGCGCGAGCCCATGCAGCGCCCGCAGCAGGCCCCGCAGCAACAGTCGCGTCCGGCCCCGCAGCAGCAACCGGCGCCGCAACCGGCCCAGGACTACGACAGCTTCGACGACGACATTCCGTTCTAAGCGACGCCCTTGCGGCGCGGCCCGTCCGCGCCACGGGCAGACCTTCGAAGACCCCCTGCCGCCCTCGGGCCGCAGGGGGTCTTCGTTTTCAGGCGACGCCGCGCTGCAAGGGCACTTCGTCCAGGCCGCCTATGGCGGACAGAGCGTCCCGCATGGCACTGAGCTTAAGGCAGGTTTCGCGATACTCGTGGGCCGGTTCCGAATCGCCTACCAGACCGCAGCCGGCGAACAGGTAGCCCCGGCCCGGCGTGAGCAGGGCCGAGCGCAGCGCCACCAGGAAATCGCCGTTGCCTTCGCCGTCGAGCCAGCCCAGCGGCGCGGCGTACCAGCCACGATCCATCCCTTCGTGCTGGCGGATGTAGTCCAGCGCCGCGCTGCGTGGGTAGCCGCCCACCGCGGGGGTCGGATGCAGCGCCTGCAGCAGCCGCAGGATGCCGCCTGCGTCGGCGAGGCGGGCGCGGATCGGCGTGTTCAGGTGCTGGACTCGCGCCAGTCGTTTCAGGCCAGGCGCATCGGGGATTTCCAGCGCCTCGCTGAAGGGTTCCAGGGCCGTACGGATCGCCTCCACCACCAACTGGTGTTCGTGCCTGTCCTTGGCGCTGTCCAGCAGGGCCTGTCCGAGCCGCGCATCTTCCTGGGCATCGCCGCCGCGGGCGATGGTCCCGGCCAGGGCATGGGTGAGCGCCTCGCCGGCGCGAATGCGGACCAGGCGTTCCGGGGAGGCGCCGAGGAAGCAGGCGTTGCCGCGGCGACAGGCGAACAGCTGGGCGTCGGCATGTTGTAGGCGCAGGTGTTCGATGACCTGCCACGGCTCGATGTCGCCGAGAGGCCGGGCCTGGGTGCGGGCCAGCACGACCTTGCCGAAGCGTCCCTGGCGGACACTGCTTACCGCGTCGCTCACCTTGGCTTCCCATTGCCTGCGCTCCAGCGCCGAAGCGTCGCCCTGCGCGCCAGCGGTCGGCCCCGAGGGCCGGCGCCTGGCCGGCTGCCTCAGGCGCAGTAGCGCCGAGCAGTGGTAGGCGGCCAGGGCCAGGGCATCTTCGCCGGGCTTGGCCAGGTGTTGGCAGAGTACCCGGTAGCGTTCGCCCTCGCGCAGCACGGTGATGCCGGCGAGCATCAGGCTGGCATCGGCGAAGGCTTGCCAGTGTTCCTCGCGCGGGCCGCGCGGATCGAAGCGGAATCCGCCGCACAGGCGCGGCGCCAGCGGGCCCTCGACCACGGCGTCGGCGCAGAGCAATTGCCAGTTTTCCTCGATCCGGGCGAAGCGCTGTTCGCCGTGGCCTTGCAGCTCCAGGGCGCAGCCCCAGGCGAAGAACGCCAGCTCGGGCTGTTCCCAGTACAGGCAGGGCGTTTGCCGGTCGTCCCAGGCACCGAATACCTGCAGCGGGTCCAATGGGTCGATCTCGAACGACGCCGCCACCAGCACCGGACGATCGAGCGCCTGCGCCTGGCCGATGGCGCGCTCGAAGGTGCCGCGCAAGGCGTGCAGGCACTGGCTCAGGGGCGCCAGCCGGCTCATGCGGCACCCCGTGTCTGGCGCCAGTACTTGATCTGCTCGGCGATGTACCAGTGGATGATCTGCGCGAACAGTCCCTCGACGAAGGGCGCGTCGAGTCCGTTTTCCTCGGCCCAGCGGGCGCGCTCGGGGAGCATCGCGGCGACCCGCTCGGGCGCCGGAATCGCCGCCTCGTTGGCCTTGAAGCGCGACGCCGCCTTGACGTAGTCCATGCGGCGGCCGAGGGCCTGGACGATATCCAGGTCGATCTGGTCGATGGCCTCGCGGATGTCCGCCAGGCCGGTGCAGTCTTCGGGAGTTTTCATCATGCAACCTCTCGGGAAAGGGCGTCGGGATGTGCGAGGCGGCGCAGCAGGTGCTCGATCACCGCGTCGCGCCCCTCGCTCAGGTAGAAGTGGCCGCCAGGAAAGCGCCGCAGCCTGGCGGGAGTCCGGCTGGCGTCGCTCCAGGCCTGCGCCTCGGCGGCGCTGACTTCCTCGTCGTGCTCGCCGAGGAGGACGTCGAGGGCGCAGGCCAGGGCGATGGGCTGCGCCCGTCGGTAGGTCTCGATCGCCTGGTAGTCGGCGCGCAGGATCGGCAGGAACAGCGCGCGCAGGTCGGCGTCCTCGAGTAGCTCGCTGGCGCCACCCTGGCGGCGGACGTCCTCCAGCAGCGCCGCCTCGTCGCCGCGGTGCAATGCGCCGCCGCGTTGCCGGTGCGGTGCCGGATGGGCGGAGACGAACAGGTGGCGCAGCGGCGCGCCGGCGTTTTCCAGGCGCAGGGCGGTTTCGTAGGCCAGCGCCGCGCCGAGACTGTGGCCGAACAGCGCCAGGGGCGCGTCGGCGAAATCGCGCAGGGCGAGGGCGGCGCCGTCGGCGAGGTCTTCCAGGCAGGTAGCCGGCGCCTCGTTGAAGCGGTCCTCGCGGCCCGGGTACTGCAGGGCAAGCAGGTCGATGTCTGGCGGCAGGCGTTCGCTCCAGCTACGGAAGAAGCTGGCGCTGCCGCCTGCATGGGGGAAGCAGGCCAGGCGCAGGCGCGGCATCGGCGTCAGGCGGAACGGCCGGACCCAGGCGGCGCTCATGCGCGGGCCTCCAGCTCGCGGCGCAGGCGTTCGCGCAGGTCCTTCTTGCTGATCTTGCCGATGCCGGTCTGGGGGAAGGCCGGGACCAGCTCGATGCGGTCCGGCACCTTGAACGCGGCCAGCCCGCAGGCGTGCAGGTATTGCTTCAGCTTCAGCGCCGAGGGTGCCGGCTGGCGCGGGATGACGAAGGCACAGGTGCGCTCGCCGAGCAGGCTGTCGGGCATCGCCACGACGGTGGCGTCGTGCACCTGCGGATGGGCGATCAGCAGGTTCTCCACCTCTTCCGCAGCGATCTTCTCGCCGCCGCGGTTGATCTGGTCCTTGTCGCGGCCCTCCACCACCAGGTAGCCGTCCTTGTCGCGGCTGACCCGGTCGCCGGTGCGGTAGAAGCCGTCCGCGCTGAAGGCCTTGGCGTTGTGTTCGGGCAGGCGGTAGTAGCCGCGGATGGTGTAGGGACCGCGCACGGTCAGTTCGCCGACCTCGCCGGGGCCGACCTCGCGGCCCTCGGCGTCGACCACCCGCACTTCGTCGTCCGGCGACAGCGGCCGGCCCTGGGTATGCAATACGCGCTCGGGCGGATCGTCCAGGCGGGTGTAGCAGATCAGCCCCTCGGCCATTCCCAGCACCTGTTGCAACTGGCAGCCGAGCACCGGTTCGACGCGTTGCGCGGCACTGCTGCCGAGCCTGGAACCGCCGACCTGGAGCAGACGCAGGCTGGATAGATCGGCGCGGCGGCTTTCCTGGGCATCCAGCCAGAGCATCGCCAGCGGCGGTACCAGGGCGGTGTGGGTGACCCGTTCACGGGCGATCAGGGCGAAGCAATGCTCGGGATCGGCGCGCTGGCTGACCACCACGCGGCCGCCGGCCAGCAGCGTGCCGATCACTCCGGGGCAGCAGAGGGTGAAGTTGTGCGCCATCGGCAAGCCGGTGAGGTACACCGTGTGCTCGTCGAAGCCGCAGACCTCGGCGCTGGCGCGGACGTTGTAGAGATACTCGCGATGACGCCGGGGAATCAGCTTCGGCGTGCCGGTGGTGCCGCCGGACAACTGGAAGCAGGCGATATCCTCGGCGCGGGCGGCGCAGTCTTCCAGCGCGTCGGCCTGGTACAGCGGTGCCAGCGCTTGCAGCGGCGCCTCGGCCTCGCCGTGGATCAGCGCCATCCGGCAGGCGCCGCTGGCGAGCAGCTCACGGGCCATCGGCCGTGGGTCGAAGCCGTCGATCCGTTCGGCGCCGATGTAGGCCTTGGCCTCGGCGAACCGGCAGAAACCGCTGATCTCATGCTGGCGATGGGCGGGGAGGGCGAGCACCGGGCGTACGCCGAGCTGGAACAGGGCGAAGCAGGTCTCGACGAAGGCGATGCCGTTGGGCAGGTGCAGCACCACCGTGTCGCCATGTGCGAGGCCGGCCTGGCGCAGTCCGGCTGCCAGGCGGCGGCAGCGCTGGAGCAGGTCGGCATAGCTGAGCCGCTGGTCGTCGTCGCAGAGTGCGATCCGCCGCGGATGGCGCGCGGCGCTGGCGGCCAGGGCTTCGGCGAAGTTCTGGTCCTGCCAGTGGCCGGCGTCGAGATAGCGGCGGACGAAGGCGGCGGGCCAGTCGGGGGCGTCGTCGACGGCCGATGGGGTGGCGGGCGAGGAAGTCATGCGATCTCCGTGGATGCGGTCGATTGCCATTGCTGGGAAATGAGATTTATTATCATTGGCGGGCGGCAGGGACCGCGCAAGCCCGCGCCTTTCGATTGCGGGGCTTTTTCATTCGCTGCAGGGGCGGAGTGCAGGACGCGTTGTCCATCTCCGCTAAAAGGTCCCCCTGTCCCCACGTATCCAGGAAGGCGTCGCCGCGTCGGCAGCGCCCGGGCTACAGGAAAACCTGATGACCATCACCATCATTGCTCCGCCACAGGCCGATGCCGCCGCGCCGGCACCGGGCAACCGGCCCGGCGTCGCGCACATCGATCCGAATATGAAGCTGGTGACCGGAACCTTCTGTTCGGCCAGCGAGGACTGGTTCGAGGAACCGCTGGAGCGCGGCCTGCGCCTGATCCTCGTGCAGAGCGGCCAGTTGCGCTGCCGGATTCCCGGCCAGCCCGAGCACCTCATCGAGGGGCCGAGCCTGTGCACCATCGCCAACGATGGCGACTTCACCTCGGCGCAGATCTACGGCACCGACAAGCCGTTGCGCTACACCATCGTCCAGCTCGGCGTCGAAGCCCTGGACAGCCGCCTCGGCTGGCTGCCCGAGCAACTGATACGCCGCCCCGGCGGCGATCCGCGGATCATGAGCTGCCCGGCGCCGCGGGCGATGCAGGCGTTGGCCTCGCAGATCGCCACCTGCCAGATGCTCGGTCCGACCCGCGATCTCTACCTCGGCGGCAAGGCCCTGGAGTTGGCCGCGCTCAGCGCCCAGTTCCTTTCCGGCGAGGGGCGCCCCGTCGAGGAGCCGCGCATCACCTGCTCGGAGGTCGAGCGCATCCACGCCGCCCGCGACCTGCTGGTCGGCGCCTTGCAGGAACCACCGTCGCTGGACACGCTGGCCAGCCGCGTGGGCATGAACCCGCGCAAGCTGACCGCCGGCTTCCGCAAGGTGTTCGGCGCCAGCGTATTCGGCTACCTGCAGGAGTACCGCCTGCGCGAGGCGCACCGGATGCTCTGCGACGAAGAGGCGAACGTCTCCACGGTGGCCTACCGGGTGGGCTACAGCCCGGCGCATTTCTCCATCGCTTTCCGCAAGCGCTACGGCATCTCCCCCAGCGAGATCCGCTGAGTCTCCGCGACGACCCCCGACCCGGCCACGGGAGGGGCGTCGCCGCTGCGGGATGACGCTGCATCTAACGAAACAGTCCGGCTGTCTAAAGCATTGCCGGCCAGGCCTCCCAGGCAAGTGAGATAAGGTCGCATTTGATAATCGTTGCCAGGAACTGGCAGCCGACCTCAGATGCTTGCCCTAGGGAGCCCCCATGGATCTGCCCCCCGATTCCCGTACCGCCCTGCGCGACTGGCTGACCGAGCAGCTCGCCGACCTGCTCGGCGAACCGCTTGCCGACGTGCGCGCCCTGGCGGACGACGACGACCTGCTGGGCTGCGGCCTCGACTCGATCCGCCTGATGTACCTGCAGGAACGCCTGCGCGCGCGTGGCTCGACGCTGGACTTCGCCCAGTTGGCGCAGCGCCCCTGCCTGGGGGCCTGGCTCGACCTGCTGGCCTGCGCGGACCGGCTGTCCGCCCCGGCAACGGTCGCGCTGCCGACGGTGCAGGATCGCGACCAGCCGTTCGAGCTGTCTTCCGTGCAGCAGGCCTACTGGCTGGGACGTGGCGCCGGCGAGGTGCTGGGCAACGTCAGCTGCCATGCCTTCCTGGAATTCCGCACGCGGGATGTCGACCCGCAGCGCCTGGCCGCGGCGGCGGAGTGCGTGCGTCAACGCCACCCGATGTTGCGGGCGCGCTTCTTCGACGGTCGCCAGCAGATCCTTCCGACGCCGCCGCTGTCCTGCTTCGACCTGCAGGACTGGCGTACCTTGCAGGTGGACGAGGCCGAGCGCGACTGGCAGGCGCTGCGCGACTGGCGCGCCCATGAATGCCTGGCGGTGGAGCGCGGCCAGGTGTTCCTGCTCGGGCTGGTGCGCATGCCGGGCGGCGAGGATCGCCTCTGGCTGAGTCTCGACCTGCTTGCCGCCGATGTCGAAAGCCTGCGCCTGCTGCTGGCCGAACTGGGCGTCGCCTACCTGGCGCCGGAGCGCCTGGCGGAGCCGCCGGCGCTGCATTTCGCCGACTACCTGGCGCGCCGTGCGGCGCAACGCGCCGAGGCCGCGGCGCGGGCCCGCGACTACTGGCTGGAACGCCTGCCGCGCTTGCCGGACGCGCCGGCCTTGCCGTTGGCCTGCGCGCCGGAAAGCATCCGCCAGCCGCGCACCCGGCGCCTGGCATTCCAGCTTTCCGCCGGCGAGAGCCGGCGCCTGGAGCGTCTTGCCGCGCAGCATGGCGTGACCTTGTCCAGCGTGTTCGGCTGCGCCTTCGCGCTGGTCCTGGCGCGCTGGAGCGAAAGCGCGGAATTTCTCCTCAACGTGCCGTTGTTCGATCGGCATGCCGACGACCCGCGTATCGGCGAGGTGATCGCCGACTTCACCACCCTGTTGCTGCTGGAGTGCCGGATGCAGGCCGGGGTGTCCTTCGCCGAGGCGGTGAAGAGCTTCCAGCGCAACCTCCACGGAGCCATCGACCACGCCGCATTCCCCGCCCTGGAGGTGCTCCGCGAGGCGCGCCGGCAGGGCCAGCCGCGCTCGGCGCCGGTGGTGTTCGCCAGCAACCTGGGCGAGGAGGGCTTCGTCCCGGCAGCCTTCCGCGACGCTTTCGGCGATCTCCACGACATGCTCTCGCAGACCCCGCAGGTCTGGCTCGACCACCAGCTCTACCGGGTGGGCGACGGTATCCTGCTGGCCTGGGACAGCGTCGTCGGCCTGTTTCCCGAAGGCCTGCCGGAAACCATGTTCGAAGCCTACGTGGGGCTGCTCCAGCGTCTCTGCGACAGCACCTGGGAGCAGCCTGCCGATCTGCCGTTGCCCTGGGCGCAGCAGGCGCGCCGGGCTCTGCTCAACGGCCAGCCGGCATGCGCCACGGCGCGCACCCTGCATCGCGACTTCTTCCTTCGCGCCGCCGAGGCGCCGGATGCCGACGCGCTGCTCTATCGCGACCAACGTGTCACCCGCGGCGAACTGGCCGAGCGTGCGCTGCGCATCGCCGGCGGCCTGCGCGAAGCCGGGGTGCGCCCTGGCGACGCGGTCGAGGTCAGCCTGCCGCGCGGACCGCAGCAGGTCGCGGCGGTATTCGGCGTGCTCGCCGCAGGCGCCTGCTACGTGCCGCTGGACATCGACCAGCCGCCCGCACGGCGGCGCCTGATCGAAGAGGCCGCCGGGGTATGCCTGGCGATCACCGAGGAGGACGATCCGCAGGCCTTGCCGCCGCGCCTGGATGTCCAGCGCCTGCTGCGCGGCCCGGCGCTGGCCGCCCCCGTGCCGCTGGCGCCGCAGGCGAGCGCCTATGTGATCTACACCTCGGGCTCCACCGGGGTGCCCAAGGGCGTCGAGGTCAGCCACGCGGCGGCGATCAATACCATCGACGCGCTGCTCGACCTGCTGCGGGTGGACGCAGCGGACCGCTTGCTGGCGGTCTCCGCGCTGGACTTCGATCTATCGGTCTTCGACCTGTTCGGCGGCCTCGGCGCCGGTGCCAGCCTGGTCCTGCCGGCCCAGGAACAGGCGCGCGATGCCGCTGCCTGGGCGGAGGCTATCCAGCGGCATGCGGTGAGCCTGTGGAACTCGGCGCCGGCCTTGCTGGAGATGGCCCTCAGCCTGCCGGCGAGCCAGGCCGACTATCGCAGTCTGCGGGCGGTGCTGCTGTCCGGCGACTGGGTGGCCCTGGACCTACCCGGCCGCCTGCGCCCGCGTTGTGCCGAAGGCTGCCGCCTGCATGTGCTGGGTGGCGCTACCGAAGCGGGCATCTGGTCGAACCTGCAGAGCGTCGATACGGTGCCGCCGCACTGGCGCTCGATTCCCTACGGCCGGCCATTGCCGGGACAGGCCTACCGGGTGGTCGACGCCCACGGGCGCGACGTGCCGGACCTGGTGGTCGGTGAGCTGTGGATCGGCGGCGCCAGCCTGGCCCGCGGTTATCGCAACGATCCCGAACTCAGCGCCCGGCGCTTCGTCCACGATGCCCAGGGCCGCTGGTATCGCACCGGCGATCGCGGTCGCTACTGGGACGACGGCACCCTGGAATTCCTCGGCCGGGTCGACCAGCAGGTGAAAGTGCGCGGCCAGCGCATCGAGTTGGGCGAGGTGGAGGCCGCGCTGTGCGCCCAGGCTGGCGTGGAGAGCGCCTGCGCGGCGGTGCTCGGCGGTGGCGTGGCGAGCCTCGGCGCGGTGCTGGTACCGCGCCTGGCGCCACGGGCCGAAGGCTCCATGGAACTGCCGGCCGCACAGCCCTTCGCCGGCCTGGCAGAGGCCGAGGCGGTACTCACCCGGGAAATCCTCGGCGCGCTGCTGGAGGCGCCGCTGGAGCTAGACGACGGTTTGCGCCGGCGCTGGCTGGACTGGCTGGCGGACTCCGCCGCCAGCGCGCTGCCGCCGCTCGACGAGGCGTTGCGCCGGCTCGGCTGGCAGGCCGCGGGGCTGACCGCGATGGGCAACGCTCTGCGCGGCCTGCTCGCCGGCGAACAGGCGCCGGCCGCGCTGCTCCTCGATCCCTGGCTGGCGCCGCAGGCGGTGGCCGCGCGCCTGCCGGACGGCCGCGAGGCCCTGGCGCGCCTGCTCGAAGCGCTGCCGACGCCGGCTGCCGGCGAACGCCTGCGGGTGGCGGTGCTGGATACCCGCGCCGGGCTCTGGCTCGACCAGGGCATGGCCTCGCTGTTGCGCCCGGGGTTGGAACTGACCCTCTTCGAACGCAGCCGCGTCCTCCTCGACGCCGCCGCCACCCGCTTGCCGGAACGGATCGTGGTGCAGGCGCTGGACGACGGCCTGCTACCTGCCGAGCACCTCGGTCGCTACGACCGGGTGATCAGCTTCGCCGCGCTGCACGCCTACGCGGCCAGCCGCGAAGGCCTGGCGCTGGCGGCGGCGCTGCTGCGCCCGCAGGGCCGCCTGTTGCTGGTGGACCTGCTATGCGAGTCGCCACTGGCGCTGCTCGGTGCGGCCTTGCTCGACGACCGGCCGCTGCGCCTGGCGGAGCTGCCGAGCCTGTTGGCCGATCTCGCCGCTGCGGGATTGGCGCCGCGTTGCCTGTGGCGCAGCGAGCGGATCGCCCTGGTCGAGGCGCTGGCGCCGGGGCTCGGTCTCGACGCCGCCGCGCTCCAGGCCGGTCTGGAGCAACGCCTGCCCCAGGCGATGCGGCCCGAACGCCTGTGGTGCCTGCCAAGCCTGCCGTTGAACGGCAATGGCAAGGTCGATCGTCGCCGCCTGGCCGAGAGCATGACCCGCGCACTCGGCGAGTGTCGTGACGAGCCCTCGGCGGAGGAGCCGCTGGAAGCCCATGAGCAGGCGCTGGCCGAGTGCTGGGAAGCGGTCCTCAAACGCCCGGTGCGTCGTCGCGAGGCGAGCTTCTTCAGCCTCGGCGGCGACAGCCTGCTGGCGACCCGCCTGCTGGCCGGCATACGTGAGCGTTTCGGCGTACGCCTGGGCATGGCCGACTTCTATCGCCAGCCGACCCTGGCCGGGCTTGCCCGCCACTTGCAGGCGCAGACCGTCGAGATCGAGGAAACCCAACTGGAGGAGGGCGTGCTATGAGCCTCGGCGAACTGCTGGAAACCTGCCGCAGCCGGCGCATCGAACTCTGGAGCGAGGCGGGCCGCCTGCGCTATCGCGCCCCCCAGGGCGCCCTCGACGCCGGCCTCGCCGAGCGCCTGCGGGCCGAGCGCGAGGCCCTGCTGGAACACCTGGAAGGCGGCCCTGGCTGGCGCGCCGAACCCGACCTGGCCCACCAGCGCTTCCCGCTGACCCCGGTGCAGGCCGCCTACGTGCTGGGCCGCCAGGCGGCCTTCGACTACGGCGGTAACGCCTGCCAGCTGTACGCCGAGTACGACTGGCCGGCCGACACCGACCCGGCGCGCCTGGAGGCGGCCTGGAACGCCATGGTCGAGCGCCACCCGATGCTGCGCGCGGTGATCGAGGACAACGCCTGGCAGCGCGTCCTGCCCGAGGTGCCCTGGCAGCGGCTGACCGTGCATGCCTGCGCGGGGCTCGACGAGGCCGCTTTCCAGGCGCACCTGGAGCGGGTCCGCGAACGCCTCGACCACGCCTGCGCGGCGCTCGACCAGTGGCCGGTCCTGCGCCCCGAGCTGAGTATCGGCCGGGATGACTGCGTACTGCACTGCTCGGTGGATTTCACCCTGGTCGACTACGCCAGCCTGCAATTGCTGCTTGGCGAATGGCGCCGCCGCTATCTCGATCCGCAATGGACGGCGGAACCGCTGGAGGCGACCTTCCGCGACTATGTCGGCGTCGAGCAGCGCCGACGCCAGTCGCCAGCCTGGCAGCGCGACCGCGACTGGTGGCTGGCGCGCCTCGACGCGCTGCCGGGGCGTCCCGACCTGCCGCTGCGGGCGCAGCCGGACACCCGGTCCACGCGCTTCCGGCACTTCCACGCGCGCCTCGACGAGGCCGCCTGGCAGGCGCTCGGCGCGCGCGCCGGCGAACACGGCCTGAGCGCTGCCGGCGTGGCCCTGGCGGCCTTCGCCGAGACCATCGGTCGCTGGAGCCAGGCACCGGCGTTCTGTCTCAACCTGACGGTACTCAACCGGCCGCCGCTGCATCCGCAGCTGGCGCAGGTGCTCGGTGACTTCACCGCTCTAAGCCTGCTGGCGGTGGACAGCCGCCACGGCGACAGTTTCGTCGAGCGCGCCCGCCGCATCGGCGAGCAGATGTTCGACGACCTCGACCATCCGACCTTCAGCGGCGTCGACCTGCTGCGCGAACTGGCGCGCCGGCGCGGTCGCGGCGCCGACCTGATGCCGGTGGTGTTCACCAGTGGCATCGGCAGCGTGCAGCGCCTGCTCGGCGATGGCGAGGCGCCGCGCGCGCCACGCTACATGATCAGCCAGACCCCGCAGGTCTGGCTGGACTGCCAGGTCACCGACCAGTTCGGCGGCCTGGAGATCGGCTGGGACGTACGCCTCGGGTTGTTCCCCGAGGGGCAGGCGGAAGCCATGTTCGACGACTTCGTCGGGCTGCTCCGGCGCCTGGCGCAGAGCCCGCGCGCCTGGACCGACGGCGATGCCACGGAACCCGTCGAGGCGCCGCCGCAGGCGTTGCCCGGTAGTGCCCGGAGCATCGCCGCCGGTTTCGCCGAGCGTGCCCTGCTGACCCCCGACGCCACGGTGATCCACGATGCCGCCGGCAGCTACAGCTACCGCCAGGTCGCCCAGCACGCCAGCGCCCTGCGCCGCGTCCTGGAAGCGCACGGCGCGGGCCGTGGCCGGCGGGTCGCGGTGATGCTGCCGAAAAGCGCCGCGCAATTGGTCGCGGTGATCGGCATCCTCCAGGCCGGCGCAGCCTATGTGCCGGTGGACATCCGCCAGCCGCCGCTGCGGCGCCAGGCGATCCTCGCCAGCGCCGAAGTGGTCGCGCTGGTCTGCCTGGAAAGCGATGTCCCGGACGCCGGCTGCGCCTGCGTGGCCATCGACCGGCTGGCCGCCGACAGCGCCTGGCCGCCACCGCCCGCGGCGGAGGTGGCGGCGGACGACCTCGCCTACGTGATCTACACCTCCGGCTCCACCGGCACGCCCAAGGGCGTGATGCTCAGCCATGCGGCGGTGAGCAACACGCTGCTCGACATCAACCAGCGCTACGGCGTCGACGCCAACGACCGCGTCCTCGGCCTCGCCGAGCTGAGCTTCGACCTTTCGGTCTACGACTTCTTCGGCGCCACCGCGGCGGGGGCCCAGGTGGTCCTCCCGGACCCGGCGCGCGGCAGCGATCCTTCGCATTGGGCGGAACTGCTGGAACGCCACGCCATCACCCTGTGGAACTCGGTGCCGGCCCAGGGCCAGATGCTCATCGATTACCTGGAGAGCGAGCCGCAACGCCACCTGCCGGGACCGCGCTGCGTGCTCTGGTCCGGCGACTGGATTCCAGTCAGCCTGCCGACCCGCTGGTGGCGGCGCTGGCCGGACAGCGCGCTGTTCAGCCTGGGCGGCGCTACCGAGGCGGCGATCTGGTCGATCGAGCAGCCGATCCGTCCGCAGCACACCGAGCTGGCCAGCATCCCTTATGGCCGTGCCCTGCGCGGGCAGAGCGTGGAAGTCCTGGATGCCCGCGGGCGGCGCTGCCCGCCGGGCGTGCGCGGCGAGATCCATATCGGCGGGGTGGGCCTGGCGCTCGGCTACGCCGGCGATCCGCAGCGCACCGCCGAACGCTTCGTCCGTCACCCCGATGGCCGTCGCCTGTATCGCACCGGCGACCTCGGCCGCTACCTGGCCGACGGCAGCATCGAGTTCCTCGGCCGCGAGGACGACCAGGTGAAGATTCGCGGCCACCGTATCGAACTGGCCGAGCTGGACGCCGCGCTGTGCGCCCATCCGCAGGTCAACCTGGCGGCCACCGTGGTGCTCGGTGAGACCCACGAGCGCAGCCTGGCCAGCTTCGTCACCCTGCATGCGCCGGCGGAGGCTGGCGAGGACCCGCGCACGGCGCTCGACACGGTGCGCCAGCGGGCGGCCCAGGCCTTGCGCCGCGACTGGGGCAGCGAGGAGGGCATCGCCGCGGCGGTGGCCGCACTCGACCGTGCCTGCCTCGCCTCGTTGGCCGCCTGGCTGGCCGGCAGCGGTCTGTTCGCGAGTGCGACGCCGCTGGACTTCGCCACCCTGTGCCAGCGCCTGGGTATCGCCGAGGCGCGCCAGCGCCTGCTGCGCCACTGGTTGCGCCAGCTGGAGGAGGGCGGCTACCTGCGCGCCGAGGGCGAGGGCTGGCTGGGCTGCGCCGAGCGTCCCGCGCAGAGTCCGGAGGACGCCTGGACGGCGTTCGCCGGCTGCGCGCCGGCGGCGCTCTGGCCGGCCGAGCTGGTCGCCTACCTGCGTGACAGCGCGCAATCCCTCGGCGAGCAACTGGCCGGGCGGATCAGCCCGGCGGCGCTGATGTTCCCGCAGGGCTCGGCGCGCATCGCCGAGGCCATGTACAGCCAGGGCCTGCATGCCCAGGCGCTGCACGAGGCCATGGCCGAGGCCATCGCCGCCATCGTCGAGCGCCAGCCGCAACGGCGCTGGCGCCTGCTGGAGCTTGGCGCCGGCACCGCCGCCGCCAGCCGCGCGGTGATCGCCCGGTTGGCGCCGCTGGTGCAGCGAGGGACGGAGGTGGACTACCTGTTCACCGACGTTTCCAGCTACTTCCTCGCCGCCGCCCGCGAGCGCTTCGCCGACCAGCCGTGGGTACGCTTCGGCCGCTTCGACATGAACGGCGATCTTCTCGACCAGGGCGTGGCGCCGCACTCGGTGGATATCCTGCTCAGCTCCGGGGCCTTGAACAACGCGCTGGACACCCCGGCGCTGCTGGCCGGCCTGCGCGAGCTGCTGAGCGCCGACGCCTGGCTGGTGATCCAGGAACTGACGCGCGAGCACAACGAGATCAGCGTCAGCCAGAGCCTGATGATGGAAAACCCGCGCGACCTCCGCGACGAGCGCCGCCAACTGTTCGTCCACACCGGGCAATGGCTGGAGTGGCTGGCGGCACAGGGTGGCGACCTGGCTTGCGGGGTGGTGCCGCCGGGCAGCGCTCTCGACCTGCTTGGCTACGATGTCCTGCTGGCTCGCTGCAAGACCGACCGCGCCCGCCTGGAGCCGGCCGAGCTGCTGGCCTTCGTCGAAGCGCGGGTGCCGCGCTACATGCTCCCGGCGCAGTTGCGCGTGCTCGAACGCCTGCCGGTCACCGGCAACGGCAAGATCGACCGCAAGGCCCTGACCGGCTTTGCCCGCCAGCCCCAGGCGGACCTTCGGCATGGCGTCGCGCAGGCACCGGCCGACGAGCTGGAGAGTGCGTTGCTGGCACTCTGGCGAGAGGTGTTGGACAACCCGTCGCTGGGCGTCGAGCAAGACTTCTTCGGGGCTGGCGGCGACTCGCTGTTGATCGCTCAGTTGATCGCCCGTTTGCGCGAACGCCTGGAAAGCGCCCGCCGGCATCCGTTCGATCGCCTGCTGCGCTGGGCGCTCAGCCAGCCGACGCCGCGCGGCCTGGCCGAACGCTTGCGCAGCGCGCCGGAAGAGGGTCGTGGGCCGGCCCTGGCCGCGGCGCGCGGCGTCGCCCCGGCGCAGACTGGCATGTCGCGCGCACCGCTCGCCGAGGGCGCGGTGGCGCTCGACCCGCTGGTGCGCCTGGTGCCCGGCGAGGGCGTGCCGCGGGTGCTGGTCCACGAAGGCCTCGGCACGCTGCTGCCGTACCGCCCGCTGCTTCGCGCCCTGGGTGAGGGGCGGCCGTTGCTGGGGCTGGCCGTGCATGACAGCGACGCCTACCTGGCGATCCCCGCCGAGTATCTCAACGCCTGTCTCGGCCGCCGCTACGCCGAGGCGCTCCATGGCGCCGGGCTGCGTGAGGTCGACCTGCTCGGCTACTGCTCCGGCGGGCTGGTCGCCCTGGAGACCGCCAAGTCTCTGCTCCAGCGCGGGGTGCGCGTGCGCCAGCTGGATATCGTCTCCAGCTACCGGATTCCCTACCGGGTGGACGACGAGCGCTTGCTGTTGTTCAGCTTCGCCGCGACCCTCGGACTGGATACCGCGGCGCTCGGCTTCCCCGCGCCGGAACGTCTCGGCCAGGCGGTGCAGGCGGCGCTCGCGCAGACACCGGAGCGCCTGGGCGCCGAGGCGCTGGCGGGGCTACCGGGCCTGGCCGATCTCGTCGCCCTGCGCGGCCGCGTGCTACAGGCGGCCAGCGGTAGTGCCGACGCCGCCAGCGTCGAACGCGACACCCTCTACCGGCTGTTCTGTCACTCGGTGCGTGCCAGCCAGGCCGAGGCGCTGGAGCCCTACGTCGGCGCGCTGCGGCTGTTCGTGCCGGACGCCGGCAACCCATTGGTGCCGCGCTACGCCGAGGCCCTGGAGACCCAATGGCGGGCCGCCGCGCTCGGCGCGTGCGGCATCCACGAGGTGCCCGGCGGGCACTTCGACTGCCTGGGCGAAGCCCTGGCGCAATCCCTGTCGAAACCCATGCCAGAGGAGGCGAGCCAATGAGCGACGTCCGTTCCGTGGTGGTCGCCGGTTCCCGGTTCGGCCAGTTCTATGCCGCCGGCGTCGCCGCCGATCCGCGCTTCGTCCTGCGCGGCATTCTTGGCCAGGGCAGCCGGCGTTCGCGGGCGTTGGCCGAGCGCCTCGGGGTGGAGACCTGGTGCGAGGTCGAGGCGTTGCCGGACGATGTCCGCCTGGCCTGCGTCGCGGTCGGCGGCGCGGCACGCGGCGAGCAGGGCCCGGCCCTGGCCGAGGCGCTGATGGCGCGTGGCATCGACGTGCTGATCGAGCATCCGTTGCTGCCGCGCGAATGGCAGGACCTGCTGCGCAGCGCCGAGCGCCTGGGCCGGCGCTGCCTGCTCAACACCTTCTATCCGCAGTTGCCGGCGGTGGCGCGTTTCATCGAGCTGGGCCGCCAGTTGCATCGCCGGCGCGGCATCCGCCACCTGGACGCGGCCTGCGGGGTGCAGGTCGGTTTCGCCACCCTGGACATCCTCGCCGCGTTGCTGGAGGGCGTCGGCCCCTGGTCGCTGGAGTCGCCCTCGAACGACCTGTCGGCGATGCGCGGGCTGTCCCTGGTGTTGGCGGAAGTGCCGTTGAGCCTGCACGTGCTCAACGAACTGGCGGCCGCCGACGATGGGCGCATGACCTTGTTGCAGCGCGTCAGCCTGACCACCGATCGCGGCACGCTGAGCCTGCTCAGCCCCCATGGCCCGTTGTTGTGGACGCCTGCGGTGGCGGTACCGGCAGAGGATGACGACGGCCTGTTCGCGCTGTTCGACGAGATAGCCGGCGAACCGCTGCCCAGCGCCCAGCTCTGGTATGCCGAACCGTGCAGCTGGGCCCAGGTGCACCAGCGCCTGTGGCCGGCGGCGGCGGCCGAGGCGCTGGCGCTGCTCGCCGACGGCGACGAGGTGCGCCGGCGCAACCAGCGCAGCCTGGAGGTCGCCGCCCTGTGGCAGCGGATCGGCGAGCGCCTTGGCTTCCCCGAGGCGCCGCCGGCGTCGCTGGCGCCGGCGAGCCTGGAACAGGTGCTGGAGCACGCCTCGTGACCCCGGTGCTGTGGCGCCTGCTGCGCACCTATCGCTGGCGGCTGGCGGCGGCCATGGGGTTGCAGGCCCTGGCCGGGCTCTGCTCGCTGTTGCCCTGGATGCTTCTCGCCTGGCTCGCCGAGCCGCTGGCGCGCGGCCAGGCGCAGCCGGCCCTGCTGGCCCTGGTGCTGCTGGCGGTGCTGGCTTGGTTGGGCTGCCAGGCGCTGGCCGCGCACCTGGCCCACCGGGTCGACGCGGACCTCTGCAACGACCTGCGCCTGCGCCTGCTGGCGCACCTGCAACGGCTACCGCTGGACTGGTTCGGTCGCCAGGGTCCGGACGGCGTGGCGCGCCTCGTGGAGCAGGACGTGCGGGCCCTGCACCAACTGATCGCGCACGCTCCCAACGATCTCAGCAACCTGTTGGTGGTGCCGCTCGTCGCGTTGCTCTGGCTGGCCTGGCTGCACCCCTGGCTGCTGCTGTTCTGCCTGCTGCCGCTGGTGCTGGCCGCCGCCGGCTTCCTGCTGCTGCGCTCGGCGTGCTACCGCGACCAGGTGCTGCGGCGCAACGCTGCGCTGGAAAGGCTCTCGGCGGACTATGGCGAATTCGCCCACAACCTGCTGCTGGCCCGACAGTACCCCGGCGCCGGCATACAACAGGGCGCCGAGGCGTCGGCGGCGGCCTTCGGCGAAGCGTTCGGCGCCTGGGTGAAGCGGGTCGGCCACCTCGCCGCGCTGGTCTACGTGCAGTTGTCGACGCCCTGGCTGCTGGCCTGGGTCCTGCTCGGCACGCTGGCTCTGGATGCCCTCGGCGTGCCGCTGGCGCTCGGCCAGGCCTGCGCCTTCCTGCTCCTGCTGCGGGCCCTGGCCGCCCCGGTGCAGGCGCTCGGCCACGGCGGCGAC
>NZ_KV828430.1:0-9371 GCF_001836405.1 Pseudomonas sp. HMSC057H01 | reverse complement strand
GGCGGCGACGCGCTGCTGGGCGCGCGCGCCGCCGCCGAGCGCCTGCAGCAGGTGTTCGACCAGGCGCCGCTGGCCGAGGGCCGCTCGACCCGCGAGCTGGTCGATGGCGCGGTGGCGCTGCGCGGCCTGGGCCATGCCTACGAGGGCGTGGAGGTCCTGGCCGATATCGACCTGGAGCTGAAGGATGGCAGCCTGGTGGCCCTGGTCGGTCCCTCGGGCTCCGGCAAGAGCACCCTGCTGCACCTGCTGGCGCGCTACATGGACGCGCAGCGCGGCGAACTGGAGATTGGCGGCCTGGCACTGAAGGACATGCCCGATGCCGTGCGCCATCGGCATATCGCGCTGGTCGGCCAGCAGGCGGCGGCGCTGGAGATATCCCTGGCCGACAACATCGCCCTGTTCCGCCCCGATGCCGATCTCCAGGAGATTCGCCAGGCGGCCCGTGACGCCTGCCTCGACGAGCGCATCATGGCCCTGCCGCGTGGCTACGACAGCGTGCCGGGACGCGACCTGCAACTGTCCGGCGGCGAACTGCAACGACTGGCCCTGGCCCGTGCGCTGCTATCGCCGGCGCGCCTGTTGCTGCTCGACGAGCCGACCTCGGCGCTGGATCCGCAGACCGCCCGGCAGGTCCTGCGCAACCTGCGCGAACGCGGCGGCGGCCGGACCCGGGTGATCGTCGCCCATCGTCTGGCCGAAGTCAGCGATGCCGACCTGATCCTGGTGCTGGTCGCTGGCCGTCTGGTCGAACGCGGCGAGCACGCGGCGCTGTTGGCGGCGGACGGCGCCTATGCGCGCTTGTGGCGTGAACAGAACGGCGCGGAGGTGGCGGCATGACCCTGTTCGAACGAATGCGTGCGCTGCCCGAAGACTGCCGTGCCGCGTTGCGCCGGGCGAGCGCTTGGGCGGTCCTGGCGGCGCTGCTGGACGCCGCTTGCGGCGTATTGCTGGTGCCGTTGGTCGAGGCCTGGTTCGCCGAAGGCGCGTTGCCCTGGCGCTGGGTCGCCGCGTTGCTCGGCTTGAGCCTGGCGCAGGCGCTGTTGCAGTACCTGGCCCTGCGTCGCGGTTTCGCCGCCGGCGGCTCGCTGGCGGCTGGACTGGTGCGCAGCCTGGTGGCGCGCTTGCCGCGCCTGGCGCCGCCGGCGCTGCGCCGGGTCGCGCCGGCCGAAGGCCTGCTGCGCGGCCCGGTGATGCAGGCGATGGGCATTCCGGCGCACCTGCTGGGGCCGCTGATCGCCGCGATGGTGACGCCGCTCGGGGTGATCCTCGGGCTGTTCCTGATCGACCCGTCCATCGCCCTCGGCCTGCTCGTCGCCGGTGCCGTCCTCGCCGCGCTGTTGCGCTGGAGCGGGCGGCGCAATCTGGCGGCGGAGGATGCCCGGCTGGCCGCCGAGCGCGACGCCGCACGGCAGTTGCAGGCGTTCGCCGAACGCCAGCCGCTGCTGCGCGCGGCGCAGCGCGAAAGCGTCGCCCGCCAGGGGCTGGAAGAGGCCTTGCGCAGTCTCCACCGCAGCACCCTGGAACTGTTGCGGCGCAGCCTGCCCAGCGGCCTCGGCTTCGCCCTGGCGGTGCAGGCGGCGTTCGCCTTCGCCCTGCTCGGCGGCGCCTGGGCGGTGGAGCGGCAATGGCTGGACGGCGCGCGGCTGGTGGCCGTGCTGGTGCTGCTGGTGCGCTTCATCGAGCCGCTGGCCCAGCTCACCCATCTCGACCAGGCGTTGCGCGGCGCCTGGCAGGCGCTGGACACCCTGCTGCGGGTTTTCGCCCTGGCTCCGCTGCACAGCCCCGAGCCGGGCGAGCGGCCGCACGACGCCAGCCTGGCGGCCGAGGCCGTGGAATTGCGCCTGGAAGATGGCCGCGCCTTGCTCGAGGACATTTCCCTGAGGCTGGAGCCGGGTTCGCTGAACGTCCTCGTCGGACCCTCCGGGGCCGGCAAGAGCAGCCTGCTGGCGCTGCTCGGGCGGCTCTACGACGTCGATGCCGGGCGTGTCCTGCTGGGTGGCGTGGATATCCGCCGGTTGAGCGAAACGACCCTCGCCGCCAGTCGCAACCTGGTGTTCCAGGACAACGGCCTGTTCCGCGGCAGCGTTGCCTGGAACCTGCGCATGGCGCGAGCGGACGCCGATCTCGAAGCGCTGCGCGAGGCGGCGCGGGCGGTTGGCCTGCTGGAAGAGATCGAGGCCTGGCCGCAGGGCTGGGACAGCGATGTCGGTCCCGGCGGCGCGCTGCTGTCCGGCGGCCAGCGGCAACGCCTGTGCCTGGCTCGCGGGCTGCTCTCGACGGCGCCGTTGCTGCTGCTCGACGAGCCCACCGCCAGCCTCGACGCCGCCAGCGAGGCGCAGGTGCTGCGCAGCCTGCTCGGGTTGCGCGGCCGGCGCACCCTGCTGGTAGTGACCCACCGCCCGGCGCTGGCGCGTCAGGCCGACCAGGTACTGCTGCTGGAGGAGGGGCGCCTGTGCCTCAGCGGACGTCACGCCGATCTGCTCGTCCGGGACGACTGGTATGCCGGTTTCGTCGGGCTGGCGGGCGAGGAAAGTTCCGCGACGGTCGTGGATCGATAGAGAAAGACCGGCAATCGAAAAAGCCCCGGAGACGATTTCTTCATAATGATAAGCATTATCAAATCGTATATCCCCCGAGGCTGTTCGAACGATGAAAACGGAGACGAAGGTGATCAAGGGACGCCAGGGCATCGCCCGCAATCGGCACACCCCGTTGTGCCTGGGGCTGCTGCTGGCGCTGAGTCCGCTGGCGGCGGCCGTGGCCGACGCGCGCAAGGACGGCGAGACGGAACTGCCGGACATGGTGATCAGCGGAGAAAGCACGTCTGCCACCCAGCCGCCGGGGGTGACTACCCTGGGCAAGGTGCCGCTCAAGCCGCGCGAGCTGCCGCAGTCCGCCAGCGTCATCGACCATGAGCGCCTCGAACAGCAGAATCTGTTCAGCCTCGACGAAGCCATGCAGCAGGCCACCGGGGTCACCGTGCAGCCGTTCCAGCTGCTGACCACCGCCTACTACGTGCGCGGCTTCAAGGTCGACTCCTTCGAGCTGGACGGGGTGCCGGCGCTGCTTGGCAATACTGCCAGTTCGCCGCAGGACATGGCGATCTACGAGCGGGTCGAGATCCTTCGCGGCTCCAACGGACTGCTGCATGGCACCGGCAACCCGGCGGCCACCGTCAACCTGGTGCGCAAGCGGCCGCAGCGCGAATTCGCCGCCAGCACCACCCTCAGCGCCGGGCGCTGGGACCGCTACCGCGCCGAGGTCGACGTCGGCGGCCCGCTGAGCGCCAGCGGCAACGTGCGCGGCCGAGCGGTGGCCGCCTACGAGGACCGCGACTACTTCTACGACGTGGCCGACCAGGGCACCCGCCTGCTCTACGGGGTGACCGAGTTCGACCTGAGCCCCGATACCCTGCTCACCGTCGGCGCGCAATACCAGCACATCGACTCGATCACCAACATGGCCGGGGTGCCGATGGCCAAGGATGGGTCCAATCTCGGGCTGTCCCGCGACACCTACCTCGATGTCGACTGGGACCGCTTCAAGTGGGACACCTACCGCGCCTTCGGCTCCCTCGAACAGCAACTGGGCGGCGGCTGGAAAGGCAAGGTCAGCGCCGAATACCAGGAAGCCGATTCGCGCCTGCGTTACGCCGGCTCCTTCGGCGCCATCGACCCGCAGACCGGCGACGGTGGCCAGCTGATGGGCGCCGCCTACAAGTTCAAGAGCATCCAGCGCAGCCTCGACGCCAACCTCAAT
This sequence comes from Pseudomonas sp. HMSC057H01, assembly GCF_001836405.1. NCBI lineage: Bacteria > Pseudomonadati > Pseudomonadota > Gammaproteobacteria > Pseudomonadales > Pseudomonadaceae > Pseudomonas > Pseudomonas sp. HMSC057H01. The sequence goes on along the minus strand of NZ_KV828430.1, from coordinate 5,612 downwards.
GGGCCGGTGCGACTGTTCGGCCTGACCCACGAACTGCTCGGTGGGGTCACCTACGCCCAGGGCGAGACCCGCCAGGACACCGCACGCTTCCTCAACCTGCCGAACACCCCGGTCAATGTCTACCGCTGGGACCCGCACGGCGTGCCGCGCCCGCAGATCGGCCAGTACACTTCGCCGGGCACCACCACCACCACCCAGAAAGGCCTCTATGCCCTGGGTCGGATCAAGCTCGCCGAGCCGCTGACCCTGGTGGTCGGCGGCCGCGAAAGCTGGTGGGACCAGGACACCCCGGCCACTCGCTTCAAGCCCGGTCGCCAGTTCACGCCCTACGGCGGGCTGATCTGGGACTTCGCCAGGGACTGGTCGTGGTATGTCAGCTACGCCGAGGTCTACCAGCCGCAGGCGGATCGCCAGACCTGGAACAGCGAGCCGTTGAGCCCGGTGGAAGGCAAGACCTACGAAACCGGGATCAAGGGCGAACTGGCCGACGGCCGCCTGAACCTGTCGCTGGCGGCGTTCCGCATCGACCTGGAGAACAATCCGCAGGAAGACCCGGACCATCCGGGGCCGCCCAACAATCCGTTCTACATCAGCGGCGGCAAGGTGCGCAGCCAGGGCTTCGAGCTGGAAGGCACAGGCTACCTGACGCCCTACTGGAGTCTCTCGGCCGGCTACACCTACACCAGCACCGAGTACCTCAAGGACAGCCAGAACGACTCGGGGACGCGCTACTCCACCTTCACCCCGAGGCACCTGCTGCGCCTGTGGAGCAACTACGATCTGCCCTGGCAGGATCGGCGCTGGAGCGTCGGCGGCGGACTCCAGGCGCAGAGCGACTACAGCGTCGACTACCGTGGCGTGAGCATGCGCCAGGGCGGCTACGCACTGGTCAACATGCGCCTGGGCTACAAGATCGACGAGCACTGGACGGCGGCGGTCAACGTCAACAACCTGTTCGACCGGACCTACTACCAGAGCCTGTCCAACCCCAACTGGAACAACCGCTACGGCGAACCGCGCAGCTTCAACGTCAGCCTGCGGGGCGCGTTCTGATGCCGCGCCGGCCGGGCTTCGGCTGGGCCTGGCGGGTTCCGCTGGCACTCGCCGGCAGCCTGGCGGCGGCGACCGCCAGCGGCTATCTGTTGACTCGCGGGCTGCCCCTGGACGACCCGCTCGAGCGTCTCTACGCCGGGCTCTTCGGCGCGCTCGGGGTGGGCTTGTTGCTGCTTGTCGGCGGGTTGCTGGCGCGTGATCCGGGCAACTTCGCCTGGCGCCTGGGCGGTAGCCTGCTGGCACTGGGCCTGGCGTTGTGGCTGCTGGCGGGGCGCGGTTGAAGTGGCGGCGCGTCCTCTCCTGCTCTCGCTGCACGGTGGCGCCGGCGCGCTGTTCGGCGTGCTGCTGTTCGTGGTGCTGTTCAGTGGCGCCTGGAGTCTTGGCCACGACGACCTGCGCGAGTGGCTGCGGGCCCCGGCGCAGACGGGAGGAGAAGCCCTTGCGCTGGAGCGCCTGCTCGAACGGGCGGGCGAGGAAGGCGTCGACATCGGCGATGCGACCCTGCTGCTGCCCGCTCCCGGCCATGCCGCCTTCAGCGTCTGCGATGCGCGCCTGGACTGCCGGCTGGACCTCGACCCGGCCAGCGGCCGGGTGCTGCCACCGACGCCGGCGCTGGACCTCCTGCTGAACCTGCACAAGAGCCTGTTCGTCGGCTTCCCCGGGCGGGTGCTGGTCAGCCTGTTCGGCGTATCGCTGTTGCTGCTGTGCCTGGCCGGCGTGCTGCTGCACAGCCGCCGCTGGCGCGACCTGCGGCGTTGGCGGCGGGATCGCGGGCTGCGCCTGGCGCTGTTCGACCTGCATGGCCTGATCGGCATCTGGGGACTGCCCTGGCTGCTGTTGTTCGGTTTCACCGGCGCGCTCAGCGGGCTGGGCGCTCTCGGGACCCTGCTGCTGGCGCCGGTGGCCTACCCGCAGGAACCGAACCGGGTGTTTGTCGAGTTGATGGGACCGCCGCCGCCCGCCGCCGAGGGGCGGCCATTGGCGTCCCGCATCGATCTCGACCGCCTGCTTGCCGGCGATGCCGTGCGGGCGCCCGGCTTCGTTGCCCAGCGTTTGAGCCTCAGCCATGCCGGGGATGTCGCCGGCAGCGTGGAGATCGCCGGTATCCAGCGTGGCCTGCCGAGTACCGCGAACTTCGAGCGGCACCGCTATCGGCTGGCCGACGGCGCCCTGCTCGGCGAGCGCAGCTCGGCGCAGCGCGGGTTCTGGCTGCGCGCCTTCATCGCCGTGCAGCCGTTGCATTTCGCCCAGTACCAGTGGCTCGGGCCGGGCTGGTCCGCCGCGTTGCGCGGCCTGCACCTGGCGATGGGCCTCGGCGCCTGCCTGCTCTGCGCCAGCGGCTTGTACCTGTGGCTGCAACGACGCGCCTCGGCGCCGGACGCCCGCGTACGGCTCTTGCAGCGCCTGAGCCAGGGTTTCTGTGCCGGCCTGGTGGCGGCGGCCGCGTTGCTCCTGCTGGGGCTGCAACTCGCCCCCTCGGAGCTACTCGCCGGACCCTGGCCGGGGCGGCTGTTCCTTGTCCTGTGGGCCGCCGCTGGCCTGGCGGCGTTGCTGCTGCCGGGCGACTGGCCGCTGGCGCGCGGGTTGCTCGGCGTCGCCGGGTTGGCCTGCCTGGCGGCCGCCGTCGCGCACCTGGCGCCCTGGCTCATGCGCGGCCGGCTGCCGGCCCTGGGCCCCGACCTCACCTTGATCCTCTGCGGCGCGCTGCTCATCCGGCACGCCTGGATGCAGGCGCGCGCCGCCGCGCCACCCGCCCACCCCCGTGTCACCGGAGACCACCATGCTTGAGCTGTATCGCCACCGCCGCCTGGTCATCACCCTGGCGTTGCTCTACCTGTCCCAGGGCATTCCCATCGGCCTGGCCATGGACGCCCTGCCCACCCTCCTGCGCCAGGATGGCGCGCCATTGCAGGCGCTGGCCTTCCTGCCCCTGGTGGGGCTGCCCTGGGTGGTCAAGTTCCTCTGGGCGCCCTGGGTCGACAACCATTGGTCGCGCCGTCTCGGCCGGCGGCGTAGCTGGATCCTGCCGATGCAATGCATCGTCCTCGCCTGCCTGCTTGGCCTGGCGACGCTCGGCCTCGGCGTGGCCAGTGCCGGTTGGGCGGTCGGCCTGCTGGCGCTGGCTTCGCTGGCCAGCGCGACCCAGGACATCGCCACCGACGGCATGGCGGCGGAGCACTTCAGCGGCGAGCTGCTGGCCAAGGTCAACGCGGTACAGATCGCCGGGGTGATGATCGGCTTCTTCGGCGGCGGCGCCGGCAGCCTGATCCTCGCCGGGCATTTCGGCCAGCGCACGGCGTTCCTGGTCATGGCCTGCGTGCCGCTGGCAAGCCTGTGCTGCGTGCTCGCCCTGGGGCGCGGCGACCCCCACGAACTCCCCCCGGCACCGGCCGCCAAGGCCAGCCTGCTGCGCTTCCTGCGTCGGCCGCTGGCGCCTTCGCTGCTGGCGCTGGCACTGCTGTCGGCGATGACCGCGGTGTCCGGCTTCGGCCTGTCCAAGCTGTACCTCAGCGATGCCGGCTGGGCCTTGCAGGACATCGGCCGGCTGGGCATGAGCGGTGGCCTGGTCACGGTATTCCTCGGCTGCGGCGGCGGCGCCTGGCTGGTCAGGCGGATCGGCCTGTGGCGCGGTTTCGCCCTTGGCGTGGTGCTCGCCGGTTGTTCGGCGCTGCTCTGGTATCTGCAGGCCGGTCGCTGGTTGGCACTGAGTGAAGGATTGGCGTGGACCTGCGTGCTGATCGGCTCGCTGGCTACCGGCATCACCTCGGTGGCGATCCTCACCGCGGCGATGCGCTTCGCCGGCCAGGGCGGCCAGGCCGGCACCGATGTCACCGCGGTGCAGAGCACCCGAGACCTCGGCGAGATGCTGGCGTCTTCGTTCCTGGTCAGCCTCACCGCGCAGATCGGCTATGCCGGCGGTTTCCTCACCGGCAGCGCCCTGGCGGTGCTGGCCCTGCTGCTCGCCCTGCGCCTGCAGGCCGGCGAGGGGCGCGGGGAGTGGAAGGGGCGGGCGGAAGAGGCCTGAGGCGTTGCCGATAGGCGCGCAGCGCCCGGCACCCGCACGGATGCCGCCTCTCCCGCGGACGGGAGAGGCGGGAGAGGGCAGGCGCGGTGGCCTGCCCGGTGTTGCTAGCGTGGCCGTTCCACCTGGTTGCGGTAGCTGCCGGTGATCGCTTCCAGCGCCGCGCTCTTCTCAGTCTTCGGTCGCGAAGCCGCGGCCCATTCCTCTTTTTCCCGTTCGCGGTTGGCCAGGATGATCTTGTTGGCGGTCGGCCGCCGCGCTTCTTCGTATTCGCGCAGGGCTGCGGCCACGTCGGCGTTGCGCGCCAGCGCGGCGGCCAGCTCGATGCCGTCGAGGATCGCCTGCGAAGCGCCGTTGGCGCCCATCGGATACATCAGGTGGGCGGCGTCGCCGAGCAGCGTGATGCGTCCCCGGCCCCAGTGCGGCAGCGGATCGCGGTCGACCATCGGGTACTGCAGGATCAACTGGTTGCGGGTCAGCAGGTCGCGGATGTCGAACCAGCCCAGGTCCCAGTCGGCGAAGAACGGCAACACGTCTTCCAGGCGTCCGTTGCGGTTCCAGTCGGCCTCGTTGTCGAGCTGGCCGACGGCGGCGCTCGGCACCATGCACACCCAGTTCACCAGCGACTTGCCTTCGGCCGCGTGGCGCGCCGAGATCGGATAGGCGACCAGGCGCGACCAGTGCTCGTCGTTGGCGACGATCATGGTCTTGCCGTCGAGGAAGCGGTCGAACTCGGTGACGCCGCGCCACATGGTGATCCCACCGTGGGACAGCGGCCCCTGGTCGGGATGCAGGTGCGCGCGGACCGCCGAATGGATGCCGTCGGCGCCGACCAGCACATCGGCACCGAGCGCCAGGGGCTTGCCGTGTCCGTCGCGGGCGCCGATCAGTACGCGGCCGTCGCGCTCTTCGATGCGCTCCACGCCGAGACCGGTGCGTACCGCCTGTTGGCCGAGACGCTCGCGCACCGCGGCGAGCAGGATCATCTGCAGTTCGCCGCGATGGATCGAGTACTGCGGATAGGCGTTGCCGGCTTCCACCCCGCGCGGCTCGGACCATACCGTGGCGCCGCTCTGGTCGATGTAGCGCAGCTCATGGGTGGGGATGGCGGTGGCTGCCAGCGCCGGGCCGAGGCCCAGTTCGGCGAGGGCCTCGACCGCCGCCGGCTGGATATTGATGCCGACGCCAAGGGGGCGTATCTCGCTGCTGCTTTCCAGCAGCGTGACCTTGCCGATGCCGGCCTGGTGCAGGGCCAGGGCGCAGCTGAGGCCGCCGATGCCGGCGCCGGCAATGAGGATATCGATGGGTTCGCTCATGGGTGCTTCCTTTTCTCGAGTGTTCGAATCGATGGGTGTTCGGCTGGGGCGGATGACCGTCTACCGCGATGAAACGTCGGCGCAGCGGCGGATAACGCCGGTGGCGTTATTCGCCCTACGGCCCGGCTCCGAGGCCGCGGTACGCATGACCGCATTCGGTTATCCACCGTAAAACGGGTGAGCTTCGAGGCCGCGTAGGGCGAATAACCGCTTGCGGTTAT
>NZ_KV828429.1:0-412 GCF_001836405.1 Pseudomonas sp. HMSC057H01 | reverse complement strand
TCGGTGTGACCCGCCTGGAAAACGACGCTGGCACACTGATCGCTGAACGCGGCCTGAAGCTGGTAGCCGATGAGGCGAACAGTTCCAAGGGGCGTATCGCCGCCAATGGTAGCCTGCATGCCAAGGTTGGCACGCTGAGCCAGAAGGGAGGAGAACTGACCAGTCAGGACTCGCTGACTCTCGACCTGGGCATCCTAAACAATAACTCTGGCCGTATCGCTGGCAACCAGGGCGTGGACATCACGGCCCGGCAGGTGGACAACAGCGTCGGCGAGATTGCCAGCCAGGGCGTGGTGGCGCTGAACCTCACTGAGCAGCTGGACAACCGTGGCGGCAAGATCGTCGGTGACAGTGGTCTGGGCATCACCGCGCCGCACGTGCTCAACCAGGACAAGGGGGTACTCGCCAGCCG
>NZ_KV828428.1:0-16261 GCF_001836405.1 Pseudomonas sp. HMSC057H01 | reverse complement strand
CGGGCTTGGCCGCCGGTTTCGCCACAGGCTTCGCTGCCGGCTTGGCTGCGGGCTTCGCTGCCGCGGTTTTCGCCGCAGGCTTGGCCGCCGGTTTCGCAGCCGGTTTCGCAGCCGGCTTGGCCGCAGGCTTCGCCGCTACGGTTTTCATCGCAGGCTTGGCTGCCGCCTTCGCAGCAGGTTTGGTCGCGGGTTTCGCCTTGCGGCTCTCCAGAGCCTTGCCAGCAGCTTCCTTCACCTTGCCGACACCCTGCGCCAGCTTGAGGCTTTCCTGTACGTCACGCTTGAGGCCGACGATGTAGGTACGGGTGTCCGCCTGCCGGGCCTTCAGGGTATCCAACGCTTCTTCCAGGTCGCTGATGGTCTCGCGCGCCTTGGCCTGTGCCTTGGTCTTGCCGGCCTTGGCAGCATCCTGCAGCTTGGTGCGAGCCTTGTGCAGTTTTTCCTGGGCTTTGCCACGTTGCTTTTCAAGTTTGGCCAGGAGCTTTTCCGAATCGACCAGCGCTTGTTTGCACGCACCTTCCAGGTGCTCGACAAGGCTGTGGGAAAGTTGCTGCAACAGGTGCAAGGGGGTGGTGACGGGCTTCTTGTTGGCCGACATGACGTGCCTCCAGGCGGACGTGGTTGCGCCCATACTAGACCCGCAAACCCCCTCTCGCCAACGGGTTCGATGTGCTACAAGCGACGTGCGCCAGGATTGCCCGCCGATTCGTCTGGAGAAACCGCATGCCGCGCCGCCTTTTCATCGGTCTTTTTCTACTGCCGCTGCCGCTTTTCGCCGCGCCCCCCAAGGACGAACTGGCCTATGCTGTAGGCGCCCGCCTGGGCACGCGCCTACAGCAGGAAATGCCCGACCTAGAGCTATCCGAACTACTTCTCGGACTGCGCCAGGCCTATCGCGGCGAGGCACTTGAAATCCCCCCCGAACGCATCGAACAACTTCTGCTGCAACACGAGAACGCCACGACGGAAACACCGCGGATCACACCCGCCGAGGCCCGCTTCCTGGCCAACGAAAAAGCCCGCTTCGGCGTCCGCGAATTGACCGGCGGCGTCCTCGTCAGCGAATTACGTCGTGGCCAAGGTAACGGCATCGGCGCGGCAACCCAGGTACACGTCCGTTACCGCGGCCTGCTCGCCGACGGTCAAGTGTTCGACCAGAGCGAAAGCGCCGAGTGGTTCGCTCTGGACAGTGTGATAGAGGGATGGCGCACAGCATTGCGAGCGATGCCTGTCGGCGCGCGCTGGCGAGTGGTGATTCCTTCGACGCAAGCCTATGGCCACGAAGGCGCTGGCGACCTGATCCCGCCCGACGCTCCGCTGGTCTTCGAGATCGACCTGCTGGGCGTCCGCTGAAATGCAAAAACGGCGCTCTCCCGCATGGAGACGCGCCGTTTCGTAACGACTCGCCGGTGAATCAGACCGGTACTGCCGAACCCTCTGCGCCGCTCTGGCTGTGGGCGTTGTGCAGGACTTCGATGAGGCAGTCCTCCAGCTCGAAGCGTTCGTGCAACTGTTGCCGCAGGACCTTCAGCTCCGCGATGAGGCAGGCTCCTTCACGGCAATCGCCGTTGTCGCAGCGATCGTTGAAGTTCAGCGCGGATTCGGTGATGGCTTCCAGCCGGGGGAAGATCTGCTTGGCCAGCTCCAGGCCGCGCTGATCGCCGAAGGCCTTGCCTTCCGCCGTCAGTTGCTCGTAGACCTCGAAGTGTCCGGCAGATACGTAGTCCAGCAGCAATTGGCAAAAATGCTGGAGTTCTTCGGCGTTGGGCGCCGGTGCCTGAATACCGCTCAGGGCATCGAAGGCCTGCACCAGTTGCTGGCGCTCATGCAGCCAGCGATCGATCAGTTGGTGCACGCCCCCCCACCGCTCTTGGGCATTACGGCAGCTTTCGAGCATGTTGTCCTCGCTTCCCTCTTCGGACGTCCCGGAGAATCATCGTCCGCTCCGAGACGCATTGCTGACGCACTCTCTGCGCTCTGTGGGAGAACGCCTGTGCAAGGGGCGGACTCCGGCGCTACGGAAAGCCAGATTATGCCCCCGGGATGACCCCATCAAGACGCCCGTACAGAAAAATTCATACGGATGTTTGATCGGTATCCCGCATCCGCTCTGGTTTTCGCCAAATCGATACGGCCGACGCTCGAGAGCTGACGAAAGGCCACGGGACAGCCCGCGTCAGGCACGTCGGAGGAACTGCACGATGGAGAAACCGAGATAGGCAACGAACGCCAGCAGGCTCCATTCCGGAATGCTCAGGGTGAACAGCGTCCAGCTCACCTGGGCACAATCCGCGGTGCCGTGCAGGACCAGGCGGATCACTTCCTGGAAGGGAAGCGCCTGCATCATGTAGTCGAGGCTGGGCAGGCAGGCCGGCAGTTGGTCCAGCGGAACGGTCTGCAACCATACCTGGCGGGCGGCCGTGGCCCCGCCGCCGAGAGCGAGCAGGAACACCAGCACGGAGTAGATACGCCGCCCACGCAGGCCGGGCCCCTGGATCGCGCCAGCGAGGCAGGTCAGGCCGATCAGGATGAAGAAGATCCGCTGCACGACGCACAGCGGGCAGGCCTCCAGGCCAACCACATGTTCCAGGTACAGCGCCCCGCCCATGATGGCGACGCAGGCCAGGAACGCGAGAAGGAAAAGCTGACGGGGGCTGGCCAGGGGCATGGCGGATCCACAGGTACACAGGGGAAAGGCCGCCTACGGTAGTGGAAAGCCTCCGGCCGTTTCAAGCCGCAAGGCCGCTCTGCGGCAAGACATCCCGAATCATGCCAGGCGCCCGCGACAAGCCGCCACAGTCCTGCCGATGGAGCCGAACGGGGAACGCCGGGTGGCGTTCCCCATGCTCAAATGCCCGCCACCACCACGGGCAGCCCCGGAGTACGCCGATCGAGCAGGACCAGGCCCTCCTGGAACAACTGGTTGCTGCGCTCGACCTCGCCGAGCTGCGCCAGCAGGCGTCCCAGCTCGGCGCAGGTCTCGGCACTGCGCTGGAAGCCCAGGCTGGCCTCCAGGTATTCCCGGGCCTTGCCCCAGAGCTTGTTGATCAGGCACAGGCGCCCCAGGGTCAGCAGCAGGCCGGGATCGTTCGGATGTTCCTTGAGCCAACCTTCCGCGGCCTGCAATTGCTTGCCCGGATCGCGCCCGCGCACCTGCCCGTAGAGTTGCACCAGGGTCGCGTCGAAGCCTTGCTTGAGCGCATGGCGGAGGACTTCTTCAGCCTCTTCCTCGGCGCCCAGGCGAAGCAGTTGGGCGGCATAGCCCGCGACGATCGCCGGGTCTGCACGCAGCGCCGAAGGCACGTTCTGCCAGCGCTGGGTCAGCGGCTGCAACGCCGTCTCGCCCTCGTTCAGTCCACGCTCGCCGGCTTCCTGCAAGGAAGCCACCCAGGCACGGCGTTCGAGGTCGCGCAGTTCGGAATCCTTCAGCACACGCTCCTTGCGCAGCTCCGGCAGCAGGACGCAAAGGGCCTGCCAGTCGTGCTGGGTGACGTACAGCTGCTGCATCAGCCGCAATACCGTGCGGTGCTGCGGCTGGAGCCCGTGCAGCTCTTCAAGGGTATTGCGTGCCTGCGGGTAGTCGCCGCGATTGATCAGCAGTTGCGCACGGGTCAGGCCGACCAGCAATTGGGCGTCCGGCTCGCGCTCGCGAGCCCGGTTCAGCAGGTCGTCGGCCTCGTCGTAGCGTTCGAGTTCGTTGGCGGCCCGCGCCGCGCCGAGGTAATGCATCAGCGGCCGCTCGCCCATCTCCGCCGCCCGCCGCAAGTGACGCAGTGCCTGCGGCCAGTTGCCTTCGCCGAGATCGCGCAGGCCGCTGTGCTCGGCCATCTGCACGCGACGCCGGCGGTTGTAGCGCGACCAGGGGTTGACCACCCGCCCCGAGCTGCCGAGCAGGCGCAGGACCAGGCGCACCAGCACCACCAGCAGCCAGACCACCGCCAGCAGGGCGAGGAACGACCACAGGCTGGATTCGTAACGGAAGCTCTTGTAGGCGATCAGCACATAGCCGGCCTGCTCGGAGATCGCCAGCCCAACCAGCGTGGCGACCAGCACCACCGCCAGAACCAGGAGGTAGATGCGTCTCATGGACGGCCCTCCGTGGCCGGAGCCGCCTGCGCCTCGGGCACCAGGTTGCCAGCGGCCTCGCGGCGCGACACGTAGGCCTGCAAGGCGCTCAGGGCCGGTGCGAGGTCAGGGACCTGCACGGTGACCGGCTGCTTCGCCAACTCATCGATACGCAACTTCAACGCGCGGCTGTCGGCCAGCTCTACGTTGAAATAGCCGTCCAGCACGTCCTGGGCCTGCTTCAGCGCCTGCTCGTAGACTTCCTGCTTGCCATTCAGCGCCGCCCACTGGGCTTGCTCCAGGGCCAGGCCGATGGTCAGGCGCACCTGCGCCAATTGCTCGCCGGCCAGCAGCGGACGAATGTCCTGGCCGGCATTGAAATCGATGCGGATGTAGCGCGAGATCTTCTCCCACCACAGCTCCCAGGTGCTGTTGCCGTCGCCCCAGGCGACATTGCTGGCACCGCTTTCGCCTTCCTTGAAGGTCGGCGTGAGCGGTTGCAACTGGTTGACCTGCTCGCGCAACGCCGCCAGTTGCACGAACAGCCCGGTACGGTCCGGCTCCGGCAACGCGCGCAGGGCCTCGAGGCTGGCCGCCAGCTTGGCGCGGGCGGCATAGGCGCCGGGATCGTTCTGCGCGCGCAGGATGTCATCGGCGCCCTGCACCAGTTCGGTGGCGCTGCCCACGTCCTGCAAGGCGGACAGGCGCAGGCTGGCCAGGCGCAGCAGGTGTTCGGCCTCGGCCAGTCGCCATTGCTGGCGGCTCTGGCCGAGGACCTTCTTCAGTTGCTCGCTGAGATGCTGCTGGTCGCCCTGCAGCTCCACCACAAGGCGTCGCCGGGCCTCCAGTTCGTCCGCAGTGGGCAAAGCGTCCAGGCGGGCAGCCAGTTGCTGGTTACGCTGGGCCAGGGATTCGGTCTTGCCACGGGCATCTTCCAGCTGCGCCAGTTGGTCGCGCTCGGTGCCCTGCAACTGCTGGACCTGCCAGAAGCTCCAGCCACCCGCGCCGAGTCCCGCCACGCCAACCAGCAGGGCGAGCAACGCCAGGCCGGTGGCGGTACCGGAACGCCTGGATGCATCGGGTGCAACGGGAGAAGGGGTGGAAGTGGAAGTTCTTGCGTCGTCTTGGGGAGTGACTGCTTCGCTCACAGGTCCATCCTTTGGTCAAGAAAGTTCTAGGCGGCGCTCGTCAGGGCCGCCAGCAAGGCCGGCGCGCTCGCGCCCCGGCAATCAATCACCCGTTGCGCACCCAGTTCGCGCGCCATCTCGGCGACCCGCGGGCTGGGTACGAACAGCGGCAACCGGCCTATCTCGGGCCAATCGGCTGCCGCCAACTGATACAGATTTTGCAAACCCTGTCCACTGCTGACCACCAGGCCGTTCAGGCGTTCCGCCCGCACCCTTGCCAGCAGCTCTCCGGCCGGATAGTCCGGAGCCCGGCGCCGGTAGAGTGGCAGGTAGTCCACCTGCACGCCTTGGCCGCGCAGGCGCTCGGCGAGGAATTCTCGGCCACCTTCGCCGCGCATGATCAGCACTTTCGGATCGTGCACGCGCAGGGAATCCTGGAACGCCGGCAGCGCCAGCAACGCTTCGCTGTCGTCGCCCTGTTCAGGGTAGGTTACGTCGAGGCCGTAGGCCTCGAGGATCGCCGCGGTCGCCGCGCCGACGCTGCACCAGGTCTGCTGCGGAGGCTGCGGCCAGTAGCGGTCGAGCCGCTCCAGCCCCAGGCGCGCCGCCGGCTTGCTGACCACCACCACCGCGCAGTAGCGGTCCAGGTCGAGCATCAGCGTACGCTGCTCCGGGGTTTCTTCCAGCGGATCGATCGCCAACAGCGGCAGGCTACTGCTATGGACGCCAGCCTCGCCGAGGCTGGCGGCCAGGGCCGCGCACTCCTCGTCGGGGCGCGTCAGCAGGAGCCGCCAGCCGCTCACGGATGTCCGGCCTCGCCGTAGACGGCTTCGAGAATCGCTTCGGCGCCCTGCTCCAGCAGGTCCTCGGCCACCCGCACGCCCAGCGCCTCGGCTTCCGCCAGTGGCGCCCGCCCCTCGGCGCGCAGCAACTGGGTGCCATCAGGCTGGCCGACCAGGCCGCGCAGCCACAGCTGGTCGCCCTCGCGGATGGCGTAGCAGGCGATCGGCACCTGGCAACCGCCGTTGAGTCGCTTGTTCAGCGCGCGCTCGGCAGTGACCCGCAGAGCCGTGTCGGAATGGTGCAAGGGTTCCAGCAAGGCATGCAAGTCGCTGTCGGCAGTACGACATTCGATGCCGACGGCGCCTTGTCCGCCGGCGGGCAGGCTGTCGTCGACACTGATCGAGGAGCGGATGCGCGACTCGAAGCCGAGGCGGATCAGGCCGGCGGCGGCGAGGATGATCGCGTCGTATTCGCCGGCATCCAGCTTGGCCAGGCGGGTATTGACGTTGCCCCGCAGGAAACGGATCTGCAGGTCCGGCCGGCGCGCCAGCAGCTGCGCCTGGCGGCGCAGGCTGGAGGTGCCGACCACGCTGCCGGCTGGCAGTTGCTCGAGGCTGGCGTAGGTGTTCGAGACGAAAGCGTCACGCGGGTCTTCGCGCTCGCAGATGGTGTAGAGGCCGAGCCCCTCGGGAAAGTCCATCGGCACGTCCTTCATCGAATGCACCGCGATGTCGGCGGCGCCTTCGAGCAGGGCGGTTTCCAGTTCCTTGACGAACAGGCCCTTGCCGCCGATCTTCGCCAGCGGTGCGTCGAGCAGCTTGTCGCCGCGACTGGTCATCGGCAGCAGGGTGACGGTCAGGCCAGGATGAGCCTGCTCCAGGCGCGCCTTGACGTATTCGGCCTGCCACAAGGCGAGGGCGCTCTGGCGAGTGGCGATGCGGATTTCGCGGGACGACATGGGATATTCCGTGCACAGGGATGCGCCCATGATAACAGTTCGAACCCGAGTGCGCGGACGCTGGGCCCGATAGCCGCACCCGGGTCGCTGGCGAACCGCCGACCGCCGTCAGAGCTGATGCATCAGACGCCTGACCCCGGCCACGTGCCGCCGGCTGACGGTCAGTGCATCGCCGTCGAGGCCTTTCAGGTAGAGCTGGAAATGCCCCAGCGGCGTACGCTGCAGGCGTTCGATCCGTTCGCGGGCGACCAGCGCGTTGCGGTGGATGCGCACGAAGCGCTCGCCGAACTCGTCTTCCAGCGCCTTCAACGGCTCGTCCAGCAGCACCTCGCCCTGCGCATGACGCAAGGTCACGTACTTGTGGTCGGCAATGAAGAAGATCACCTCTTCCAGCGGGATCAGCTCGATCCCCTTGCGGGTCCGCGCACTGATGTGGCTGCGCGGACCGCTGCCGCCGGAGGCCGGGGGCTTGGTCAGCGCGGCCAGTTGCACGCGGTTCGGTCGCGAGGCTTTCTTCAACGCCTCGGCCAGGTCTTCGCTGCGCACCGGCTTGACCAGGTAGCCCACGGCGCTGACCTGGAAGGCTTCCAGGGCGAATTCGTCATGGGCCGTGCAGAAGATCACAGCCGGCGGCGCTTCCCGCTCGCAGAGTCTGGCCGCGACCTGGAGGCCGTCCAGACCGGGCATGCGGATATCCAGCAGGACGATATCGGGCTTGAGGCTGTCGATCAGCGTCAGCGCTTCTTCGCCATTGCTGGCCGAGGGCTCGAGGACGCGATAGCCGTCCAGTTGCCCTACCAATCGGGCCAGGCGCTCTCGCGCCAGAGGTTCGTCATCGACAATCAGGACATTCATAAGCTCAGGCTTCCTGCATGAGTCGCGCACATGGATAGCGTAGACAGGTGTAGTGCCGTCCGTCACGGCGCTCGACGCTGAGACTCGCTTTAGGCCCGAAAAGTGCCCCAAGTCGTGCATCGATATTGTGTAACGCCTGTCGCGTGCCTTTCGACGGGGGCGACTCGAGCGCCTCGTCGTAGGGGTTGCTCACACATAGCTGGAACACTCCTTCACGATAAACCGCCTCGACCTGCACCAGGCCACCTTCGACCCGCGGCTGGATGCCATAGATAAGCGCATTTTCCAGCAGCGGCTGCAAGGTCAGTTGGGGGATCGGCAGGTTGGCCGGCACCCCGTGCACCTGCCAGTCCAGTTGCAGGCGATCGCCAAGACGATACTGCTCAATGGAAAGATAGCGCCTTGCCAGCGCCAGTTCCTCCTCCCAGGAAACTAAAGTGCCGGGCTTCGCCAGGCTGGCCCGGAACAGGTCGGACAGGTCCAGCACCGCATGCTCGGCCTTCAGCGGGTCCAGCTCGATCAGGCTGGCGATGCTGTTCAGGCTGTTGAACAGGAAGTGCGGGCGAATCCGCGCCTGCAGCGACTCCAGGCGCGCCTGCAACTCGGCCTGCTGCTGCCGGCGCCACTGGCTCTGCAGGTAAAAGTAGCGCAGCACCAGGGCGGACATGATCAGCGCGATCAGCGCGTGCCGCAGATACAGATTGACCTCGCCGGCACGCGTCAGTTCTCCGCCCAGCTGATAGTGCTCGGCGACCGCCGTGCAGCCCAGGGTGAGGGCCACCACCAACAGGCAGCAGGCACTCCCCGCCAGCGCCACCGGCAGGCGCGCGAGCAATGGCCGCAGGCGGCAGAACAGCGCCGCCGAGAGCAGTACGATCCACTGCACGAACAGCGACGCCAGGGCCAGGCGCACCCAGTTGAAGCTCGGCGTCATCGGCTCCGCCAGCACCAGCACCAGCACCAGCAGCTCCGCCAGCAGCACCAGGGTGAACAGGGCTTCGGCTTCGCAGAGCTCGGGAATGAAGAAGTCGTCTTGGACGGCCGGCCGGGTCGAGCGGCAGGGCTTGAATCGGATAGGCATCGACAGAGTTTCCGCAAGGCCCGGGGCGCCCGCAAGACAGCCGCGGGCGTACGGGCGAAATAAAGCACCGAAATGCCATCTGCCGCAAAAAACCGCGAAACAGCGCTCGTTCCGGCTTCGTCGACGAGCCGCCGGTTTTTCCTCCCGGCCTGCTATCATCGTCGCACTTTGCCCGTCACGCAGGCCGCGCGGCCTGTCCGTTTCTTGTTGCAGCGAGAGATACCATGAGCGTAGAGAAGACCAACCAGTCCTGGGGCGGCCGCTTCAGCGAGCCCGTCGACGCCTTCGTCGCCCGTTTCACCGCCTCCGTCGACTTCGACAAGCGTCTCTACCGCCACGACATCATGGGTTCCATCGCCCACGCCACGATGCTGGCCAAGGTCGGCGTGCTGAGCGACGCCGAGCGCGATGCGATCGTAGACGGCCTGCAACAGATCCAGGCGGAAATCGAAGCCGGCAGCTTCGACTGGCGCGTCGACCTGGAAGACGTGCACATGAACATCGAGGCGCGCCTGACCGACCGCATCGGCGTCACCGGCAAGAAGCTCCACACCGGTCGCTCGCGCAACGACCAGGTGGCCACCGACATCCGCCTCTGGCTACGCGACGAGATCGACACCATCCTCGCCGAGATCACCCGCCTGCAGGAGGGCCTGCTGGGCCTGGCCGAAGCGGAAGCCGACACCATCATGCCCGGTTTCACCCACCTGCAGACCGCCCAGCCGGTGACCTTCGGCCACCACCTGCTGGCCTGGTTCGAGATGCTCGGCCGCGACTACGAGCGCCTGGTCGACTGCCGCAAGCGGGTCAACCGCATGCCGCTCGGCTCGGCGGCCCTGGCCGGCACCACCTACCCGATCCAGCGCGAGATCACCTGCCAGTTGCTGGGCTTCGACGCGGTTGGCGGCAACTCCCTGGACGGCGTCTCCGACCGCGACTTCGCCATCGAATTCTGCGCCGCCGCCAGCCTGGCGATGATGCACCTGTCGCGCTTCTCGGAAGAGCTGGTGCTGTGGACCAGCGCGCAGTTCCAGTTCATCGACCTGCCCGACCGCTTCTGCACCGGCTCCTCGATCATGCCGCAGAAGAAGAACCCCGACGTGCCGGAGCTGGTACGCGGCAAGTCCGGCCGGGTGTTCGGCGCCCTCACCGGCTTGCTGACCCTGATGAAGGGCCAGCCGCTGGCCTACAACAAGGACAACCAGGAAGACAAGGAACCGCTGTTCGACGCCGCCGACACCCTGCGCGACAGCCTGCGCGCCTTCGCCGACATGGTCCCGGCGATCCGGCCCCGGCGCGAGATCATGCGCGAGGCGGCACGCCGCGGTTTCTCCACCGCCACCGACCTGGCCGACTACCTGGTGCGCAAGGGCCTGCCGTTCCGCGACTGCCACGAGATCGTCGGCCACGCAGTGAAGTACGGCGTGGACAGCGGCAAGGACCTCGCCGAGATGAGCCTCGACGAACTGCGCCGCTTCAGCGAGCAGATCGACGCCGACGTCTTCGACGTGCTGACCCTGGAAGGCTCGGTCAACGCCCGCGACCATATCGGCGGCACCGCGCCGAACCAGGTCCGTGCCGCCGTCGCCCGCGGCCGGCAGTTGCTCGCCCAGCGCTGAGGCTTGCGACAATCCGACCTCGCACCCAGCAGGGTCGGGCGATACGCGGAGCGCAGCCTTAGCGCTCCGTATCCCCCACCTCCGCAGCCGACGACGCTCCGCCAGCTATGCTTCCGGAAACGACGGGCGCTCAGCGCACGCCAGTCGCCGAAGCCTCTCGCCGTACCTCGGTAAATATCTCGATGATCGAGCGTTGCGGATCACGCTGTCGCAAGGCCCTCACCCGTTGACTCTGACGTTGCAGCTCCTCGCTGGGCCTGACCCACTGTTCGGATGGCAGGGGCTGTGACCAGGCACGCATGGCCTCGGGCAACTCCTGGCGTTGCATGCGCTTGACCCGGCGGATTTCCCATTCGACTAGATGGAATGGCAGCGTCCATAAATCCATTGCGTGGTAGAGATACCAACCGACCATATACCAACGCCCTACTTCACCCTCCCGGTAGCGACGATGAGCACGAGCGCGGGCATTGCGGAAGGTGTGCAGCCCCTCGTGAGGCGGGTCGTCCGGGCCTTGCAGGTCGAGTGGGTCCTGGATCTCCTTGAGGCTGTGCACCTCATGCTCCATATAGGCTCGGATGGCCTCCCAGTTGGCGATGGCCAGAGGCAGGCCGGCACAAGGGAACTCCAGGGAGAAGTCCTCGCCGCTGGCGGCATGATGGAAGCCCACACCCATGCCGTATTGGCGCTGGATGCCGTACTGGGTGGCACCCTGGGCCTGGATCACCCAGGCCGATAGGGACTCCCAGGGGACGAAGATGGGGGCGGAGTGGCTTTCTGGGACGAAGCAAACTTCGCGGCGCTGGCGATTGAAGCGAGTAGGGATGATCTTTTTATACTTTATATGATTGGACCACCACGCACTTAACAAGATAAGAAAGCCAAACAGCGCACACCCCGAGCCATATGTTATTCCTATATCAAACAACCCTACAGCCAACTGTTTAGCCGTGCTTATATCACCACCTAACAAAGGCGTGCCGACCATCATTAGGGTTGGAATTAAAAAAACAGATATTATCCAGAGAGTAAATGGGCCACCTAATCTGACCTGCCAGGCAAATGCATTGGGCAGCCCTGTCCCGAAGTCAAGATAAGTATCATTCACTTCCCCCACGGCATGAGAATAGTCCTGTGCGGGCTGGACTGTAGGTAGAGGTAAAGGCGCGAGATAACTGACCAGCCCGCTGGAAAAGGGAACCACATCACCTGCTCGGTGGCTCTCCATCAGTCGCAACGGCGGCACATCCATGGGCTTATCGTTCTGGAGCATCGGCAAAATCCGGCAGCAAACGGGGGTCAATTAGCATCCAGGATGCTTCCTGCCCCTGGATACGTTGTGGCGAAGCAGGATAGTCTCCTTCGCTGTGTGGCGACAGGCGAACCATGTGCCGATCGGCATGATATTGACCCTGCGGGTTCAGTCGTTCGATCTGTACAGCCAGTAATAGATCCTCCGTGACCGAGCCCCCGGTCACACCCTCCAGCGGCGCTAGCCGCGGCACCAGCAACACCAACGGTTCGGCGGACGCGACCTGTAGACTGTCGCCGACAACTTCGGTGACGGGGAACCAACGCACCATGGGCGAACCTCTTTCGTATTTCACACTACGAATGCGGTAGGCCGCCAGGCTCAAGCGTACTTCAGGGCGCCCGGCCAAGGTCTGCTGCAGTGCTCCCAGACTGATACCAGGCAAGGCTAGGCTGATCTCCGCAGTGGCAGATGAGGAGAGCAGGTCTCGCCACCAACTGCCATGACTCGCGTGCTTGACCTCACCTCTTGGCGTCTGGACGATCCCCAGAAGTCGTTGCTGATAGATTTCCAGGGACTGGTTCAGGCGCCCTCCGATGTCGCGGCTCCAGGGTGTACTGAGCAACCAATCGTCATGGGGCGTGGTATTACTGCGGTTATACCAATAGGTTCCTACCAGTTCGAGGGCGGTGAAAATGGCACCGGCGATATTGAATCGAGCAAATATGCTCGAAAGTCGCGTGCCAGCCAATGCCCAGGCTGTACGCTCGGCAGCAGGTGTTGCAGCCCTGAGCACACCTTTTAAAGCATACCCCGTATGCCATACCCCGTAGGCGCTGCTGGCCAGCATTCCGCTGGAGCCAACCATAGCTAAAGCGGCACCTTGCTGAGCTTGAGCATTTCCGCTGCGTATAGCACCAAGCCACTCGCCATAGTGGGTTTGAGTAGCAACAGCTGCTGCAAAAAAACCTGCCGCATATCCCACAAACCCTAGGCGTAAGTGCAGTTTTCCCATTTGTACATGAGCAACTTCCACAGCGTGGTTCTGCAGCCCCTGTGCCAACTGAACACTTCTGGCCTGAAGAGCTGTATCGGCAATGGCCTGAGCTGCCGCTACGCCCGCAGATATTGTGGTGAAAATAGAACCAGCCAGCGGCATTAGCTCACGCTTATCCGGTGAAGTCGCGATAACCCCCCGCCATACCTGCACCATATTGACAAACTGCGCCACAAACACAGCCAGACCAATTCCATCCCCCACCTTATTGAACGCGGCTGCACTGCTATAGCCATTGCGCAGGTTACGGATACCACTGGCAACTTCCTGTAACTGTGCAGACGGCAGGATCAAGGTGATTCCGGCGCGGCCTGGTGTCGCACCGGCGAGACGGATGCTGTTGTCCGGAAGCTCGGCGATCGGGCTGAGGGCGGCGGCCAGGCGCGGCTCCAGGGCGTTGAGCTGGAGGCGGACACGCTGGATGTCGGCGAGCAAGGCGCGGGCGTCCGTCGACTTGTGTCCGGCCTGGCTCTTCACCTGCTTGCGCTGGCGGACCAGCCGGCGCAGTTCCGCGCGCTGTTCGAGCACTTCCTTCAGGTCGGCCTGGAGGATGGCCTTTTCCGCTTCGCTGGCAATGGTGAAGGTCACCCCTTCGCGGACCGCGGCGTCGAGCAGGCGACCGGGAAGGGCCTTGGGCAGCTTGCGGAACAGCGCGTCGAGATCCGGCGCCTGCTGCTGGCCTACGCTCTTGAAGAAGCCCTCCATGGTCCGGCTGATGCCCAGGGTCAACGCCGGGTTGAGCGTGGCCTGGGCGCTGTCGGCAAGCGCTCGGGTGGCCTCCGGCAAGCCGTCGAGAGCGGGCAGCTTGCCCAGCTCCAGCGAGTCGCGCTGCTGCGCCCACTCTTTCAGCTTGGAGAGCCAGAGATGGCCGGGCGGCCCGAGCTGCGCGTATTGCGCGATCAGTTCGGCCTGGGTGTTCAACGGCAGAGTCTGGAACAATGGGCGATCGTATTGCGGATTTTCCTCCAGGAAGGCGAGCACGGCCTCGCTGGCCTCGTCGCTGCGGCAGATATCCTTCAGGCAGGCGTACTGGGTGGCGAAGGCCAGTCCCAATTGCTCGGCCTGCTGGAAATCGTAGTACCAGGCGGCGCGATGGAATCGCTGCTCGGTAAGCATCTGCGTGCGGTCTGCGCTGATCTGCTCGAGCAGGGCGTTCCAGCGCGCCAGGTTGGGCCTGTTGGCGGCGAGGAAGGAATCCATGGCGGGACGGTCGATCAGGTCGTCGATGCCACGCTGGCCAAACTTGGCGCCATGCAGCGCGTCATCGACCTTTTCGCCGTGGCTCTTCTTCAGGCGGATCAGGGCGTCCAGGTTGCGTTCGACGAAGGCCGGATCGGCAACCGCCATTTTCCGCTTGGTGAAGTGTCGCTCCACAGGTCTGTGCAGCGGCTCCGGCATGGCGGGGTCCATCGGCTTCGGCAACGGCTCGCCGTTGAGGTAGTCCAGCAAGGCCTGGCGCGATCGCTCCCGCTCGGGAGGTGGCAGCCGGTCGAGATCGTCGAACAGCGGCTGGGCACTCTCGTCGGCCAGCTTGGGCAGTTCCGCGGCGCGGATCTGGGTCAACGACTCGATGTAGCAGGCGATCACGTAGTCGCGCTCGTTGGCCCCGGCCTGGGCGCCGCCCTGCAGCCATTCCTCGAGCCAGCCGACCACTTCGTCCTGGTAGGCGGCTAGGTCGCGCATCACACCGATGTCGTCGCGCAGCGCCAGGAACAGGGCATCATGCTCGTACTGCGGGAGTACCTGCGCAGTCAACTCGCCGAGCTGGGTATCGCGGAACAGCGGCGGATCCTCCCAGACGTAGTCGCGTCGTTCGTCCGGATGGGCGGCGGGTGGACTGGCCGGGCGCTGCTGGTGGGGCGGGAAGCGCTGCTGGCCCTGCTCGTCGCGATGCACCTTGTTCTGCACCACTTCGGCCAGCCAGGTTTCCGCCTGCCGTCGGGTCAGCAGATGCGGCCCCCCCTGCTGCGGGTCGGCGCGGCGCAGATCGACGGCCTGCATGAAGTGCTCGCGGTCCTTCGGACTGGCGAGCACCTGCATGCACTTGCGCGCGGTCCATTGCAGCTCCGAATAGGCCACGTACAGGACGCTGGTACGGGGAAAGACCAGTTGGGGCTCGCCGACCGCGCGGCTGCGTACGTCGGCGCGAACCTCGGCGTCCTGCCACAGCAGCTTGTCGATAGCGCCCTTGTCGATGCGGTATTCGTGCAGCTTTCCGGTTCCGCCGTCGATCACGTAGAGATAGCCATTGCGCACCAGCCGCAGACCCAGCGGCCGGCTTTTCAGGGCGAAAGGCATCGCCAGCTCGGCGCTCGGATCGACGCCTTCGGTCAAACCGTAGCGCAGCGGCAACAGCTGCACCTTGGCGTTCATCAACGGACAGGTGCCGCTCGGCGAACGACTATCGCTGGACGAGGCTTCGTTTGCCGCCAGGTTGGCGCTGTCTCGCCGGGGTGTGGCCTGCGCAGTCATGAATGCATCCTTTCTGTCTCGGCGGCGCGACGCTCCGCCAGCTCGGCCGCAGCGGCCACCCGCTGCGCCGGGGATTGGCTGGAGGGACCATCGAGCAGCACGGCGATGTCCGCATGCGCGTCCAGCGCATCCTCGCCCAGGTAGCCGAAGATATTGGCGTAGAGCAGGATGTCCCGCGCCGAGCACATCCCACGACGGTAGGCCTGCTCGGCCAGCATACGCAGGTGCTGGAAGCGCTCTCGGCCGCACAGGGCCGGGCGATAGCCGGGGAAATACAGATTCATGTGGCGATCCATGTCCATGAGGGTCTGGCGGAAGCTGACTTCGCCAAGTGCATCGAATTCGGCCTCGCTCAGACGGTAGGGCTGCGTGCGGTCGCGAGCGATCGCCGAACCGCTTCGCCGGTGTTGCCACCAGCGGATTTCCAGGGCATCTGGAGCACATGCCTGCTCGATCGGACCGAACAGTTCCATGCGTTCATGTTCCAGCAGGCTATGCATCACTGCCGGGTCGGCCAGGCGCAGCAGCACCGGCTCGCCATGGGGAGATTGGACGCACAGAAGGTCCCGCAGGTGCTGCGACAGGATCGGCAAGCTGACGCGGGCGAAGAGCAGGTAGCCCCATTCCTGTGCGGCGTTGTCGAGGAACGCCTGCAGGATAGGGTCCTGGCGGCCGTCGAGGGCGACCAGGCAGGGCGACAGGTCCAGCAGTTCCTGCCAGCGGCTGTCGCGGTACAGCGGCTCGAAGGTCGGAGTATCGCTCCATTGGTAGAGCTTGCGCGGCAGTTCCATGACGCTGACGCCATCGAGCAGCAGGTAGGCATTCAGCGTCCAGGGCAGGTCGGCGGGCAAGGCGGGCAGCATCGGTTCAGTGCGCATCGGTTTTCGCCCTGGCCGCTTCGCAGATGGCGCAGATCGGTTTCTTCTGCAGCAATGCCTGGCGCTGCGCGCGGATCAGCAGGGCGCCGGCCTTGTCGCTGTCGGCCTGCCGCA
>NZ_KV828427.1:0-201 GCF_001836405.1 Pseudomonas sp. HMSC057H01 | reverse complement strand
TCCGACCAGGCTGGTAAAGACAGTGACAAGGTTCCTGCCGGCGTTCGCAATGCATTGGCACTGGAGGCGTCCGCTCTGGGGCTTCCTGGCACGGCTGATTTGCAAAGCGTCGCCAAGGCAGGTGGCACGGTTGATATGCCGGTACGACTCACGAGTGCTGCACAAGAGAGCCCGAGTGGTAAATCGCAGATTGCCGCGATG
>NZ_KV828426.1:162225-164572 GCF_001836405.1 Pseudomonas sp. HMSC057H01 | reverse complement strand
CCTCACGCCTTCGCGCCTGGCGGCGCTGCGCGCTCCGCTTGCGGGCATTCAGACGCGCTAGGGCGCGTCGCGCTCTTTCAGCACGGCCTCGAACTCCTGGCGCACCCGCGCCAGCAGTTCGTCGGCCTTGTGCGTGTCGTCGCCGGCGTAGGCCAGCGTCAACAGCGTCAGCGGATGCACTTCCATGACCTCGCACAGCTCGGTCAGCTTGTGCAGGGTCGGACTTTTCAAGTCGCGCTCCAGCGTACTCATATAGGTGCGGCTGGACACGTCGGAGAACGCTTCCTGGCTCAAGCCTCGCGCCTTCCTGACTGTCCGTATTGCCGTTGCCAATGAGTGTTTCGCTGTCACTAACTTGGTTTCCCCATAAAAACCAAGATGACAGCCCATTGCGCCCTATAGGGCTACAATCTATAGTGTTCATTCATGGCTGAAAGGCCCGCTTTCGTGCTTTTACGGAAATCCGCAGATGCGGATTCCGACAGAACCGGGGAATCGCATCCGTGTCTTTCCGGCTTCCGACAATTCCGCTTCGGCGCTTCTGTTCTTCTACGGATGCGATGGCTTGCACATCGGTGCTTCCACACGAATGCACGGATGCGTTTCGGCAGTTCTGCGCTTCGGCACCAAAGCGCATTCGCGCATCGTCGGTTTCGTGGAGAAGCTGCCCATGACCCTGCCGCTTGTCACCGCTGATGAACGCGCCCGGCTGCTGGCCCACGGCGCGGCGCTCGCCGCTGGTCAGCGGCTCGACCCGCTGCCCGTGGTGCGCTTGTTCACCCCGGACGCGCATGTGACCTGGCTGCTGGTGTCGCTCGACCCGGCGGATGGCGACACGGCCTACGGCCTGATCGACCTCGGTATCGGTATGCCTGAGCTCGGGATGGTCAAGCTGTCCGACCTGGCGGGCATCGTCGGGCCGCGCAAGCTGCCGGTGCGGCGGGATCGGTATTTCCAGGCGGTGCGCCCGTTATCGGAGTACGTCCGGCTGGCGCAGGAGAACGGCGCGATCACGGACTGATGAAAACCAGCGCGGCCTAGCCAGCCGGGGCGCATCGTGACTATTTCAATCTTGATCAAGACCGTGCAGGTCTGAATCCGCATTCTTGCACCGAAGTGGTGCGATCCTGTTGAAAACAGTCCTGATCTTGGGCGCGGGCTGCGGCACGGTGTTCGGTGCTGCGCGTCATTTTCCTGAAGGCGTAGCCGTCGCATTCAGACGATTTCCGCAACACGCAGAGCCAAATGGTCTTGACACCGACAGTTACAGCCTAACCAATTTTGATGACGACCTGATGGCATTTCGATAGTTCCCGCATCGCGGAAATCGTGGCGACGCATCCCAAACAGAGGGAGGTTTCGCCATGACTGATCGCAGCGCCGAACACTGGTATCCGACAGCGGCCTATCTCTACGTTCTGCACCTTGACGGCCCTGCGCTGGCGTGGGAATACCTGCGCCGAAATCCCGACTACCGCCGCGACTGGCTGCGCCGCCGCCGCCGGCCGGACACGGCGCAGGCGTGGGGCCTGCGCCTGCTGGAAGACCCAGCCCTGGATGCGCGCGACGCGCATCCGGCCTGGTTTCCCGATCACGATGCCGTCGTGCAGGTTTACCCGGACGATGACCCGCCACCCGAAGCCCATGCCTTCGAGTTCTGGCGCGTTCCCGGCCGCAAGCAACTGATCCACGACGGCAAGCGCCTGGTGCTGGTGTCGCATTGGCCCGGCTGCTGCCTGCGGCTCGCGCTCGCGCCGGGCCTGGAAGACGGCATGGCCTACCTCTACGCCACCCGCGCCTGCGCCACGCCCTGCGCGCGCTATCGCACGCTCGCGTCCGAGCTGGACGCATTGGCCGTGGCCACGGTTGCCACGCCTGCGGCGGCGGCCCGTTCCAGGCCCACGACGGCCGCGGTGCTGGAACTGCACACCTTGCAGACGCTCGACGCGACCCTGGCGGGCGCGTCATTGCGCGAAGTGGCCGAAGGGCTGTTCGGCGCCGATGCCGTCGCCGCCGACTGGCACAAGGACAGCGCCTTACGTGCCCGCGTGCGGCGGCTGGTACGTCGTGGCGATGCGCTGATGCGTGGCGGCTATCGCCGCCTGGCACAGCTTCCGCCGCCGTTGCAGTAGGGGGGGACGTTTCGCGTCCCCCGTAGATCGTCCCTTAGCAAGCAGCCTCGCTTTCTTGAAAGTGCCTCTAACCGGCCGCGTGGTGTGGCCGGGCTTGATGGAGGTACATCCCATGCGACCCGCTCCCTTGCGGCCTGCCGCCGCTGCTGTCGCTGCGCCTGCGCAGCCCCAACGCTACCTGACCAACGACGAAGCCGCCGAGTACCTGCGCCTGT
>NZ_KV828426.1:157671-162125 GCF_001836405.1 Pseudomonas sp. HMSC057H01 | reverse complement strand
ACGACGAAGCCGCCGAGTACCTGCGCCTGTCGCCACGCACGCTGGAGAAACAGCGCGTGATCGGCGGCGGCCCGAAGTTCCGCAAGTTCGGCCGCCGCGTCATGTACGCGGTGTCCGACCTCGATGCCTGGGCCGACCAGCGCAGCTACGAGGCGACTTCCGACCCGGAATATGCCGAACGCCACGCGGGCGATTACCGTGATGGCCGCTGATCGCTGGCGCGTGGGTGGCCGTCGCCATGTCCAGCCCGCCAGGGCAAGCCTTGCAGCGCGAACAGCTCGACCTGTTCCGCGCGCTGCCGGGCGACATGGCACCCCGCGACAGCCAGGACTTGATGGCCTTTCCGTTCTTCTCGCTGGCGAAGTCGCGGCGTACCGCGCCGATCGACTTCCGCGCCGGCGGCATCACCATCCGCGTGGAGGGTACGCAGGAGCACGGCATCGCAACGATATGGGATGCCGACCTGCTGATTTGGGCCGCCTCGCAGATCGTGGAGGCGCGCGACGCGGGCTTGCGCCCGTCGCGCTGGATACGCGCCACTCCCTACGAGATCCTGCGCTTCATCGGGCGCGGCACGTCTCTCAACGACTACCTGCGCCTGAAAGCCGCGCTCGACCGGCTGCAATCGACCACGGTGGCCACGTCCATCCGCGAAACCACGGGAAGGCGATTGCATCGCTTCTCGTGGATCAACGAGTGGAAGGAACTGGCCGATGCCAGCGGCGTGCCGCTGGGCATCGAACTGATCCTGCCGGACTGGTTCTATGCGGGCGTGCTCGATGCCGCCTTGGTGCTGACCATCGACCCAGCCTATTTCCGCTTGAAGGGCGGGATCGAGCGCTGGCTGTACCGCCTGGTGCGCAAGCACGGCGGCAAGCAGCCGGGCGGCTGGCAATTCGACTTCCGGCACCTGCACCGCAAGTCGGGCAGCGCTGCGCGCTTCTCCGACTTCGCTTACGACCTGCGCGTCCTGGTGGCGCGGCAGTCGCTGCCCGGCTACGTCCTGGGCATCGAGCGAATGCCGGACGACGGACAAGAACTGCTGACCTTCCGGCCCGTGCTGCACACGGCACGGGGATAACTCGTGGAAAAGGTGTGGACGGCCTCGTGCTATCAGGAGTACCGGGTATCGTGCTATCGGGAGTACGCCTATCGTGCTATCAGGAGTACGAAAACGCCGGAAAGCCAATAACGGCGCGGGTTTGCGGCCCCTCTAACTTCCCTAACAAGAAATACATAACTTTTAGTAGAAGCGCGCCGTTTCGGTGGACAACCGAGAAACGGCACGGCGAACAGCGTTTTGCACGGCAGGTAAAGCCCGGCTTTCCAGCAGGGAGGGCCGCGCCATGATCCTCGCTCTGCTCAACCAGAAAGGCGGTGTCGGCAAGACCACGCTCGCCACGCACATCGCGGGCGAACTGGCGATGCGCGGCCAGCATGTCGTCCTGCTCGATGCCGACCCGCAGGGTTCATCCCTGGACTGGACGCAGCGCAGAAGCCAGCAAGGCTTGCCACGGCTGTTCAGCGCCGTGGGCCTCGCACGCGAAACGCTGCATCAGGAAGCGCCAGAACTCGCCAGGCGGGCCGATCACGTCATCATCGACGGGCCGCCGCGCATCGCCGCCTTGGCGCGCTCCGCGCTGCTGGCGGCCGAGCGCGTGCTGATCCCGGTGCAGCCCAGCCCCTACGACCTCTGGGCCAGCTCGGAAATGGTTTCGCTGATCCGCGAGGCGCAGGTGTTCCGGCCGCTGCTCCGCGCGGCCTTCGTCATCAACCGGCGCGTCAGCACCACCATCATCGGGCGCGAGGCGCGGCAATCGCTCGCCGAACAGCCGCTGCCCGCGCTGCGCTCGGAGGTGCATCAGCGCATCGTCTTCGCCGACAGCGTGGCCGCTGGCCGGCTCGCACGCGAGACAGCGCCCGACAGTGCCGCCGCCCGCGAAATCACCGCCCTGGTGGACGAACTGCTGCGGTGGCCGACATGACAGCGCAGCAGCCACCCAACAGCAAACGCACGGGCAAGCGCGTCGGCATCGGCGCACGTCCGCCCGCGAATCCGCACGCCGAGGCGTGGATTCGTCAGGGCGATGCCGACGCGCTGGGCAAAGGCGACCTCTACACGGCCCGCCTCACGCTCGACATCACGCCCGCCATGCGGGCGCGCATCAAGGTGTCGGCCTTCACGCAAGGCGTGACCGTGGCCGACCTGCTGCGCGGCCTGCTGGAGCGGGAGTTTCCGCCGGAGAACACACCATGAACGCATTCGCTTGGCCTGCCGCGAACGCGGCACCGGCTGCGCCGCTGCCTGCGCTTTCGGCACTCGCCGGACAGGCCGGCAATGTGCCGCTGACGCGCGTTTCGCTGGCCTACCTCGAACATCGCTTCAAGCTCTACCTGCGCTTCGGCGAACCGGCGCGCACGCTTCAGCTCGACCGCTGGCGGCGCTGCGCGGTGTTCCTGCCGGGCGCGATGCTCTGCCGCATCCGCTGGCAGGCCAACGACTACGGCACGATCCGCTGGCAACTCATGGTGATGCAGGCTTGCACACCGCTGGACGCGGCGCAGCGCATCCCCGGTGTTCAGCCGGGCGCGCGCTTGCTCCTACACACCGAAGGCGATGCCAACGTGCGCGCCGTGCTGGAGCGCATCGACGGCATCGAGGCGCTGGGCATCGCTGCCATCGACGTGTCGCCGGCGTACTGGCGCACGCTGGGCAACCGTCTTGCGGCTCGCCTTGCGCTGCCCGAATACACCACCGAGCGGCATACCGCCTGGCTGGCCGGGAAGGTGCTGCCATGACCGCCCCGACCACCACACCCAACGCGCCCGACGTGGCGCCGCGTCCTCGCTCACGCCTGCGCGCTCGCATCGTGCTGGCGACACTGGCCGCCATCGGCTTCGCTGCGCTGGCCTGGGCGGCTTTCGTGTCGCCGCTGCCGCGTCTGACCTACAACCCGTCCGACAGCGTGGCGGTCGGCTGGTATCGCATTGACCCGTTCGACCCGCGCACCGCCTCGCTGCCACGTCCGTTGTCCGTGGACAGCATCGTGCTGGTGCCGCTTCCGGCCACGGCTGCCGCGCTCGCTGCGCAGCGCGGCTACCTGCCGACGCGCGTTCCGCTGCTCAAACGTGTGGGCGCGGTCGCGCCGCAACACGTCTGCATCGTCGCCGGTCAGGTACGCATCGACGGCGTGCCTTCGGCCGCCGTACTGCCCGCCGACCGGCTGGGCCGGGCGCTGCCGTCCTTGCAGCTTTGCCGCCGCCTTGAACCGGGCGAACTGCTCCTGTTGAGCGTGACGAATCCAGCATCGTTCGACAGCCGCTATTTCGGCCCGGTCAGCGCATCCGCCGTGATCGGCGTTGCGCATCCGGTGTGGCCGGAGATACGCCCATGATGGCCGCCGATTCGCTGCGCTCTGACGTGCCATCGGGCATGTCGTTCTGCTGGCTGCTTCAGTGTCGCTGCGCCTGTCGTGCCGGTGCATTCGCACCGCACGTCGCGCAGCATCCGGCGCAGCCGTCCAACGTTCAGGCGTCTTGCCTCGAACGCGCCCGGCCTGCGGCCATTGGCGCTTTCGCCGGCGCGCTGTCTGTTCACGCAGCAGCGCCGCCGGGCCGCCGTTGCCTGGAGCGACAGCGAAGGGCAAAGGCGGAAGGCAAGACAAAAGGACGCGGCACCAGGCCGCGTAGAAAGCCTGTCTGCACATGGGGGTGGCGCGGCACGGAGCGGCTTCGCCACCGTGCCGCTTGGGGCGCGAGGCCCGCGCCAATGCAGGCATGTCCCCGTGCTTCGCACGACAGGACACGCCAGAGCTTGCAGGGAGCGCAGCCATGAGCGACCGCCGCGACGACGATTTCCGCGTGCGCCCCAGCGCCCCGAAGAACCGGGGCAAGGGCCAGGGACAGAGCTTCGTTTCCAAGGTGCTCAAGCAGACGGGCAAGGCCAGCGGCGGCAAGTCCACGGTGCGCCGTTCTGGCGCAGCGCGTGGCACCGGCCAGCGTCCCGGCTCGCGCCTGGGCCGCGGCCATACGGCGGCGCGCTTCGCGGGCGCGAAGCTGACACCCATGTCGCGGCGCGTGACCATCAAGACGCTGCTGGTCAACCAGCGCCAGGCCAGCCCGCAATCGCTCGCCAAGCACCTTCGCTATATCGAACGTGATGGCGTGGGGCGCGACGGCGAGCCGGGCCAAGCCTACGGGCCGCAGACCGACGCCGCCGACCTCGACGCCTTCAAGGAACGCTGCGCCGACGACCGGCACCATTTCCGCTTCATCCTCTCGCCCGAGGATGGCGCGGAACTGGAAGACCTGCGCACCTATACGCGGCACCTCATGGGCCGCATGGAAGCCGACCTGGGCACAGGCCTCGATTGGGTGGCCGTGAACCACTGGAACACCGACAACCCGCACATGCACATCGTCGTGCGCGGGCGCGACGACACCGGCAAAGACCT
>NZ_KV828426.1:156910-157571 GCF_001836405.1 Pseudomonas sp. HMSC057H01 | reverse complement strand
CAAAGACCTCATCATCGCGGGCGACTACATCGCCGATGGTTTCCGCCACCGCGCCGCCGAGCTGGCGACCGAATGGCTGGGGCCGCGCACCGAACTGGAGATCCAGCAGACTTTGCAGCGCGAGGTGGAACAGGAACGGTGGACGAGCCTGGATCGCACCTTGAAGCGCGAGGCCGGCGACCATGGCCTGGTGCATGTCGAACGGCTCAACGAACCCCGCTTGCAGCGCCAACGCCTGCTGCTGATCGGCCGCCTGCAACGCTTGCAGCGCCTGGGCCTGGCCGACGAGACGCAGCCCGGCACCTGGGCCGTCCATGCCGATGCGGAAAAGACCTTGCGCGCCCTGGGCGAGCGCGGCGACATCATCCGCACGATGCAGCGGGCCATGCGCGGCGAGCCGCGCGAGCTGGCGGTGTTCGAGCCTGGAGACGATGGCCGAACCATCCTCGGGCGCGTGGCCGCGAAGGGACTGGCCGACGAGCTGCGCGACCGGGGCTATCTGGTCATCGACGGCGTGGACGGCAAGGCCCACTACGTCGCGCTCAACGCCCGCGACGAGCTGGCGAACTATCCGACCGGGGCCGTGGTGGAGGTGAAGGGATCGGCCGACGTGCGCGCGGCCGACAGGAACATCGCCGCGCTGGCGAGCGATGGCCTGTAC
>NZ_KV828426.1:141009-156810 GCF_001836405.1 Pseudomonas sp. HMSC057H01 | reverse complement strand
CATCGCCGCGCTGGCGAGCGATGGCCTGTACCGCACCGACCATCACCTCGCCATCGCGCAGGGCCAGGTCGTCCCCGGACGCGACCCGCAGGAGGTTGTGGCGGCCCATATCCGCAGGCTGGAAGCCCTACGCCGGGCGGGCATCGTGGAGCGCGTGGCCGAGGGGCTATGGAAGGTGCCGGGCGATCTGCCCGAGCAGG
Organism: Pseudomonas sp. HMSC057H01; assembly: GCF_001836405.1. Lineage (NCBI taxonomy): Bacteria > Pseudomonadati > Pseudomonadota > Gammaproteobacteria > Pseudomonadales > Pseudomonadaceae > Pseudomonas > Pseudomonas sp. HMSC057H01. The sequence goes on along the minus strand of NZ_KV828426.1, from coordinate 156,610 downwards.
GCCGCCGCTACGACGCGCAGCGCATGGGCGGTGTGGCCGTGGAGCTGAAATCTCACCTGCCCATCGAGCGGCAGGCCCGCGTAATCGGGGCCACCTGGCTAGATCAGCAGTTGATCGGTGGCGGCTCGGGCCTGGGCGACCTGGGTTTCGGTAGCGAGGCCAGGCAGGCGATGCAGCAGCGCGCCGACTTCCTGGCCGAACAGGGGCTGGCCGAGCGGCGCGGGCAGCGTGTGATCCTGGCGCGCAACCTGCTGGGCACGCTGCGCAACCGGGAACTGGCACAGGCCGCCAAAGACATTGCCGCCGATACCGGCCTGGAGCATCGCCCGGTGGCCGACGGGCAGCGCGTGTCCGGCATCTACCGGCGCTCCGTCATGCTCGCCAGCGGGCGCTACGCGATGCTCGATGACGGCATGGGCTTCTCGCTGGTGCCGTGGAAGCCGGTGATCGAGCAGCGGCTGGGGCAGCAGCTTGCGGCAACCGTGCGCGGTGGCGGGGTGTCCTGGGAGATTGGGCGGCAACGCGGGCCTACTGTCGCTTGATTGCCCGCAAGAGCGAGGCGGAGTGCCGGCATGGCACAATAAACCGATTGACGGTCGGTTTTTTCTGGACGATACTCATTAGTTCGAGTCAAAGCTCGGAGCTGACAACCTTGACCAACCACAGCGTACCAACACTTGGCGATCTGGAAATCGCCGTGCTTGAAGACATCTGGCGCTTCGGCCCGTCCGACACCAAGGCGGTTTATTCCCGCATTGGACAGTCGCGCTCGATTTCTTTGAACACCGTGCAATCTACGCTGGAACGTCTATTTCGCAAGGCCATGCTCCAACGCGAAAAGATCAGCCACGCCTACGAATACTCAGCGCGAGTTTCCCGCCGAGAATTGATCCAGAAACTGGTGGAATCCACGGTGCGTCGTGTTGCAGGCCCGCAGCCCGATGCGTTGCTGAGCGCATTTGTCGATCTTGCTGCAAGGGCGGATGACGACCAGCTCAAGAGGTTGGAGGAATTGATCGCACGTCGTCGGGCTGAATTGGATCAGCCGTGATGACGAGCTATGGCCCACTACTTCAGTTTGCATTGCTGTCCGGCTTCGTGCTGGCGGTGACGCTTACTCTGCTGATCGGTGCCTGCGAGCGCCCATTGCGCCGTGCGCTGTCAGGCAAGGCCCCCTCTCAGCGGGCGCGGGTATCTTGGTGGATGCTGGTAACGCCTGCATTGGCGGGTATCACCTACGCGGTGATGACCATTGCAATGCCGTCGATGTTTGACGACTCGGCCCGATTTGCCGCTGCCTGTTCTGCGCATGCCGACACGCTTCTGCATCTGTGCGTTTGGCACCCGAGCAGTAACGGGCAAAGTGCTTGGCTATGGGGTGCATTGGCGTTGCTGGCAGGATATGCAGCTTGGCTGGCGGCGCGGGCCGCAGCAGGTCTTTGGCGCGCTCGTCGAACCCTTGCCTCGCTGGTGCGGCTGAGTGGTCGTCCAGGGCATCCCGACAAACTGCGCGTGCTCGATGTTGAACAGCCTATGGCGTTGGCCTGCGGCGTCGGGCGTGGTCACATTCTGCTTTCAACGTCGTTGATGCGACGACTCAATCCAATGCAGTTGCGCGTGGTGCTCGCGCACGAACAGGCTCACATCGCCAATCGTGATGTTCTGAATCGCTTGACCGCTGCCGTACTGTCCAGCATCCAGTTGCCCGGCGTCCGTCGTCGGTTATTGCGCGATCTGGAACTCGCCTTGGAGCAGCGTTGTGATTTTGCTGCCGCTAAAGAAGTGGGATGCCCTGTCACCGTGGCCGAAACCATCGTTACGGTGGAGAAGATATTTCGGCAACACGCGAGGGAACAGGTGCCGTTGACGATGGCGTTCTTTTCCGATTTTGTCCCTGAGCGCGTTGAAGCATTGCTGTCATCCAGGCACACGTCGATCTCGTATTTGGGGCCAATGCTCGGCATCTTTGTTCTGGCGTTTTGCAGCCTATCTACCGGCTGGCTGCACTTTGTGGCTGAATCTCTCATCACCGTGATGACGAGGTAAGTTCATATGCGCGCGTGCCGTGTTTTTTTGCTTAAAAAACCGATTGCTGATCGGTTTTATCGTGATTCCGCTCCAGCGTGCGTGGGAGGTCGCTGCGCGGAATCGTTTGATCGCCATCTGTTGTCGTCGTGAGGGTTTTCATGAAATTGATCCGCTTAGTGGCCTTGGTGTTCGTCGGGGCCTGCGGCACATCCGCAGCCCTAGCCGCCGAACCCCTGCGGCTGGAGGAGGCAGTCTCCCGCGCGCTCGCTGCCCATCCCTCCATCACAGCCGAAACGGCGCAGCTCCAGGCTGTTCGTGCCCGCACCCAGCGCGAAGCCCTGCCACCGCCTTACACGATTGGCGGTGAGATGGAAAACGTCGCCGGGAACGGCAATCTGCGGGGTATTCGTTCGGCTGAAACGACATTGCGCATCGGCCGAGTTATCGAACTCGGCGGCAAGCGCGAGGCTCGTCAAACATTAGGGCAAGCCGAACTGAGGGAACAAGAGCATCAGGCCACCAAAGCGCGGATCGACTTGGCCAGCACGACCGCGGCTCGATTCATTGAAGTGCTCGCTAGGCAACAGCGATTGGCCTATGCCGAGGAGCGCGTTGAGCAGGCAGAACGCACCCGACAGGAGGTTGCAGCCTGGGTGAAAGCCGCTCGCAATCCCGATTCTGATTTGCAGGCCGCCAATATTGCAGTCGCAGAGGCGCAGCTTAACCGCGAGAGTGCAGAACACGAATTGGCAAGCGCCAAGATGACCTTGGCAGCGAGTTGGGGCGCGTTGACGCCGGACTTCGGTGAAGTCGTCGGCGACCTGCAAACCTTGCCGACCGTAGCGCCATTCGAGACGTTGGCCGCTCGTTTGCCCATGACCCCCGAGCTATGGGCGTCGCGCTTGCGAGCCGACACCATCGGCGCCCGTCGCCGGCTCGCGGAGGCCGAGGCCAAACCCAATCTGGACGTTAGCTTGGGTGTACGTCGTTTTGAGGCCACCAGGGATCACGCCGTGGTGGCGTCAATCTCGATCCCGCTTGGTGGGCCGACACGCTCTGGATACGCGGTGTCCCAGGCCAACGCCGAACTGGCTGCGCTGGAGGCACGGCGCGATGCCGAACGCTTCGAGCGCCACCAGGCACTGTTCGACAAGTATCAGGAACTCACGCACGCACGTCACGAACTGGGGTCGTTGCGCGAACGGATGCTGCCTATGGCCGAAAGTGCCTTGGCAACGACTCGTCGTGGCTTTGAGCAAGGCCGCTTCTCCTATTTGTCGCTGGCCCAAGCACAGCGAACGCTTTTCGATCTTCGCTCGCGTGCTGTCGAAGCCGCCGCTCGCTATCACCTTCTGCTGGTCGAGGTGGAACGCCTCACCGCCACCGTTGAGGAAAACGCACCATGATTCGCATTCTTTCCCTGCTGCTCCTTTGCGTGTTCGCCGCTGCGTGCAGCCCTGGTGGCGACAAGCCCAAAGAGGAGGCCAGCGCCCAAGCCAGCGGAAGCTATGAGCGTGGGCCAAACAATGGCCGACTACTCCGTGATGGAGACTTCGCCCTCGAAGTCACCATCTACGAAACCAATGCGCCCCCGCACTACAGGCTATTTGCCTACCGCGACGGCAAGCCTGTCGCCCCCGCCGATGTTGTTGCGACCATCAAGCTCTCCCGCCTGGATGGCGAGGTCAACCAATTCACGTTCACGCCGGAGAACAACTATCTAGTCGGCAGTGGCGAAGTGACCGAGCCGCATTCGTTCGACGTGGCCGTATCCGCCGAGCATGCCGGAAAGAAGTCCACATGGTCTTACGAGTCCTACGAGGGGCGCGTCAGCATTCCTGCCAGTATCGCCAAGGATGCCGGCATCAAGACCGAATCGGCGGGGCCGGCAGTCATCCGAGACGTTGTGCGACTAATGGGAACTGTTGTTCTGGATGCCGACAGGCACGCAGCGGTTCGTGCGCGCTTCCCCGGCATCGTGCGCTCTGTGAACGTGCAGCAAGGCGAGCGCGTCCGCCGCGGCCAGACGCTGGCCGTCGTCGAGGGCAATGACAGTATGCGTACCTACCCGATCACGGCGCCGTTCGATGGCGTCGTGCTCGCGCGCAATACGAATGTGGGCGACGTGGCCGAAGCTGGTGCGCTGTTCGAGCTGGCCGACCCGTCCAATGTATGGATCGACCTGCGTGCCATCGGCACAGACGCCGAAGTTCTACAGCCAGGCCAAGCCGTGCGAATCCGGTCAGCGACCGGAAAGACCGAAGCCAGTGGAAAGATTCAACGGCTGTTGCCGGTGGCCGGCAGCGGCCAGAGCGTCATTGCCCGCGTCAGCATCCCGAACCCGGAGGGGCGCTGGCGTCCCGGTATGACCGTGGCCGCCGAGGTCACAGTAGGCACGCGCAACGTATCGCTTGCGGTGAAGGAGTCGGGATTGCAGCGATTCCGCGACTTCACCGTGGTATTCGCACAGGTCGGCGAAACCTACGAAGTGCGAATGCTTGAGCTTGGGGAGCGGGATGGCGAATACGTTGAAGTGACCGGCGGACTCAAGCCCGGCACGAACTACGTGGCCGAGCAAAGTTTCCTGATACGCCAAGACATCGAAAAGTCTGGCGCCAGCCACGATCACTGAGGACGCGGATATGCTCGAACGTATCATTCGCGCGTCCATCGCGCATCGCTGGCTGGTGCTTCTACTGGTGCTCGCCCTGTCCGGGCTGGGGATCTGGAACTACAGCCGCTTGCCGATCGACGCGATCCCGGACATCACCAATGTCCAAGTGCAGATCAATACCGAGGCACCGGGCTACTCGCCAATGGAGGCAGAGCAGCGCGTCACCTTCCCGGTTGAGACGGCATTGGCTGGCCTTGCTCGGCTGGACTACACACGTTCGATTTCCCGCTACGGTCTGTCGCAGGTCACGGCGGTCTTTGAGGACGGCACTGACATCTACTTTGCTCGCCAGCAGGTCGCCGAACGCTTGCAGCAGGCATCCTCGCAGCTTCCGACGGGCTTGAATCCTTCCCTCGGGCCGGTGGCAACCGGCCTCGGCGAGATATTCATGTACACCTTGGAACCCGAGAAGGGCTACGAGGAAGTATGGACGCCAACGGCGCTGCGCACGTTGCAGGACTGGTCAGTGCGTCCGCAGCTTCGCAACCTGAAAGGCGTCACCGAGGTCAACACCATCGGCGGCTACGTGCGCCAATTCCACATCACGCCCGATCCGGTCAAGTTGCTGGCCTACGGGTTGACGATGAACGACGTGCTGAACTCCGTCGCGCGCAACAACGCGAACGTCGGTGCCGGGTACATCGAGCGTCATGGCGAACAGTATCTGATCCGCATTCCCGGCCAAGTGGGCGACATAGAGCGGCTGCGGAAGATTGTCGTGGCAACGCGCGATGGCCTTCCGCTCCGAATGGGCGATGTGGCGGAAGTGCTGGAAGGCAGCGAATTGCGAACCGGCGCTGCAACGAAAGACGGCAAGGAGGTCGTGTTGGGTACGGCCTTCATGCTGATTGGCGAGAACAGCCGAGCGGTTGCGCAACGCACGGTGGAAAAGCTCGCTGAAATCGACGCGACACTTCCCGAGGGAGTCCGCGCGCATGCGGTTTACGACCGCACGCAGCTCGTTGATCGCACCATCGCCACCGTGCAGAAGAATCTTCTGGAAGGCGCATTGCTGGTGATCGCAGTGCTTTTCCTGCTGCTGGGCAACATGCGGGCAGCTCTGATAACTGCTACCGTGATTCCGCTTGCCATGCTGCTGACGATTACCGGCATGGTGCAAAACCGTATCTCGGCCAATCTGATGAGCCTGGGCGCGCTGGACTTCGGCCTGATCGTCGATGGCGCGGTCATCATCGTGGAGAACTGCTTGCGCAGGTTCAGCGAGCGACAGCACCAGCTCGGTCGCCTGCTGACCCGCGATGAGCGTTTCTCGCTGGTTTCGAGTGCCAGTGCGGAAGTCATCAAGCCCGCCTTGTTCGGGCTGTTCATCATCACGGCTGTTTACCTTCCGATCTTCGCGTTGTCGGGCGTGGAAGGAAAGATGTTCCATCCGATGGCCCTGACCGTCGTCATCGCCTTGACCGGCGCGATGGTGTTGTCGCTGACCTTCGTGCCCGCTGCGGTCGCCCTGTTTGTCACCGGCAAGGTTTCCGAGAAGGAAACCAAGGTGATGCGCGGCATCAGCCGCTTCTATGCACCGCTTCTCAAGCAGGCGATTAAGTTGAGAGTCGCCATCGTCGCGGCAGCGGCAGTGCTGGTGGTGCTGTCCGGCCTGCTTGCAGCACGCTTGGGAACCGAGTTCATCCCGAACCTGGATGAAGGCGACATCGCCCTGCACGCGATGCGTATCCCCGGAACGAGTCTGACGCAGGCGATTGGCATGCAACGCCAACTGGAAGCCCGGATCAAGGAGTTTCCCGAGGTGGAGGAAGTCGTCGCCAAGATCGGCACCGCAGAGGTTGCGACCGACCCCATGCCGCCTTCGGTCGCTGACACCTTCATCATGCTGAAGGATCGCAGCGAATGGCCCGATCCACGCAAGCCGAGGGCCGTACTGCTCGCCGAACTGGAGAAGGCGGTGAGCGCCATTCCCGGCAACAACTACGAGTTCACTCAACCCGTGCAGATGCGCATGAATGAGTTGATTGCAGGTGTTCGTGCCGAGGTGGCAATCAAGGTGTACGGCGACGACATGGAGCAACTGGCAGAAATCGGCTCGAAGATCGAAGCCGTGGCCGAGAGTATCGACGGGTCTGCCGATGTGGCGCTTGAGCAGATTACGGGCCTGCCGCTGATGACGATCACGCCGAATGTGGATGCACTGGCTCGGTACGGCCTGGCGATCGACGACATACAGCAGACGGTGGCGATCGCGCTAGGCGGTGCCGTCGCTGGCCAGGTGTTTGAGGGAGATCGCCGATTCGACATTGTGGTTCGGCTACCCGAAGCGCAACGCCAAGACCCGAAGGCACTGGCGACACTGCCCATTCCGATTCAAGCCGGAACGGTTGCCGGGCTAGGCCAAGCAGCCTATGTGCCACTCGGCCAGCTTGCGTCCATCGAAGTAGCGCCCGGCCCCAATCAGATCAGCCGCGAGAACGGCAAACGCCGGATCGTTATCACCAGCAACGTGCGCGGGCGCGATCTAGGTTCGTTCGTGGAAGAACTACGTGAGCGGGTGAGCCGTGAAATCACACTGCCCGAAGGTTATTGGGTCAGCTACGGCGGCACGTTCGAGCAACTTATCTCGGCCAGCCAACGCCTGTCCGTCGTCGTGCCGGCCGTGCTGGTTCTGATTTTCGGCCTGCTGTTCATGGCCTTCGGCTCGGGCCGGGATGCAATGGTCGTCTTTAGCGGCGTTCCGCTGGCGCTAACGGGTGGTGTAGCCGCATTGTGGCTACGCGATATTCCGCTCTCGATTTCAGCAGGTGTCGGCTTCATTGCGCTGTCCGGCGTGGCTGTGCTCAACGGACTGGTGATGGTGAGCTTCATTCGCAAGCTGCATCACGACGGCGCACCGATTCAGGACGCCATCGTGAATGGCGCGATGACGCGACTGCGCCCAGTGCTGATGACCGCGCTGGTTGCAAGCCTTGGTTTCGTACCGATGGCCATCAATGTCGGAACAGGCGCGGAAGTGCAAAGACCACTCGCCACTGTCGTCATCGGCGGCATCGTTTCCTCGACGCTGCTGACGCTGCTGGTTCTACCTGCGCTGTACCGGCTGGTCTATCGCCACAAAAACACCGAGAGGGTGCCAACGTGAGCCGGTGCCCATTCCCATTTCCCTTGGAGGTTCCCTTGTTGTCACGCATGTTCCGTTTCCCCGACCGAAGCCAATGGCTGATGGTGCTGGTGCTGTCCCTGTTGCCACTGTGGGCGTTTGCCCACGGTGTCACCGGCGATGATCAGGCGTTTCTTGAGCAGAACACCGGCCGTAATTTGCTGGTGTTCACCTACCTCGGGGCCAAGCACATGGTCACTGGCTACGACCATCTGCTGTTCCTGCTGGGCGTGGTGTTCTTCCTGTACCGGATGCGCGACGTCGGCACCTACGTCACCCTGTTCGCGGTCGGCCACAGCGTCACCTTGTTGCTGGGCGTGCTGGGCGGGTTCCACGTCAACGCCTATCTCGTCGATGCCATCATCGGCCTGTCGGTGGTTTACAAGGCGCTGGACAACCTCGGTGCGTTCAAGCGTTGGTTCGGCTTCCAACCCAACACCAAGGCCGCCGTGCTGATCTTCGGTTTCTTCCACGGTTTCGGTCTGGCGACCAAGTTGCAGGATTTCGCGCTGTCGCGTGATGGTCTGGTGCCCAACATGCTCGCGTTCAACGTCGGCGTGGAGTTGGGCCAGTTGCTGGCCCTGGCCGGCATCCTGATCGTGATGGGTTTCTGGCGGCGCACTGCCGCTTTCCCGCGCCAGGCCTTCGCAGCCAACACCGTCCTGATGACCGCCGGCTTTGTGCTGATCGGCTACCAACTCACCGGCTATTTCGTTTCCTGATCGAGGTTATCCATGTCCTACATTCCTGCTCCGCAATCGCTTCCCAGCACCGCCCGCCTGCTCAAGGCCACCGGGCTGGCCATCGCCGTGGCATCCGTCCTGCTGGTGACGGTCGTGCTTCCCGCCGAATACGGCATCGACCCGACCGGCATCGGCACCCGGCTGGGGTTGGACGTGCTGGGTGCCAAGGCCGAAACCAAAGCCGCGCAAGCACCGGCATTGGCCGCGCCCACTTCTGACAAGACAGCGGCAACGCTGCCGGCAACTGAAGCCGAACTGGAAGCCAAGGCCATTGCGGCCTTCGGCAAACGTTCGCTGGGGCAATCGCTGGACGTGCGTGCCATGTCGCCCAGCGCCAATGCCGTGCGCAGCGACACCCTCAGCCTGACGCTGGAGCCGGGCAAGGGTGCGGAGGTGAAGATGCACCTCAAGCAAGGTGAGGGCGTGGTCTTCCAGTGGAAGGCCTCGAACGCTGTCCTGCTCGACATGCACGGCGAACGTCCGAACGCGAAGGGCGAGTGGACGAGCTATTCCATCGAGCCGGCGCAAAACGAGGCTCGCGGCACTTTCGTGGCCCCGTTCGAGGGAAGCCACGGCTGGTACTGGAAGAACGAGAACGATGAACCGGTCACGGTCGAAGTGGCCGTGACCGGCTTCCAGCCCGATTTGCATCAACCCTGATTTCCACCCATTCCAAGCGTTCCACCCAACCCAACCACAGGAGTCTCCCGATGAAACTGCGTTCGTCTCTCATGATTGCTTTTGCCGCCACCGCACTGCTGACCGGCACCGCCTTCGCTCATGACCCGGCACTACACAGCAAGGAAGATGAAGCCAAGGCCAAGCCCGCCACCTGCCAACAACTCAACGACCCGGAACACTACGAAATCGACTTGAAGGATGATTCCACCCGGTCGCTGAAGGCGCGTTGCGATGCCCGCAAGAAGGCGCAAGAGCAGACGGCTGCCCCGGCGCAGAAGAAGCCGGCTACAACGCCGGCTCCGGCACCCCGTCAATCGTCCGACGGCAAGAGCTGATTTTTCAGATTGTGGCCGTGACTCACAAGGTCACGGCCATCGCCTGATTGAGTTGGCAACTCCGCTTTGGCCCTCGCTCGGCTGCTCGGAGCTGCCAATACTCAGCACTGGCCTGGGTGACGAATCATGGCTCTAGCATTAACCGAGAAGCAAGTGCTATGTCGGCTCGGAGGGAATGAATATTCTATGGAGTTGAGACACCTGAAGTATTTTCTCGCCGTAGCTGAGGAGCTTCGCTTCGCCCGTGCCGCAGAGAAGCTGCACATTGAGCAATCGCCCTTGTCCCGAGCCATCAAGGAACTGGAAGAAGAACTGGGTGTTGTGCTGTTTGCCCGCACCACCCGCAGCACCAGGCTAACCCGCGCTGGCAAGTTGTTCTTGGAGCACGTTCGTCGCGTACTCGCTGCTGTGGAACAGGCTCGCGAGAGCGTCAAGGCTGCGGCCAACGGCTTTCACGGGCAGTTGCGCGTGGCGTTGTCCGATGGCATCACGCCATCGCGTCTATCTGCCTTGCTCGTACTTTGTCGCCAGGAAGAACCTGAGGTAGAAATCCGATTCTTCGAGGTGCCCCTGTCACAGCAGATCAAAGGGCTTCATAGCGATCTGTACGACGTGGGATTCGCCCAGTCCAACGAGGTTGGTGATGGCATCGTCACCGTACCTGCCTGGAGCGATACGCTGATGGTCGCGGTTCCTGGCCGGCATCCGCTGCTGGCCCACAAACGCATCCCCTTGGATGAGCTGCTGCGCTACCCATTGGTCTTGTGCGATCCGCAAGTGTGCGAAGGCCACGCCAAGCATGTCGAACGAGTGCTTCGCCATACTGAGATGGAGCCTTTGATTGCAGAACGTGTTGCTTCTTGCGACCTGATGATGGCGCTGGTATCGGCTGGTTTCGCGCTCGGGCTGGCCGGCGCCGCACACATTGCCGCCAGCCGTGAGCCAGGTGTCGTGGCCCGTCCGCTGGCGCAGCGCGTGCCACCGTTGACGACGTACTTGCTTCATCTTGACGGTGATCTATCCGACGAACTGGCAAGATTCATTGAGCGCGTACAGACCATCGAATCTCTGGAACCCCCAAGGCCGATACGAGGTCGAAATCCCGATGCTTCGGAGGAATGATGCCATTAAGAAAATCATCCCGTTCTTGCTGATGGCTGCATTGGCTGCCTGCGGCCAGTCCGAGACGCCACAGAAGCCCGCTGATTCCACAGTCAACGTCCCGACGGTGGAAGAACTCGCGGCCAACCCCGAGCGGCTCAAGGAACTGCGGCAGCAGTGCAAGACCGACCGCGCCAAGCTGGGCGAAGTGCTGTGCAACCGCGTGGCGGAAGCTACGCGCAAACGGTTCTATGGCGACGGCCAAACGCCATATACACCACCGAAGGAATCGCCCAAGTTCTGATTGTTGGCAACTCGCTGCATCATCTTCATTTTTCTTCTCGACACGCCGCAATGCGCTACCGCTTGCGGCGTTTTTCTTTGGCCTGCCGCAGCACTAATTCTTTCTTTTTCCTCGACCTTTCTGCTCTAAACGGTCTTTGACCGGCACTGATCCGACACCGATCCTGACGCCTGCGGCACGTCCTTGTGCCGCTTCTTCCATGAGGAATCAGCGCAGGAGAAATCGGAGGCCAGGTCATGCAAGGGACGAACGTGCTGTTCGGTCAGATCGCCGTGGTATTCGGCATCGTGATCGCCGGAGTGTGGGGCGCCACACAATGGACAGCAGCAGCCCTTGGCTATCAGCTACGCCTTGGCTCGCCCTGGTTCGATTTTCTTGGCACGCCGATCTACTACCCGTGGAAGCTGTTTGAGTGGTGGTTCTCTTACGGCGCCTATACCCCGGAAATCTTCGACACGGGCGGAGCCATCGCCGGTGGCAGCGGCATGGTCGCCGTGGCCGTCGCCATTGCCATGTCGGTCTGGCGCTCGCGACAGGCACGCCTGGTCACGACCTACGGTTCGGCCCGTTGGGCGAATGCGCAGGACATTCGCAAGGCGGGCCTCACGCAGCCGGTCGGCGTGTTCCTCGGCCAGTACGATCGCCAGTACCTGCGCCATGAAGGGCCAGAGCATGTTCTGACCTTCGCGCCCACACGCTCGGGCAAGGGCGTCGGCCTGGTGGTTCCCACCTTGTTGAGCTGGCCGGCCTCGGCGGTCATCCACGACATCAAGGGGGAGAACTGGCAGATCACCGCCGGCTGGCGCAGCCGTTTCAGCCACTGCCTGCTGTTCAACCCGACCGATGCAAAGTCGGCGGCCTACAACCCGCTGCTGGAGGTACGGCGCGGCGCGCATGAAGTGCGCGACGTGCAGAACATCGCGGACATTCTAGTCGATCCCGAAGGCGCGCTGGAGAAGCGCAACCATTGGGAGAAGACCTCGCACGCGCTGCTGGTCGGGGCGATCCTGCATGTGCTCTATGCGGGCGAGGACAAGACGCTGCGCGGCGTCGCCAACTTCCTCAGCGACCCGGCCAGCCCCTTCGAGCTGACCTTGCACCGGATGATGACCACGCCCCACCTGGGCGATGGGCCGCATCCGGTGGTGGCATCCGCTGCGCGCGAAGTGCTCAACAAGTCGGACAACGAGCGTTCTGGCGTCTTGAGCACCGCCATGTCGTTCCTCGGCCTGTACCGCGATCCCACGGTGGCCGAAGTCACGTCGCGCTGCGACTGGCGCATTGCCGACCTCATATCCGCCGAGCATCCCGTATCGCTGTACCTGGTGGTGCCGCCTTCGGACATTTCGCGCACCAAGCCGCTCATCCGCCTGATCCTCAACCAGATCGGGCGGCGCTTGACCGAATCGCTCGACGGCTCTGACGGCATCGAACGCCGCCACAAGCTGCTGCTGATGCTCGATGAGTTTCCGGCCCTGGGCCGGCTCGACTTCTTCGAGACGGCGCTCGCATTCATGGCGGGCTACGGCATCCGCAGCTTCTTGATTGCGCAGTCGCTCAACCAGATCGACAAAGCCTACGGCCAGAACCATTCGATTCTGGACAACTGCCATGTGCGCGTGACGTTCGCCACGAACGACGAGCGCACCGCCAAACGCATCTCCGAGACGCTGGGCACGGCCACCGAGCTGCGCGCACAGCGCAACTACGCGGGCCACCGGCTCGCGCCGTGGCTGGGGCACCTCATGGTGTCGCGCCAGGAGACGGCCCGCCCGCTGCTGACACCGGGCGAAGTCATGCAGCTTCCGCCCGATGAGGCGGTGGTGATGGTGTCCAGCGTGGCGCCGATCAAGGCCCGGAAGCTGCGCTATTACGCCGACGCCAATTTCAAGCGGCGCGTGTTGCCGCCGCCCGCGCTGGCGGACTGCCAATACGCCGACGCGCCGCCGCTGCGCGCCGACGACTGGAGCGGGCTGGCAATCCCACCAACGCCCACCGCACCAGCCACGGCATCCGCCGATGGCCTCGGTTCCGCCGACGACGGCGGCCCACGCCGTCAGCCCGAACTCTCCGAAGCCGTCGCCTACGACCCCGAGCTGGCCGCGCCCGCGGCCGACCTCGGTTTGCTCGATGACGACGACGACCTGCCGCTTCCCCTTCCTCGCCAGCTTGATCCGGCCATGCAGCGCACGGCCCGGCTGGCTTCCCTCGACCCCAACGACGGAATTGAGCTATGAGCCACTACCGCCTGAACCTCTTTATCCAGCCCGAGCACGCCCAGCGGCTTGATGAACTGGCCGCCAAGAAAGGCGTATCCAAGTCGTCCATCGTCGCGGCGGCGCTCGCATCGTGGCTATCGCCCGATGCTGCTGACCAGCGCGAAGCGGCCATCGCCAAGCGGCTCGACCGGCTGTCGCGCCAGGCCGAGCGCATGGAGCGCGACCAGAACATCGCCATCGAGACGCTGGCGCTGTTCATCCGCTACTACCTGACCGTCAGCACGCCGGTTCCCGAGGCGCATCAAGAGGCAGCTCGCGCCCAGGGCAAGGCGCGCTTCGAGCAGTTCACCGAGCAGCTTGGCCGCCACCTGATGCGCGGACGCAGCTTGGTGCGCGACGTGGTGGAAGAACTGCATCCCGACCCGATGCGGATGGAGGACGCGGCGGCAGCCGCCCAGGCGCGGGAGCGTGCGTCATGAGCGCCGTTTCGCAGTTGCCACCCGAGCCACGCTCGTCCGCTGCGGCCTCGCTCGACCGGCGCATCCAGATGCTGCGCACGGCGATGGGGCCGCTGATCGCCACTGCGCTCGAAGACCCCGACGTGGTGGAAATCATGCTCAACCCGGATCGTACCCTTTGGGTGGATCGGCTTTCGAGTGGGCGCGCGCCGATGGGCGTGGAGATGCCCGAGGCCGATGGCGAGCGAATCATCCGCCTGGTCGCGGCCCACGTCGGCGCGGAGGTGCATCGCGGCCAGCCGCTGCTATCGGCCGAGCTGCCCGAGACGGGCGAACGCTTCGAGGGCATCTTGCCGCCCGCCGCGCCAGGGCCGGCCTTCGCGCTGCGCAAGCGCGCCATCGGCGTGATCCCGCTGGAGCGGTATGTCGTGGACGGAATGATGACCGCCGCCCAGGCGGGCTTTCTGGTGCGCGCCGTGCGCGAGCGTCAGAACGTCCTGATCGCCGGGGCCACCAGCAGCGGCAAGACCACGCTCGCCAATGCCTTGCTCGCCGAAATCGCCGCCACGGGCGACCGCGTGTTGGTGCTCGAAGACACGGTGGAGCTGCAATGCGCGGCCCGCGACCACGTTCCGCTGCGCACGCGCGCGGGCGTGGTGTCGATGACCGAGCTGGTGCGCTCGTCCATGCGGCTGCGGCCGGATCGCGTGGTGGTTGGCGAGGTGCGCGGCGCCGAGGCGCTGGATCTCATCAAGGTGTGGGGAACGGGCCACCCCGGCGGGATCGCCACGATCCATGCCGGCTCCGCGTTGGGCGCGCTGCTGCGCATGGAGCAACTGATTCTCGAAGTGGCGGTGAACCCGCCGCGTGCGCTGATCGCCGAGGCGGTCAACGTGGTGATCCACATCGCCGGACGCGGGCGCAAGCGCCGCATCGAGAGCATCGCCCGCGTCGTCGGCTCCGACGGCGTGGGCTACCAACTGGCGGACGCGCTGGAGACGCCGTTTCCCGAACTGCCGCTATTTCCCGAAGCCGCACCCGCTGCGGCGACTTCCCCGTCCCCTGACCAACCTGGAGAACTGCCATGACGCAGATGATCGTTCCTGCTTTCCGCTTTTCTGCAAATCCGGCTTTGCGCCTTCCCGCGCGGTCGCGGCTGCACCGCCTGGCCCGCCCTGCGGCACAAGGGCTGCTGCTGGCCGCGCTGCTGCTGTTCCTGGCCGGAACCGCGCAGGCCGCCGGTTCCTCGATGCCATGGGAAGGCCCGCTGCAATCCATCCTCGAATCCATCCAGGGGCCGGTGGCGCGCATTGTGGCCGTCATCATCATCATCGCCACGGGCTTGGCGCTGGCCTTCGGCGACACGTCGGGGGGCTTTCGCAAGCTGATCCAGATCGTGTTCGGCTTGAGCATCGCTTTCGCCGCGTCCTCGTTCTTCCTGTCGTTCTTTTCGTTCTCTGGCGGGGCTGTCGTATGAGCGGCCCGGATACCTTCGCGGCAGGGTTCGAGGTGCCTTTGCATCGCTCGCTCACCGAGCCGATCTTGCTGGGCGGCGCACCGCGCACCGTGGCGATTGCCAACGGCACGCTGGCCGCCGCTGTCGGGCTGGGGCTGCAACTGTGGATTCCGGGCGTGGTGCTCTGGATCGTCGGCCATTCGCTGGCGGTGTGGGGTGCGCGCGTCGATCCGCAGTTCATGGCCGTGTTCGCCCGGCACATCAAACACCGCCCGCTGCTGGACGTGTGAGGGGATGCCGCCATGCTGAACCTTGCCGAATACCGCCAGCGGCCCGCGCTGCTCGCCGACTGGCTGCCTTGGGCCGGACTGGTCGCGCCAGGCGTCGTCTTGAACAAGGACGGCAGTTTCCAGCGCACGGCCCGGTTTCGCGGGCCTGACCTCGACAGCGCCACGCAAGGCGAGCTGATCGCCACGTC
>NZ_KV828426.1:139763-140909 GCF_001836405.1 Pseudomonas sp. HMSC057H01 | reverse complement strand
AGCTGATCGCCACGTCGGCACGCTTGAACAACGCGCTGCGCCGGCTGGGTTCGGGCTGGGCGCTGTTCATCGAGGCCGAGCGCCGCGCCGCTGCCGACTACCCGCACTCCGAGTTTCCCGAGCCGCTGTCTTGGCTGGTGGACGAAGAACGCCGGGCCACCTTCGAGGAATCGGGCAACCACTTCGAGAGCGGCTACCACCTGACGCTGGTGTACCTGCCGCCCGAGGAATCGCGCGCCCGTGCCGCCAAGATGCTCTACGAGAACACGCCGACGAATGGCGTGGACTGGCGCGAGCGGCTGCAAGCCTTCGTCGCGGAAACGGATCGGGTCTTTGACCTGCTCGAAGGCGTGATGCCGGAAATCGCCTGGCTCGATGACGCGCAGACCCTGACCTACCTGCACGCGACCATCTCGACGCGGCGCTACCGCGTGGGCGTACCCGAAGTGCCGTTCCACATCGACGCGCTGCTGACCGATTCGCCGCTGGTCGGTGGCCTCGCGCCCATGCTGGGCGACCGGCACCTGCGCGTGGTGTCGGTGCGTGGCTTTCCGACCTCGACCTGGCCGGGGATTCTGGACGACCTCAACCGCCTGGGATTTGGGTATCGCTGGAGTACGCGCTTTCTGTGCCTCGACAAATCCGAGGCGGAACGGGAATTGGGGCGCTTGCGCCGCCAGTGGTTCGCCAAGCGCAAGAACGTCATCGCGCTGTTGCGCGAAACGATCTTCCAGCAGGAAAGCCCGCTGGTCGATACCGATGCGAACAACAAGGCGGCGGACGCGGATGCGGCCTTGCAGGAGCTGGGCAGCGATCAAGTCGCCTTCGGCTACCTGACGGCGACCGTCACCGTCATGGACGCGGACGCCAGCGCAGCGGACGAGAAGCTGCGCATGGTGGAGCGCGTCATTCAGGGGCGCGGGTTCGTCACCATCCCCGAAACGCTCAACGCCGTGGATGCGTGGCTGTCCTCGCTTCCGGGCAACGCCTACGCCAATGTGCGCCAGCCCATCGTCTCGACGCTGAACCTGGCGCACATGATGCCGGTGTCGGCGGTATGGGCCGGGCCGGAGAAGAACGACCACCTGGGCGGCCCGCCGCTGATCGTCACGCGCACCGATGGCGCGACGCCGTTCCGGCTGGTGA
>NZ_KV828426.1:133614-139663 GCF_001836405.1 Pseudomonas sp. HMSC057H01 | reverse complement strand
CGACGCCGTTCCGGCTGGTGACGCACATCGGCGACGTGGGCCACACGCTGGTCGCCGGCCCGACCGGCATGGGCAAGTCGGTCTTGCTCGCCACGCTGGCGATGCAGTTTCGCCGCTATCGCGGCTCGCGCATCTTCGCGTTCGACATGGGCTGCTCGATGCGCGCCACGATCCTCGGGCTGGGCGGCGAGCACTACGACCTGGGCACGGATGGCGAAATCGCTTTCCAGCCGCTTGCCCGTATCGACCGTGAAGGCTACCGCACCTGGGCGGCCGAATGGATCGAAGGCCGCTTGCTGCATGAAGGCGTGACGGTCGGCCCCGATGAGAAGGCCGCCATCTGGTCGGCGCTGGGGAGCCTGGCCGGTGCGCCGGTGGAGCAGCGCACGATGACCGGGCTTTCCGTGCTGTTGCAGAGCAATGTGCTGCGCCAGGCGCTCGCGCCCTATGTGCTGGGCGGCGCGCACGGCAAGCTGCTGGACGCCGATCACGACCGGCTGGGCATGGCCGACGTGCAGTGCTTCGAGATGGAGGAGCTGATGCACAGCAAGGCCGCCGTCATGGCCGTGCTGCATTACCTCTTTGCGCGTTTCGATGAACGCTTTGACGGTGCGCCCACGCTGCTGATCCTCGATGAAGCGTGGCTGTTCCTCGATGACGCGGTGTTCGCGGCGCGCATCCGCCAGTGGCTCAAGACGCTGCGCAAGAAGAACGTCAGCGTCATCTTCGCCACGCAGTCGCTTGCGGACATCAAGGATTCGAGCATCGCGCCCGCGATCATCGAAAGCTGCGCAAGCCGCATCTTCCTGCCGAACCCGCAGGCGACCGAGCCGCAGATTCGCACGATCTACGAGGGCTTCGGCCTCAACAGGCGGCAGATCGAGATCGTCGCCACCGCGCAGCCCAAGCGCGACTACTACTACCAATCCCGCCTCGGCAACCGCCTGTTCGACCTCGACCTGGGACTGGCGACGCTGGCCTTCGCGGGCGCTTCCACGCCGCAAGACCAGCGCGACATGGATCGCGTGCTGCTGGACGCCGGCACGCCCGGCTTCGCGGGCGCATGGCTGCGCCATCGCGGCCTCGATTGGGCGGCTGACCTGCTGCCCTCGTTCCCCGGCCTCGCGCCGGTTTCCTTCGCTGACCAACCACTGGAGAACCTGCCATGAAGAAGCGCCTTGTCGCCGCTGCCATCGCGGCCATGCTTTGCACCGCCACCGCCCATGCGCAATGGGTCGTGATCGACCCCACGAACCTCGTGCAGAACACGCTGACCGCGATCCGCACGCTGGAACAGATCAACAACCAAATCCAGCAGCTTCAGAACGAAGCGCAGATGCTGATGAATCAGGCGCGCAACCTCGCCAGCCTGCCGTCCAGCGTCGTCGGCCAGTTGCGCGCCAACCTGGCGACCACCGAGCGGCTGATCGCCCAAGCGCGCGGCTTGGCCTACGACGTGACGAATCTGGATCGGGAGTTCGCGCGCCTGTACCCGGAGCAGTACGCCGCCACCGTCAGCGGCGACCAGATGTACCGCGACGCCCAAGAGCGGTGGAAGAACACGCTCAACGGCTTGCAGACCACCATGCAGATGCAGGCGCAGGTGTCGCAGAACCTGGGCGAAGACGAAAGCGTGCTGGCCGATCTGGTCGGCAAGAGCCAGTCAGCGCAAGGCGCGCTGCAAGCGATGCAGGCCATGAACCAGTTGCTCGCCTTGCAGGCCAAGCAGTCGATCCAGTCGCAGCGGCTCCAGATCACGCAAGACCGGGCCGCCTCGCTGGAACTGGCGCGGCAGGCGGCGGCCACCGAGCGCGCCCGCGAAGTGCGGCGGCGCTTCCTCGGGGAAGGCACGCCGTACACGCCGCAGTCCGTCAACTTCTACCGCGACTGACGGGGGCCGACATGCGATGCGTCCTCGTCCTTGGTGCCGTGCTGCTGGCCGCCTGCGGCGAGCAGCCGGCCGACAACCTCGCCGATGCCCTGGCCGCCGATCCCGTGCGGCTCAAGGCATTGCGCGCGCAATGCGCGGCCGACCGGCAGGCCACGGGCGAGGACGCTTGCCGCGCCGCCGCCGAAGCCTTCCGGCGGCGCTTCTTTTCCGGCGAGGCCGGGCCGGATGAATACCAGACGCTGGCCGACCTGCCGCCGATCTCGCCCAGCTTCGAGGAACCGGCCGATGGCACCGCGCCGGCCTTGCCCGCCGCCCCGGAGGGCACGCCATGAATGACGTGACGATCATCGACCAGTTCCTCAACACCTTCGCCACCTACATCGACTCGGGTTTCGGGCTGCTGCGCGGCGAAGTGGCGTTCCTCACGGCCACGCTGATCGTCATCGACATGACGATCGCCGGGTTGTATTGGGCCATGAGCCATGCCACCGGCCAGGGCGAGGACGTGATCGCCAAGCTGCTGCGCAAGGTGCTGTACGTCGGTGCCTTCGCCTACATCATCAACAACTTCAACTGGCTGGCCAGCATCGTGTTCCGCTCGTTCGCGGGACTGGGTATCACCGCCACCGGCTCGACTATCACGATGGAAGACTTCTTGCAGCCGGGCCGGCTGGCGAAGGCCGGCCTTGATGCGGGCGGGCCGATCTTCCTGCAACTCGATGACCTGATGGGATTTCCCGAGGTGTTCTTGAACCTCGATGCCATCTTGGTGCTGTTCCTCGCATGGCTAGTCGTGGTGCTGTGCTTCTTCGTGCTGGCGATCCAGCTTTTCATCACGCTGATCGAGTTCAAGTTGACGACGCTGGCTGGCTTCGTGCTGGTGCCGTTCGCGCTGTGGAACAAGACCTCGTTCCTGGCCGAAAAGGTGCTGGGCAACGTGGTATCCGCTGGCGTCAAGGTGCTGGTTCTGGCTGTGATCGTCGGTATCGGCTCGGGCCTTTTCGCGCAGTTCCAAGTCCATCCTGACGAGCCTTCTATCGACCACGCGCTGGTCATCATGCTGGCCTCGCTCACCTTGCTGGCGCTCGGGATCTTCGGCCCCGGCATCGCCACGGGCCTCGTGTCCGGTGCGCCCCAGCTCGGCGCGGGCGCGATGGCCGGTGCCGCTATCGGCGCAGCCGGAACGGCAGTGGCTGTCGGTGCTGCCGCGACGGGCGTGGGCGGTGCGGTGGCCGCTGGTGCCCGCATGGCCCCGGCCGCCGCCAAGCTGGCCGGCAGCGGCGCGCGTGCCGCCACGTCGGCGGCTGGCAGCGCGAAGTCGGCGTTCCAGGCCGGTTCCGCAGCAGCAGGCGGCGGTGCCAAAGGCGCGATGGCGGGCTTGGGCAACGTCGCCAAGACCGGCGCGCAGTCCGCCGGACGCGCTGCCGCATCCCGCGCTTCCGCTGCTGGGCAGCGCATGGCCGCGCCGTTCCGCGCTGGCTGGAAAGGCGACGCTGGCGCGTCAGCCGGCCAAGCCGCCACCAGCGAAGCCCCCGCAGGCGCTGCCGCTGCACAGACGCCCGAGCAACCCGCCTGGGCCAAGCGGCTGCAACGCCGCCAGCAACTCACTCATGCCGCGACCACCACCGCCCACACGCTGCGCGGTGGCGATGGCGGCGGCTCCGGCCAAGGGCCGAGCCTGCGCGATTCCGACTCATAAGGAGAACTGACCATGCGATTCAAGAAACCGCAGGTGCGCTACGCCGACACGCCGCAGCCTGCCACGCCGTACCAAGCTGCCGGCCAGGTGTGGGACGACCGTATCGGCTCGCCGCGCGTGCAGGCGAAGAACTGGCGCTTGATGGCGTTCGGGTGCCTGACGCTCGCGCTGCTGATGGCCGGCGGCCTGGTGTGGCGCTCGGCGCAGTCCATCGTGACGCCCTATGTGGTGGAGGTGGACAACGCGGGCCAGGTGCGCGCTGTGGGCGAAGCCGCCACGCCGTACCGCCCCAGCGATGCACAGACGGCGCACCACATTGCGCGCTTCGTGACGCTGGTGCGCTCGCTGTCCATCGACCCCATCGTCGTCCGCCAAAACTGGCTGGACGCCTACGACTACACGACCGACAAGGGCGCGGCCGTGCTCAACGACTACGCGCGGGTCAACGACCCGTTCGCACGCATCGGCAAGGAGTCGGTGACGGTGCAGATCACCAGCGTCGTGCGCGCCAGCGACACGTCTTTCAACGTGCGCTGGACGGAACGGCGCTACGTCAACGGCGCCGCGGCGGGCCTGGAGCGGTGGACGGCGGTGGTGTCCATCGTGCTCCAGCCACCGCGCACCGAAGAACGCCTGCGCAAGAACCCGCTGGGCATCTACGTCAACGGCCTGTCGTGGAGCCGTGAACTGGATTCTTCCGAAGGAGCAAAGCCATGAATGATGTTTTCCGCAAATCCGCCTTGCCGCTGATCCTGCTGGCCCTCGCGGGCTGCGCCACGCAGGGCAAGCCGCCGCCGACCATCTCGCTCGATGAGCCGGTGCAGGCGCAGCCGCTGCCGGAGCCGCCCGCGCCGGTGGAGGTGGTCAAGGTGCCCGAGCCGCTGGCGCTGCCGGCGCAGTTGAAGCCATTGCCCGAAGCCGAGGCTGCCAAGCCCGTCCCTGAACCTGCCGACGAAACCGTGCGCGTCTCGCGTGCCAACGCCGAGGCCCGCATCGCGCCCACGCGCGAGGGCTACGTCAATGCGATTCAGGTGTGGCCCTACACCGATGGCGCGCTGTATCAGGTCTATGCGGCCGTGGGCCGCGTGACCGTGATCACGCTCCAGCCGGGCGAGGAACTGGTGACGGTCGCCGCTGGCGACACTGTGCGCTGGATCGTGGGCGACACATCCAGCGGCAGCGGTGATGCGCTGCGCGTGAACGTGATGGTGAAGCCCATCCGCTCGGGCCTCAAGACGAATCTGGTCATCACCACCAGCCGGCGCACCTACCTGCTGGAGCTGACCTCGACAGAGAAGACGTGGATGGCGTCAGTGTCGTGGGAGTACCCGAAGGACAAGATGCTGGCCTTGCAGCGCCAGGCGCAGGCGGCCAGCGCCGCCGCGCCAGTCGATACCGGCTTGTCGCTGGAGAAGATCCGCTTCCGCTACGCGATCAGCGGCAGCAATCCGCCGTGGAAGCCGCTGCGCGCCTTCGATGACGGCGAGAAGGTCTATATCCAGTTCCCGCCGGGCATCGCGCAAGGCGAGCTGCCGCCGCTGTTCGTCATCGGCGCGCAGGGCGACGGGCAACTGGTGAACTACCGCTTCCGTGCGCCGTACTACATCGTGGATCGCCTCTTTGGGGCGGCGGAGCTGCGCTTGGGCGGCGACAAGGGCGACGTGGTGCGGATCGAGCGCACGGACGGCGCGCGGAGGAACTGACCATGAGCCAGGACGACACCCCCGACCGTGCCGCGCCGCAGGTGGGCAAGGTCGCGCCCGAGGCGGTGGCGCTGCGCGCGCAGCCGCGCCCGGTCACGCGCCTTAACCGGCGCACGCTGGCGATGTTCATGGGCGGCCTGTCGGTCGCCGTGCTGGGTGCGACCATCTGGTCATTGCAGCCGCACCGGCGCGGCGCGGGCGAGCAGACCGAGCTTTACAACGTCGATCGCGTGTCCAAGTCCGAAGGGCTGGACGGCCTGCCGGCCGACTACTCGAAGCTGCCGCAGAAGGTGCCCGAGCTGGGGCCGCCGCTGCCGGGCGACCTTGGCCCCGCCATCGTGGCCTCGCAGCAGCCGGTCACGCCGACCTATGTGCCGCCCGGCCACGACCCCGAGGACGCCTTGCGCAAGGAGGCTGACGCCGCTGCGGCCTCATCGGTGTTCTTCCGCTCGGGCCAGCAGGGCAATGCCGCAGCGCCAGCCACGGCCCAAGCCGCTGCGGCTGCGACTGGCAACGCCTTGGCAGGCTTCGACCCGCTGGCGGCTGGGCCTGCCTCGATGGCGGCCCAGCCTGCCGACCCGACTGCCACGCAGAACCGGCAAGACCAGAAGGAGGCATTCCTGAAAGGCGGTTCTACGGAAACCCGCAATTCCGGCAACCTGCAAATGCCGGCCTCGCCGTATCAAGTCATGGCCGGGACAGTGATCGCGGCTGCGTTGGTGACGGGCATCAAGTCCGACTTGCCGGGCGACGTGA
>NZ_KV828426.1:113210-133514 GCF_001836405.1 Pseudomonas sp. HMSC057H01 | reverse complement strand
GGCATCAAGTCCGACTTGCCGGGCGACGTGATCGGCACGGTGACAGAGCCGGTCTATGACTCGGCCACGGGCAAGTTCCTGCTGATCCCGCAGGGATCGCGCATCCTCGGCAAATACAACAGCCAGGTCAGTTACGGGCAGAGTCGCGTGCAGGTGGTGTGGAACCGGATCATCCTGCCAGACACGTCTTCGCTGACCATCGACAACCTGGTGGGTACCGACCCGGCCGGCTACTCCGGCCTCGAAGATGGCGTGGACTACCACTGGGGCCGCATCGTCGCCGGTGCGGCACTGACGACGCTGCTGGGCGTAGGTGCCGAGTTGGCCGCGCCCGAGAACCGCCAAGACGGCAACCGCATCGTGATCGCGGGGCGCGACAGCGCCCAAGACAGCATCAATCAGGTTGGACAGGAGATGACCCGGCGCAACATGAACATCCAGCCGACGTTGACCGAACGGCCGGGCCTGCCGGTGCGGATCATCGTCAACCGCGACTTGGTGCTGCGACCGTACCAGCCGATGTTCTTCAACCGGGGAGCGATGCGATGAGCACGGGTAAAAAGCTGCGGCTCGGGCCGCTACCGAAACTGGAATCCACGAAGATGACCTTCGCGTGCCCGGCCAGCCTACGGGCCGACCTCGACCGCTACGCGGCGCTGCACGCGCAGACCTACGGCGAGGCGGTCGATGCTGCGACGCTCATCCCGCACATGCTGGAGGCGTTCATGGCGGGGGATCGGGGATTCAAGCGCACGCACGCCATGAACGGAAAAGCCGCCCCCGCGTGAGCTGGAGCGGCTTTGGATTGGTGCCCGAGGCCGGAATCGAACCGGCACGCCTTTCGGCGAGGGATTTTCTTCCCACTTCGACTTTCGCCGCCGCCCTACTCAACGCAGGGCGTTCGTGGTCTGGAGCACGCCTTCACCATAGCCTTGCGGCCGTAGGTGCCCGCCGTCTGCTCTCTACACCTTCCCAAGCGATTGCTCGGGCTTGGCTCGGCGTTGGCTCGGTTGCCGAAGCATCCAGGGCTTTCGCCGAATTTGACGGGCTTCACTTCGGACGTTTCCCCCCGAAGGCTCAAATTATTCAAGTCCCTTGTGTCTACCGATTTCACCACTCGGGCGGAGTGCTCACCGCACTGAAAACACCTACTTCCATCTGTTGGCCCCTAGTTGGCCCTTGGCCGTCAAGCCAAGCTGTGCGACCGCAACTAGGATGCCCGCAAACCGTTGTCACTATTCACCTTTTGGCCCGGTAGCTCAAGTAGAAAAGACTTGACAAAAGGGATTTTAAGTCCCTTGCGTCTACCGATTTCGCCATCCGGGCAGGATCTCGCTTCAAGTGAGCCGGCAATGGGAACCAAACCGGCATCCCAACCTGAGACCCACCCCAAACGGTAGATAAATCATTGTCTTACGTTACCTTAAGCGGCGCAACAGTTAATTTCCGTGGGCTCCCCCCAGGTTGCCAGGCGATTCCAGGGGAAGCACGATCCGGAAAGCGCTGCCGACTCCCGGCTGGCTGCGTACCTCGATGGTGCCGCCGTGTTTCTGGACGATGCCGTAGGAGAGCGACAACCCCAGGCCGGTCCCCTTGCCTACCGGCTTGGTGGTGAAGAACGGATCGAAGATGCGCGGCAGGATCTCGGGGGAGATGCCCTGCCCCGAGTCTTCCACCTCGATCCAGGCATGCTCCAGGGTATGCCCCGTGCGAATCACGATGCGACCCCGCTCAGGCCCCATCGCCTGGGCCGCGTTCATCACCAGGTTCATCACCACCTGGTTGATCTGCGACGGCAGGCACTTCACCTCGGGCAGATCGCCGTATTCGCGGACCACGTCGGCCCGGTACTTCAGTTCGCTGGCGACGATATTGAGGGTCGACTCGATCCCCTGGTGCAGATCGGTCCACTGCCAGTCGTCCTCGGCGTCGACGCGGGAGAAGTTCTTCAGGTCCTGGACGATCTTGCGCACCCGCCCTATTCCCTCCCTGGATTCGCGCAGCAACACAGCGACATCCTCCTTGACGAAGGCCAGTTCGACCCGCTCGCCGAGCTGCTCCAGGCGTCTTGCCAGCGCCTCGTCGCGGATCGCGGGGCGAGCCTCTTCATAGGCTTCAAGTACCTCCAGCAAACGCCTGACGTGCTCCTCCAGGGTGGTGTAGTTGGAGGAAACGTAGCTGATGGGGTTATTGATCTCATGGGCGACGCCGGCGGCCAGGTGGCCGATCGAGGCAAGCTTCTCCGTCTGCACCAGTTGGCTTTCCAGCTCCTTGCGCTCGCCGATCTCTTTCTCCAGCGCCTCCTTGGCCTGGCCGACTTCCTGGGTGATCTCCTGGATGGCAGCCTCCATCCGGCTCATCTGCAATTGGAGGTGAGCCGTCACGTTCCACTTGGCGCTGAGATTGCCGGCCATCTGGCGGACCTCCTGTCCCTGCAAAGGCAGGCCGAGGAGCAGCAGGCGCTCTTCCGCGGCCCACGGCGCCAATAGCGGAAAATCGGCGGGAGGCGCATGCACCACGACCTGCAAGCGGGAGTCGAGACGCCAGAACCGCTCGAGAACGGGAATATCCGCGCCTACCGACGACATCCCGAGAAACACCACGGCATACGGCGCATCGGCCTGGAGGGCCGAGCGTATCCGCCCCAAGGCCTCCTCGGCGCTTCCCGCCGTATCCACCTGGTAGCCCCGCTCAGGCGCCACGGGAGGCGATTCGGCCTCTAGGGTTCCCTGCAACAACCCGCATACACGGTCTCGATCCGCCTGCCGCTCATCGATCACCAGCAAGCGCCGGTTCCTGATGGGTAACGCCTCCATGATCCGCACCTCCGCTCGCCCTGTCGCCGCGTGCATGCCCCTCGTCCAGGCCAGACTCGGACTATGCTTGCCTGAAGCACTCAGGCAAAACTCACCCGGTGGACAGACACTCATGAACGATAGCGCACCTCCTTCCAACGAGACGGAGATCCGCTTCAGCGTACTGCTGGTCGACGACGAGCCGCTGATCCTCAGCAGCCTGCGCCGGCTGCTACGCAACCAGCCCTACGACCTGTTGCTGGCGGAAAGCGGCGAACAGGCCCTGCAACTGCTGGAAAGCCGGCCCGTGGACCTGGTGGTGTCCGACGCCCGCATGCCGAACATGGACGGTGCCGCCCTGCTCGCGGAAATCCATCGCCGCTTCCCGGAAACCATTCGCATCCTGCTCACCGGCCATGCCGACCTGCCGACCATCGCCAAGGCCATCAACGAAGGGCGCATCCACCATTACCTGAGCAAGCCGTGGAACGACGACGAGTTGCTGCTGACCCTGCGCCAGTCGCTCGAATACCTGTATTCCGAGCGCGAGCGGCGGCGCCTGGAGCGACTTACCCAGGAGCAGAACGACCGCCTCCAGCAACTCAACGCCACGCTGGAAAAGCGCGTTCAGGCGCGCACCGCCGAACTGCAGCAGACCGCCGACATGCTCGACCTCGCCTATGAGGAGCTAAAGCGTAGCTACGTGGTCGGCACCGAGGTCTTCTCGCTGCTGGTCAACCAGCGCCTGCCCAAGGACAAGCAGACCAACCAGCAGATCATCGAACTGGTCCGCGCCTGCTGTGCCAGCGGTCTCGTCGACGAATCGGATGGTCGCGACCTGGCGATGGCCGCGGCGCTCTACAACATCGGCAAGCTGAGCTGGAACGACACCCTGCTCCGCTCGCCCTCGGACCTGCTCTATCACCACGACCGCGATCGTTTCCGCGGCTACCCGGAACTCAGCGAGTCGCTGCTGATGTCGCTGGAGCCGATGCAGGACGCCGCCCGCCTGATTCGCCATCACCAGGAGCACTGGGACGGCAGCGGCTATCCGGACCACCTCAAGGGCGAGTCCATCCCCCTGGGCTCGCGCCTCTTGAAGCTGGCGGTGGATTTCGTCGAGTTGCAGCGTGGGCTGATCCTCGAACGGCGCATGAATCGCGACGAAGCGCTGATCTACATCCGCAAGTACGCCGGCCGGCTGTACGACCCCGAGCTGATCGAACCGTTCATCCAGGTCTGCGCGACGACCCTTGCCGACGTCACCCTGGCCGATCCGCAAGTCCGTGCCCATGGCACCCGCGACCTGGTTCCGGGCATGGTGCTCGCGCGCAACCTCACCGCCAACAACGGCATGCTGCTGCTCAACGCGGGCAAGGTCCTGAACCTGGCGCTGATCGAGAAGCTGATCGCCTTCGAAGCGATCGAAGGCGCACGCTACACGCTGTTCGTGCGCCTCCCGGAGTCGACGACCTAGGCGGCCCCCGTCAGATCTTGAAGCGCTCCACCGACGAGCGCATGGTCGCCGCAACCTCGTTCAGGCGCCTGGCGGTGGCGGCCATCTCGTGCATCGCCTGGGTGTTCTGCTGCGAACGCTGGGCGATGAGCTCCACGCGCTGGGCGATTTCATCGCTGGCGCGCGACTGTTCGCGGATGGTCTGGGAAATTTCGTCGACCACCGACGCGGCATGACGGGTTCCATCGAGGATCTCGTTGATCGATACCCCAGCCTGACGAGCGAACGACACACCCTCGTTGACCCGGCTCACGCCGGCCTCCATGCTGTTGATCGCCTGCCCCGTGCTGGCGCGGATACGCTCGATCATCGCGGTGATCTCCTGGGTCGACTGGGTGGTCCGCGCCGCCAGCCCGCGCACCTCGTCGGCGACCACGGCGAAACCGCGCCCGGCCTCTCCGGCCCGCGCCGCCTCGATGGCGGCGTTCAATGCCAGCAGGTTGGTCTGCTCGGCGATCCCCTTGATCACCTGGATGATCGAATGGATCTCGTCCGACGACTGGCCGAGAGCGGTGATGCTGGTGGAGGACTGGTTGACCACGTCGGCGATGCGGCTCATCCCTTCCACCACGTTGAGGATCACCTGTCCGCCACTGCTGGCCAGCTCCTCGGACTTGGCCGAGATCACCCTGGCGTTGTCGGCGTGGTCGGAAATCTGCGAGATATTGGTGATCATCTCTTCCATGCTCGCAGCCATGCTGGTGGCGCTGTCGGCCTGTTGGCTGGCGCCGTGGACGATCGACTGCGAGGTCTGGCCGATGGACTGGGAGGTGTCGTGGAGCTCTTCGCTTTCCTGGCGGATGATGGTGATCATCTGCCGCAGGTTCTCCTGCATCTCGCCCAACGCCCGCTGCAACTGGCCGGCCTCGTCATTGCTGTCGACGCCGATCGGCTCCTGCAGGTTGCCCTGGGCGATCACCCGGGCCGATGAGACCAGTTTGCGCAGCGGCTGCAGGACGGCGCGCAGCAACTGGCGACAGAGCTGTCCGAGGACCAGGCAGGCGACCAGGATGCCGCCCGCGAGCATCCAGGCGGAATAGCGCATGCTGTCTTCGCGCGCCCGGTTGGTCTGCTCGACGTGTTTCTCGATCAGGCTGCTGAGCGCTTCGTTGCGCCCTTCCAGATCCTTGAAGGCCTGGACGAACTGCGGCAGCTCGGCCCGCGCCGCCACGGGATCGAGCAACGCCTTGCCGACGATGCTCTCGGCGGCGCCGATGTAGGCTTCCAGGTCGGGCCGCAACTCGACCAGCGCCTGGTGGATGGCGTCGTTGAGAGGCAGCCCCTGGTTCTGCTCGACTACCTTGCGAAACCACTGACTGTGCTCCTGCAGGTCCTCGCGGACCTGCTCGGCCGCCGCGCCGTCGCCGGGCTGGACCACGAACGCCGCCAGGACGTCGGCGCGCAAGGCGTCGTGCATCATGTCGCCTTCCATGTGGTTGCGCAGCGCATTGACGCTCAGCTCGTTCTCCGTCAGCGCCTTGCCCAACCGCAATTGCCCCCAGAAGCCGACCCCGCCGAGCAGCACCACAGCCACGATGCCGATGGCGCCCGAAGCGAGGATCCTCTGCCGAATGTTCATCCCTGGGCTCCTTTCCATGCGAGATATCGCTAAGGATAGCCAACCCCCGGCAAGGCGGAATTACCCGAACGAAGAGCTATCCGGGCACGGAGCGGGAGGCATCGGCGATGCTCAGGAGGCCGCCGGCCGCTCGCTCTGTTCGGCCGTCAACTGGAACTCTTCGCCCGCATAGTAGGCCCGTACCTTGGGATCCATGACCGCCCGCCACAGCGGCGGGATCAGCGCCAGCACCACCATCCCGGCGTAACCGCTGGGCATCTGCGGGCTATCGTCATAATGGCGGAGGGCCTGGTAGGGGCGTTTGGCGAAGGCATGATGGTCGGAATGCCGTTGCAGATGGAACAGGACCAGGTTGGTGAAGACGAAGTTGCTGTTCCAGGAGTGGGTATGGTTGGTCCGCTCGTAGCGCCCGTCCTCGCCCTTCCGCCGATGCAGGCCGTAGTGCTCGACGTAGTTGATGATTTCCAGCAGGGTCACCGCGACGAACGCCTGGCCAAGGAAGAAAACCATCCCCAGCCAGCCGAACGCCCAACCGAAACCGACCAGCAACGCCAGGCTCAGCAGGTACCACCAGATCAGTTCGTTCTGCCAGCCGAACACCGGCAGGCCCTTCTTGCGCAGCCGCACCGCTTCGAGGCGCCAGGCGTTGAGGAAGTTGTACTTGTAGGCATGCGGCAGGAACTGGTAGACCGACTGGCCGAAACGCGCCGACGAAGCGTCCTCCGGGGTGGACACATGCACATGGTGGCCGCGCACATGCTCGACCTTGAACCCCGCGTAGCACACGGCGGCCAGCAGGATGCCACCGGCAGCCTGCTCCAACGCCGAGTCCTTGTGGATCAGCTCATGGGCGACGACGATCCCCACCGCTCCCATCACCGTGCCCATCGAGAGGATCCAGCCCAACCGGCCGAGCCAGCCCCATTCCTGGAAAGCGACGAACACGCCAGCGGCCCAGACCAGCGTGCCGATGAGCACCGGCACCGTGGCCAGGGTCAGCAATACGTAGTAGCCCTGGCCGAGCAACTGCGGCGTCTGGGTTTCCTCGTCTGGGTTGGCCGGGTCACGACCGAACAGCATGTCCAGCAATGGCCCGATGCCGAATACCGCAATCACCAGGGAAAATGCCCAGAAGGCCGGATGCGCGCTGTCCTGGGCCATCCAGTAGTTGAACGGCATGGACAACGCCAGCAGCAGCCAGAGCCAATAGGCGTACTTCTTGATGGCCAGCATGGTGGTGGGAGAGAAATTTTCAAACATCGTGCGCTCCAGTTTTTGTCCGACAATCCTACAATCGAACCATCACCGAGCCGGGCCGCCGGGTCACCATCACTAAAGGTTGGCCGCCTCCCTGGCCTCCACCCTGCTTGACCTGAATCAACGGCCAGGTTCTCGCGGGTTTATGCCCATCGACTTTCTCGATATTCCGATTTCATCCGTACTCGCCATCCCTCGCTGTTGGCCTCGCTGGACTGCTGATACCCGGCTTTCCTGGGGAAACAGGACATCCATCGCATCAGTCGATAGGAATCACCGGTTATTTCCCATTGATCTCATCGAGGCCGTCGCTAATATCGAATCCAACTTCCAAACAAGGAGCCTCACGATGTCTGACGCATTCCTCTCCTCCATCAAGAACCGCCGCACCATCTACGCCCTGGACAAGCAACTGCCTATCTCCCAGGAGAAAGTCGTCGAACTGGTCAAGGAGGCCGTCTCGCACAGCCCTTCCGCGTTCAACTCGCAGACCTCGCGGGTGGTCGTGCTGTTCGGCGCCGAGCACGAGCAGTTCTGGAACATCGCCAAGGACGAGTTGAAGAAGATCGTTCCCGCCGACGCCTTCGCCGCCACCGAAACCAAGCTCAACTCCTTCGCTGCCGGTGCCGGCACCGTACTGTTCTTCGAAGACCAGACGGTAGTGCGCCAGCTTCAGGAGCAGTTCGCCCTCTACGCCGACAACTTCCCGGTGTGGTCGGAGCAGGCCAGCGGCATGGCCCAGTTCGCGGTCTGGACCGTCCTCGCCGAGCACAAGGTCGGCGCCAGCCTGCAGCACTACAACCCGCTGGTAGATGCCCAGACCCACAAGACCTGGAACCTGCCGGAAAGCTGGAAGCTGCGCGCACAGATGCCTTTCGGTGCCATCGCCGCCCCGGCGGGCGAGAAAGCCTTCATCGCCGAAAGCGAACGTTTCAAGGTCTTCGGCAACTGATCGGCCGAGATCGCCGTAGAAAAGCCCCGCCCCCGTCGCGGGGCTTTTTTCTTTTCCCCGCCGCCTCAGCCGCGCCGCACTGCCGGCCCCGGCAGGCGCACGCTCCAACCCTGCTGCATGCCCGCCGCGGCAAGCAGGATGGCGGCCACGCCAAGCCACTGCGCCAGGCTCAGGCGATGTTCGAAGACCAGCCAGTCCACCAGGATCGCCGCGACCGGATAGATAAAGGACAACGCACCGGTCAGCGCCGTCGGCAATTTCTGAATGGCGCCGTAGAGCAGCACGTACATCAGCCCGGTATGGACGATTCCCAGGGTCGCCAGGCTGGCCCAGGGAGCAACGCCCCGGGGCAGTTCGGCAAGGTTCGCCAGCGGTGCGAGCATCAGCACGCCGGTGCCCACCTGGATCAAGGCGATAAGATGCGGCGGCGTGCCTTGCAGGCGCTTCACGATCAGCGCGGCAAAGGCATACAGCAGCGCGGCAGCGAGCGCCAGGAGGATACCGAACAGGTAGTCCCCGCGCGGGGCGTCGCTGTCGCCGTGGGCGCTGACGATCGCCAGCATGCCGGCGAACGAAAGCCCCAGCCAGCCCAGCTTGCGCGCCGTGACCTTCTCGCCGAGAAACGCCGCGCCTAGCCCCACCAGCATGAACGGCTGGACGTTGTAGACCGCGGTACCGATGGCGATCGAAGCCCGTGAGTAGGATGCGAACAGCAACACCCAGTTGCCGACGATGAACACCCCGCTGAGGAGCGCCAGCAGGAACGCCTCGCGCCCCAGGCTGCCGCGGCGCAGGAAGCCCAGCACGGCACAGGCGACCAGCAGGGCGGCGAAACCGAATACGCAGCGCCAGAACACCACGTCCAGCACGGGCTGCCCGGAGAGCAGCACCAGCCAGCCAATGGTGCCGCAGATCAGCATGGCCGAAGTCATTTCCAGCGTACCGCGACGGATCGGATCGTTCATGAGCGCTCTCCCGCAAGACAGGCCTATGATTATCCAAAGCCGTCTTCCAGCCCTCCATCGCATTACTCAGGCAAAAACCCGTGACGACCTTTTTTATCAGGGCTATTTTGAAAAAAAACTTTCGAGGCCGACATGACCGACGACATCGACCAACGCCTGATCAACGCCCTCATGGCTGACTCGCGACTGTCCCTCAAGGCCCTCGCCCAGGTCAGCGGACTATCGGCCCCGAGCGTCGCCGAACGCCTGCGCAAACTGGAAGAACGCGGCGTGATCCGCGGCTACACCCTGGATGTCGACCCCCGCTGTTTCGGCTACCAGTTCCAGGCGATCGTGCGCATCCGCCCCCTGCCTGGCAAGCTGCACGAGGTCGAGCGACAGATCCAGGACATCGCCGAGTTCACCGAGTGCGACAAGGTCACCGGTGACGACTGCTTCATCGCCCGCCTCCAGGTCCGTTCGATGGAACAGCTCGACACGCTGCTGGACAGGATCAACGGCTACGCGGAAACCAACACCGCCATCGTCAAGAAGTCCCCGGTTAAACGCCGGCTCCCCCCGATGACCTGAGCGAGGCACTCCGCATGCCCACACCCGGCACGGGTTCCGTCCCGGACCTGCAACTCGTCCCGTTCCAGCTGGAACACTTCCCCACCCTGCAACGCTGGTTCGCCACGGAAAAGGAGCTGGTGCAATGGGCCGGCCCCGCCCTGCGGCATCCGCTGAGCCTCGAGCAGATGCATGAAGACCTCGCGGAAAGCCGCCGACAACCGCCGCTGCGCCTGCTCTGGAGCGCTTGCCTGGATGGCCAGGTCATCGGCCATTGCCAGTTGCTGTTCGACCGCCGCAACGGCGTCGTCCGCCTGGCTCGCATAGCCCTGGCGCCAAACGCACGCGGCCAGGGCCTGGGGCTACCGATGCTGGAGGCGCTGCTCGCCGAGGCTTTCGCCGACGCCGACATCGAGCGCGTTGAATTGAACGTGTACGACTGGAACGCTGCCGCCCGTCATCTCTATCGACGCGCGGGGTTCCGCGAAGAAGGCTTGCGCCGCTCCGCCACCCGGGTCGGCCGGGAACGCTGGAATGTCGTTCTCATGGGGCTTTTGCGGCAAGAGTGGGCGGCGGGAGGCGCCGGCAACGACTGAGGCGCAGGCGGATGCTGCGCCTCATCCGGTACTACAGGTTGGAACGGAGCCGCCACAGTTCGGGGAAGAGGATGGTATCGAGCATGCTGCGCAGATACCCCACGCCCTCGGTTCCGCCCGTGCCGGGTTTGAAACCGATGATGCGCTCCACCGTGGTCACGTGACGGAAGCGCCACTGGCGGAACGAATCCTCCAGGTCGATCAGTTTTTCCGCCAACTGATACAGGTCCCAGTAGCGCTCCGGCGTCTGGTAGACCTGTCGCCACGCCGCCTCCACCGAGGCCTCGTAACAGGTGCCGGCCGCCGCGTCCCGGACGAGCCGCTCCTGGCTTACCGGCAACCCCTGGGCGGCCATCAGGCGGATCGCTTCGTCGTATAGCGACGGCGTATGCAGGGCCTGCTCCAGGGCCGCCAGCAGCTCGGCGCGGTGAGCATGGGGCTTGAGCAGGGTGGCGTTCTTGTTGCCGAGGATGAATTCGATCTCGCGGTACTGGTAGGACTGGAAACCGGAAGACTGGCCCAGGTACGGGCGGATGGTGTTGTACTCGGTCGGCGTCATGGTGGCCAGCACCGCCCAGGCGTGTACCAGCTGGTCGAAGATCCGCGAGACCCTGGCGAGCATTTTCAGCGCCGGACCGAGCTTGCCTGACTTGACGTGCTCCCGGGCGGCCCGCAGTTCGTGGAGCATCAGCTTCATCCATAGCTCCGAGGTCTGGTGCTGGATGATGAACAGCATTTCGTTGTGGTCGGGCGAAAGCGGGAACTGGGCGTCCAGGACCTTGTCCAGCTTCAGGTAATCGCCGTAGCTCATCGCATGGGTGAAGTCCAGGGCGGCGTTATGCCACTCAGCCTCTCCGTCCGTTTCTCCCTGGGCCTGGGAGTGAGGGCAAGGACACATGTGAATCTCCTGAATTCGGCGGCAGGCGTCGGAAGTCGATGAGCGACCTGCCAGCAACGTTGTCGGGGGTGGCTTCGACACGGTCGAAGCGCGCTCATTTTACGATGCGCCCATTCGAATATTCGTGCAAAGCATCCTTTCCTCCCCGTCCCCGATGAAATCTAATTCGACGGATCGATGGAAAAATCGAATTTCGGATCACTCGCGGGTCGTGGCCGACAAAAGCCCGGATAGCGGATCCGTGACCGTTAGGCCTCGTCCCGAGAGCCTGGTTCTCTCCCCGCCGCCCCACCCAGCGAAGCGACACGCAGCCCGCCGTCGAACTCAGCCGGCGCGCCCGAACACCCTGTCCAGGTGCGCCTGGTAGGCAGCGACGGCAGCCGGGACGTCCGGGCGCTTCATCACATCCACCGCGAGGAACGTCGGCAGGCCGGACATGCCGAGGAACTGGTTGGCCTTGTGGAAGGGGAAATACACCGCATCCACGCCTTTCCCTTCGAAGAAGTCGCTCGGATCGTCGAACGCCTGCTGCGGCGCATTCCAGGTCGCCGAGATCATGTAGCGCTTGCCCTGCACCAGACCGCCGCTGCCATATTTCTGCGTGCTGTCGGAGCGGGTACGGCCGTCGTTGGCATAGAGGCTGCCATGACCGGCCGTGAAGACTTCGTCGATGTAGCGCTTCACCGTCCACGGGGCGCCCATCCACCAGCCGGGCATCTGGTAGATCACCACGTCGGCCCAGAGGAACTTGTCCACCTCCGCCGGGATGTCATAGCCGCCGTCGATGAAGGTCTGGCGCAGGTCGAAGCCACGGCGGTCCAGATGGGCCAGGGCGGTTTCGTGCAGGGTCTGGTTGAGGCGACCGTCGGAATGGGCGAAACGCTTTCCGCCGTTGAGCAGGAGAATGTTTTTCATGGTGTTCCGTACATGCTGGAACCGCAGCGGAGATGCCTGCCGATCCCGGGTTGAAGAGAGCGGCAGGTTAGATAGGCGCAGGGAACGGAAAAAGTCGTACGGCGGTAAAACAGATTTGATCCGCACTCACGAATCGCCAGAAGAGCTGGGATCCGCGTCTTCATTGCGCCCCCACGCAGCCAGCCCTCGATGACCGGCACGAACTCTACCCGCAGCGAGCCATCACCAACGCAGTACGCACTGGCTCGCCAGCATTCGAACGCATGTGAGTACCCAGGATTGCAGCAACAGGCTGTGACGCGCTCGACTCAAACGCTCCTTCCTACGCGCGGGACGAACGCTCCTTGGGAATCCGCAAGGAGTAGATTAGGATTCTTCCCGCACTCGCCTTAAGTCATTGGCCCGTATAGATAAGGATATCTCATGAAAACCATCGCTCGGCGTCTGAGCCCCTTCGCGATCCTGCTCCCGGCAAGCCTGTTGTCAGCCTGCGCCTCCCTAGGCAACGCCGGACTCGGCGGCTCCCAGCAGAATCCCACCAACCAGCTCCTGAACATGATCGATGAGGCTACCCGCGAAGGCATGTCCGTGGTGCTGGTACCGGCGCTCATGCCCAACAAGAGCGTGACGGACCTCTCCAGCTACTCGCATCGGGTCATATTCAAGAACAAGGACGTGCCCGGGATCGCCTACATGCAGGCCTTTGCCAACAACGACCTGGAGAAGATCAAGGAAGCCGTCTATCTGTGGGACTTCCTCGAGGTCAACATCGTCCCGCCGGGAACCTACCTGCTGTCCGGAGGGATCGACTACAAGATCGACAGCACCCTTGCCCAGATCAAGGCGCCAAAGGGGCAGCCGGCTGCCAGCCCACTTGGTTCGGTGAACCTGTCCGCCGTGCTGTATCGCCGGTTCGTGAAGGAGAACTACTGGCGCGACGCCTCCTATGCAGACAAAACCTACACACAGAATGTCTGCAGCGCCGTGCACATGGCCTCCGGCCAATGCGTGGGCTGGACCGAGCAGCAATACAGCCAGCGGGAAATGGTCTCGGATGCCGGTTGGGCCGAAGGCACGAAGATCGAGGATGTCCCCTCCATCAAGCTGCAAGCGCAGATACCCGACGCCTATGCCCCGCTGTCCTTCACCATTCAGCCTGGGCAGATCCTGCTCAGCGATCGGTTCCACTTGAAGACCCCGGCCGTGAGCTATGACAGGAAGACCTGCAAGGCCGTGGACACGCAAAACATCAAGTGCGCCTTGCAGGATATCCAGGTCTTCATGAGGCCAGCGCCCATGGAGCTGACGAAAAGGTTCATCGATCGCGAGCAGCCAAGGCTTGATGAAACGGGCCGCCAGGTGCTCGCGCGGATCCAGCCGATGAAAACCGAGATACTCGGCGAAGCAGGCATGGAAGACCTGACCTGGGGCCTGCCGGTTTCCTTGAAACGCAAGGCAAGATGAAACGGGCCCTCCGCTAAGCGCCTTCCGCTCGCGGTCGCCACAACGGTTGATCGATAGAGGCCCGGAAGGCAGGCGGCAGGACAGACCGGCTCGGCTGGTCATGTTCGATGACGACCAGCCGATGACCGACCCAGACCGGATCTTGCGTCCAGATAAAAGCCGCGCACGGGGCTGAATTGCAGGCAACGGCTGAAAACGTGACAGGTGCTGGGGTACTCCTCGGACACTCCGGGAAAGTAGTAATTACGGAGCGGCTTATCGGGAGAGGGAGGCGGTTGCGAGGCCGTAAAAGTATGAAAGCGTTATGGGGACACCCCAAGGAACTTGCTTCAGCAATACCGGACAGGAAAGAAAAAAGCCCCGTAACTCACTGAGCTACGGGGCTTTCCTGTTGGAGGCTGAGGTCGGAATCGAACCGGCGTTCACGGATTTGCAATCCGGTGCATAACCACTCTGCTACTCAGCCTTTGAGCGAAGCGACATGCGTTTGGCATATCGCTGAAATCTCTTTCCTGGTGCGATTTTGAACTTATAACCCTTTGATTTCAAAAGATTTTTAGCTCACCCATCGCTGGAATGGACGCAATTATGGACGGATTCGCCGGGCTTGGCAAGCGCTCTACGAAAAAAACTTTGCAGATCAGGCTATTGCGTAGCACAAGCCGGGAGAAACGGGCCCAGACGTCCGCGGGCCCCGCGGCGACCGGCAACCGAGGAGCGCGCCAGGATCCGACGCGCCCTGCCCCGGCGATCAGTTCGCCTCGGGACTCGCTTCGGTTGCGGGCGCTTCAGGCGTCGGCGCCTCCGTGGCGGCCGGCGCTTCGCTACCTGCCTGGGCACGCTTGGCGCGCTTCTCGCGCATCTGCTCGCGCTGCCGGCGAGACGCCTGCCGCCGCGCATACACCGCCTGCTCGGCGGTTACCTTGCCGGCAACCTGGCCTTGCAGATCCAGCCGCGGCGCATCTTCCACCATGCAACTCCAGTAGCGGCTGCCCTGGCACCAGGTGGCGATGGCCTGTTTCAGTTGTTCGGCGGTGATTCCCAGTAGCTCGAGGTGCTGCTGCGCATCCTGGAGGATGCCCTGCTTGAGCGGAACCTTGGCCGCGGGGCTTTTCGGAAACGCCAGCGGGAAATGCCGTTGCAGCCTCCAGATAGCCTCGACTCCCGGCTCGACGGCTTCACGTTTCTTCGCGCGTCCCGCGGAGCTTTTGGTTTGAGCCGGTTTCGCCTGCGCCGCCTGTGCGCGCAGACGGTCTCTCAGCTCGGCAAGTTGTTCAAAACCCATCGTTCGCTTCACTAGTGCTGGTTCATTTCTGCGAGAGATTACCCGATACATCCGCTCGCGGCACGCAAAACGGCAACCAGTCGGGCACTTTCATTGCGAATCGACGCTCGTAGGCATGAGCGGCTCTCCCCCGTTCAGCGCCCGAGCGAGCTCATCGAGCGTAGTCGGCTTGAACAGGACCCGGTCCATGCCGGCAGCCAGGCAACGCTCCAGCGCATCCTTCTCGGCGCTGGCGGTAAGCGCTATCACCAAGCAGCGACGCCGACCGCCAAGGGCTTCTTGCGAGCGGATCCGTCGCGCCAGCTCGTAGCCATCCATCCGCGGCATCATGCCGTCGGTAATCACGACGTCGAAGTCTTCGCCCTGCCAACGTTCGAATGCTTCCTCGCCATCTTCCGTGGAGGTCACCCGGTGCCCAAGGCTTTCCAATTGCATGGTCAGGGTCAGCCGATTGAACGGATGGTCTTCCGCAAGCAATATCGAGAGCGCCCTTGCCTCTTTCCGCTCCTCGACCTCGGCAACTCCGGAACGCGCTTCGCTGGACTCGCTGGGCGGAGGTTCGGTCAGCGGAAGATCGAACTCGACCGAGAAGCAGGAGCCGTTGCCCAGCTCGCTGCGCAGGCTGATCTGGCCGCCCATCAGGTGTACCAGGCGTCGGCTGATGTACAACCCCAGGCCGCTGCCGGACGCCTGGCCAAGCGCAGGCGAGCCGACCTGCGAGAATGGCCGGAACAGCCTGGCCTGGTCCTCCTCCGAA
This sequence comes from Pseudomonas sp. HMSC057H01, assembly GCF_001836405.1. Lineage (NCBI taxonomy): Bacteria > Pseudomonadati > Pseudomonadota > Gammaproteobacteria > Pseudomonadales > Pseudomonadaceae > Pseudomonas > Pseudomonas sp. HMSC057H01. The sequence goes on along the minus strand of NZ_KV828426.1, from coordinate 117,986 downwards.
ATACCGAGGCCGGTGTCGCTTACCTCGAGCAGCAAATGAAGCCTCTCCGCCTCGCGCCGCCCCACCGCCCGCACCGTTACCCCACCGCGCTCGGTGAACTTGATGGCGTTGCCCAGCAAGTTGAACAACACCTGCTTGAAATGCAGGGGATCCACCAGCACCCACTGCTCGAGATCCCCGTCGAGTTCCAGTGCCAGGGAAAGATTCTTCTGCCGCGTCAGCCCGCCAACCAGCGGCAGGATCCCTCTGATCAACTCGCCAGGAAGCACTGGTTCGGGAGCGGAATCGAACCGACCGGATTCGATCCGCGACAAATCGAGAATATTACCCAGCAGAAGCAGCAACCCCTGGGCAGCTTCCTGGGCGATGCTCAGCGAATCGAGATCCAACACGCCCTTCTCGCCCTTTTTCAGCACCAGCTCCTGCAAGCCGATGACCGCGTTCAATGGCGTGCGGATCTCGTGACTCATCGTCGAAAGAAACACGCTCTTGGCACGGTTGGCAGCGTCAGCTTGCTCTTCTGCCTGGCGGGTCTTGCGCACCTGGCGCATCAGGTAGAAACCCCAGATGAGAGAGATGGAAATCAGTACGCCGAACAATCCGCCGATCTGCAGAATCTTGCTCCGGTGATCGCGCCAGAAGTCCGTCCCTCCCTTGGCGAAGCGAGGCTCCCAGCGGTGGAGGATTTCCGCCACTTCTTCCGGAGCGATCGCCAGCTGCGCCTTCTCCAGGATGCCCTGCAGCTCGGGCTGGTTCCTCGCCACACCGATGCTGATCGGAATGGAGAGATCATCGAGGATACCGACGACCTGGATCCGGTTGTCGAAATGCTGGGCGGACAGATAGCGACCGGTATAATCGCTGCTGATAGAAGCCTCGCTCTGTCCGGCATCGACGCTTTGCATCGCGGCGAGAAAGGTCGGATAGACCTGGAGCTTGATCTCAGGGTGATCGCGCCGAATGGTGTCGTTGAGGAAATAGCCAACCGTCGTGGCCAATCGCTTGCCGTCGAGATCCGCGAGGCCATGGACACGCTCCAGCCGTTCGCCCCGGCCGCCCCGGCTGGCGCTCATCAGCACCGTGGTGCTACGCAGGTAGGGAGTCAGGACCTCGAGGCCGGAATCGAGACGCTCCGTCGAGGGCATGGTCGGCGTAACCAACGCTTCGCCCGCATCCAGTCGACGTTTCGCCTCGACGAAGTTTCGGGCTCCGCTGAAGGAAAACTGCAGGCCGCTGCGCTTGCCGATCAGGTCCAGATAGTCACGCCCGATACCGCTCAGCCGCCCCTCGCTATCCAGTTGCCCGAGCGCGCCAAGGGAATGGTTGATCACCACCGGCACGACCGGATGCGTGGAGAGCCAACGCTGTTCCGCCGGCGCAAGCGTCACCCTGGGCTCGTCGAAACGCAGGCGCCGCCCGGCGCTCCAACTGCGCAACAGTTCGTCGCCGTAGCGCCCATTGATACGCGGCAGGGCTCGATCGAGGACCGCGAGCAGAGGCTCATCCCCCGGCCGGAGCAGGAAACGGAAACCCTGGCTGTCGATGGGCGCGAAGTTCTCGATACGCAAGTTCAGCAGGTAATGGGTCTGGATGAGATAGTGCGCGGAGACGGCGTCACCCAGCACGCCATCGACGTCCCCCATGCTCAGCGCTTCCAGGGCAAGCTGCGGCGAGTCGAACCAGATGACCTTGCTGTGCGGATAGGCGGCCTTGATACGTTCGGCGGGAAGATAACCCTTGACCGTGGCCAGCCAGGACTCCGCCTGCGAATCGAACGGGGCGCCGCTGGAAGACACCAGTACCGGCCGGTCGGAAAGATACGCAGCGGATGCCAGCAATCCGTGTTGCCGGGCCTCGACCTCGCTACCGACACCGAGCAGATCGATCTCTCCCCGCGACAACGCAGCGATTGCCGCCTGCCGCGACGGAAAGTCCCTGACACGCAACGGCCGCTCGAACACCAGGGCCAGGTAATCGGCCGTGAAGCCCTTGTAGGAACCTGCGTAGAAGATGGATAGCGGCGGATAGTCGGGAGAAACCACGCCTATCGTCAGCGGCTCCCGGGCATCCAGCCACTGCCTGGCTCGTTTGTCGAGCCAGGGGCGCGTCGTTGTCGTCATACGACCATCGAGCAGGATGGATTCGGCCGCGACGGGCAGCGGCTGCAGGATGATCGGCAACAGGCAAAAGACCGCGGACAGCAACGACCTTGTCAGCATGTCGAGTCTTCGATGGCAAAGTTCTCCGGCCGGATAGAGGGCATGGCATCCGCGCCCCAGAGCCTGCGGACACATCGGCACCGATGTCGCCATGTTAGCAGGTGAACGGGTATTTTTCCCAGACAGCCGTGGCGGAAACGAGCGGCTGCCGGTGTTTTTACGCTGATACGAAAAAAGGGCCTCTCGATCCTTTTCGAGGTTCTGCAGAACTTGGTGAAATCTGCATATCGATATCCTGGAGCGGGAAACGAGCCTCCATGATACTGACTCCAAAGGAGAGCCTTGCACTCACCTCGGATCGATGGACTGAATTAAGGACTAGTCTTCGAGACAGGACAGGCAGGCACCGTCGAGGAACGCCAGGCAGCCATTGCGTGGCCCTTCCCATGAGTTCCTTTCCCAGCCTTCCGCGCCACGGCTTTTCCCGAAGCCGCTCCACGAACGCTTCATCCTGCGGCCGCAGCTCCTGCCCCATAGCATCGCAGGAAGACCGCCTTGCGATGAATCCGCCGACAGGATGCGAGGCACTACGCCTGGCAAGCATTCCCGCCAGAGACCTGCGCAACCTCAAGTGTTATGGCTGGTTGAGAGGATCAGATTCCAGCGTTACTTCCAATCAGAAAGTTAAGAAATTTCATACAAGCCCCCCGGACCGGTCCTGTCTCAGTTGAAAGACCAGGGATGGAATAATCAGCGTGAGCAAATCATCCTACGAGTTCAAGGGTTCCCGTGAAAAAGCCAGCTCCCGCACACATCAAGCTACTCTTCTGCATTGGTATATCGACCGCTGGATGCCTTTGGTCGCTCTCCTCGGTGGCCTATTGCGGCAAGCCTGAACTACCTACCAAGACCCCCCTGCCGATACAGAGCCTCCAATCCGTTTTCACCTTGAAGCACGCACCGATCGGTAAATCGATGGGAACAATGACCGTGCAAGTCGGCTCAGGAGAAACTCTAGGTGGCTGGGCGTGGTGCGGAAGTGACGGAAAGCCCGGACAATTCGGTTTTACAGCTCCCAAAACTACCCTCATTCCAATAGATGGAAATGGCCTCTATGAGTCTGGAGTGCCAGGGGTCGGTATCAGAATTGGACACCGAGCACGCTATAACTGGACCGAACCGACAGCAGCTCCCGCCACCTACCCCACGGGCAACATCGGCACCATGCGCTATATGCCCACTGTTCTCGTAGTTGATTTCATCCGAACCGCAATGGGAGTAGGAAAGGGAGACATCACCCCTTTTAACTACTCAACCAATTTTTTCATCGATACCAACTACACAAATCCATCCAGGGCTGAATTCACCATAGAGGGATATAACCTTCGCGCAACGCTTGAACATAACGCTTTCTTCACCACGTGCAGCACACAAAAGTCGACCATTGATGTCAACATGGGGCGCCCAACGGCGTATGACATCAAAAGAGGGGCTGTGCCAGATCATGGCTTTTCACTGGATGTTGTGTGCGAAGGACTCAATCCGAGTGTCAAACCTCCTGTGAAGGTCTACTTTGAAGGAAACTCGATCCAGGATGGCCTGTTGAACCTCACAGGCAGAGGAGAAGCCGGTGTAGCCCAAGGAGTCGGCATTTCGTTGATGTCCAGTAAAGGAGCGGCATTGCCATTCACCCAAGCCAAGGCCCTGCCCCTGGACTGGCTGGCCAGCGGTGCTGGGACGGAGATGTACCGCTTTGTGGGATCGGCTCGCTATGTCGCCACTGGCGGAAAAATCACCGCGGGTAAAGCTGACTCCATTTTGACCTACATCCTGGAGTACAACTAACCCAGCAGAACCGGTCGGTCGAACCGAACCCGGCCCACACTGCGGTACAACCAACGCATCGATGAGGCGACGCCGATGCCCACCAGCTTCCGGAATGAGCGCCTCCCCGTCGGCTCCGCCTAAGTTGAATACCTAGAGATAAGGGGGCTCGCTCTGCGCGTAACTCATCGACCGCATGAACGGGTCAAATCGCGGGAACCGACCCAATGCCGGGTCGTCGATGCGACAGGGCATTCCGATGACTCGGTAGATGTTCTTCGAGAAGGCGCCCCTTCCACACACCGGGCTTCCCGGCACTCCTGTGTCCGTTGCTCGCAAGAGCCGAGCGCATACGATCAATTCGCTGACACGACGCATTGGCTGCGAGCCTCCTTGAGAGCGACTTCAGGATAGCTGCCCGACCAAGCGCCTTTTGCTTGTCCTTCCAGCGATAGGGGAAATGCCGGCTCTTGCCATCCTCGGGCGAAACAGCCAGGGAAAGGCCATCGATGACCAAGGCTATATGGACCTTGCCGGTGGCCTTCGAATGCCGAATGGCAACGCACCATGCTCAATGCTCAATGCTCTATTGCGCGGATCAAGGGATAGACGATCTGTAGCCGCCGCCCAGCACTGATGCACTAAAGAATGGACTAGAAGATGCTGGCCGATGCCGGGCCGATGGAACCCGCCGAAACGAAAAAAGGGCCCTAAGGCCCTTTTTTCAATGATCTACAGGCAAGCCTGTGGATCTATATCTGGAGCGGGAAACGAGACTCGAACTCGCGACCCC
>NZ_KV828426.1:96353-113110 GCF_001836405.1 Pseudomonas sp. HMSC057H01 | reverse complement strand
AAGGTCGTGCTCTACCAACTGAGCTATTCCCGCATCGTCTTGGTGACGGGCGCCATTCTATAGCATCGCGGCGCCGTGTCAACTCCTTGATTCAAAAAAGTTTATTTCTCTTTCGGGGTGGTCGACAGATGCGGCCACGCGGCCAGCAGGTAGTGCACCATGGACCACAGGGTCAGCGCCGCAGAGATGATCAGCAGCACGTAGCCGAGAATCACCCAGAAGGTCATCAGCGGCGGATTCGCCAGGAGAATGACCAGCGCCAGCATCTGCGCCGCGGTCTTCCACTTGCCCAGGTTGGACACCGCCACCTGAGCCCTCGCCCCCAGTTCGGCCATCCACTCGCGCAAGGCGGAAACCACGATCTCGCGGCCGATGATGATCACCGCCGGCAGGGTCAGCCACAGGTTGGCGTGCTCTTCCACCAGCAGGACCAGCGCAACCGCCACCATCAGCTTGTCCGCGACCGGGTCGAGGAAGGCGCCGAACGGCGTGCTCTGGCCGAGGCGCCGGGCGAGGTAGCCGTCCAGCCAGTCGGTGGCGGCGGCCAGGGCGAACACGGCACTGGCGGTCAGGTAGCTCCAGGACGTCGGCAGATAGAACAGCAGAATGAAGATCGGAATGAGCAGGACGCGCAGTAACGTGAGCAGATTGGGGATATTCATCGGACCATCTAGGCTGCGAGGTGAGCCGGCATTCTACTCGCTGTGCAGGACGGCATAAATCTGCTCGGCAAGCTTTTTACTGATACCGGGGGCTTTGGCCAGTTCATCGATACTCGCCCGCGACAATTCCTGCAACCCGCCGAAATGCTTGAGCAGATCGCGCCGACGTTTCGGGCCGACGCCAGGGACGTCCTCCAGCGTCGACGTCCGCCGTGCCTTGCCGCGCCGCGCACGGTGGCCGGTGATGGCGAAACGGTGCGCTTCGTCACGTATCTGCTGGATCAGGTGCAGCGCCGGCGAATCGGCCGGCAGGGTGAACTCGTGGGAGGCATCGTTCAGGTAGAGGGTTTCCAGCCCCGGCTTGCGGGTCACGCCCTTGGCCACGCCGAGCAGGATCAGACCGGCGACCGCCAGTTCCTGGAGCACCTCCTGGGCCATGGCCAATTGCCCCTTGCCGCCATCCACCAGGAGAATGTCGGGCATCTTCCCCTCGCCGTCCTTCAGGCGACTGAAGCGGCGGGTCAGCGCCTGGTGCATCGCCGCGTAGTCGTCGCCGGCCGTGACGCCTTCGATGTTGTAGCGGCGATAGTCCGACTTCAGCGGCCCTTCCGGGCCGAACACCACGCAGGAAGCCACGGTGGCCTCGCCGCTGGAGTGACTGATATCGAAGCACTCCAGGCGTTGCGGCGGCTCCGCCAGGTCGAGCGCCTCGGCAAGGGCTTCGAAGCGTGCCGCCACATGCTGGCGGTTGGCCAGGCGTGCGCCCAGGGCCTGTTCGGCGTTGGTCACCGCCAGTTGCTGCCAGCGGGCGCGGGTACCACGCACCCGGTAGCTGATCTCCAGTTCGCGGCCTCGCGCTTCGGCGATCGCCGAAACCAGCACCGGGAAATCCTCGTGCGTCACGTTGACGATCAACTCCGCCGGCAGGTCGCGCTCCTGGTGGCTGAGATAGTACTGGCCAAGGAACGCCAGCAGCACTTCGCCCACCTCCTCCTCGATCGCGACCTGCGGGAAGAAGTTCTTGCTGCCCAGCACCCGCCCGCCGCGTACGCTGATCAGGTGTACGCAAGCGCCGCCAGGGGTGACGATGGCGGCGACGATGTCGACGTCGCCGTTGCCACCTTCCATGCTCTGCTGGTCCTGGACCCGCCGCAGGATCGCCACCTGGTCGCGCAACTCCGCCGCCTTCTCGAAGTCCAGGCGCATCGCCGCCTGCTCCATGCCGACGTTCAGCTCGTCGGCCAGCGCGTTGCTCCTTCCTTCGAGGAACATCACCGAGTGGCGCACGTCCTCGGCGTACTCCTCAGGACTGACCAGTCCCACGCAGGGCCCCTTGCAGCGCTTGATCTGGTATTGCAGGCAGGGCCGCGTACGGTTGCGGAAATAGCTGTCCTCGCACTGGCGGACGAGAAACGCCTTCTGCAGCAGGTTGAGGCTCTCGCGGATCGCTCCCGCGCTCGGATAGGGACCGAAGTAACGCCCCTTGCGCTTCTTCGCGCCACGGTGCAGGGACAGCCGCGGATACTCATCCTCGCTGGAGAGGAACACGAAGGGATAGGACTTGTCGTCCCGCAGCAGGATGTTGTAGGGCGGCCGCCACTCCTTGATCAGCGTCTGCTCCAGCAGCAACGCCTCGGTTTCATTGGCGGTGATGGTGGTTTCCACCTGGGCGATGCGCGCCACCAGCGCAGCGGTCTTCGGCGCCAGGCCGGACTTGCGGAAATAGCTGGCCAGGCGCTTCTTCAGGCTCTTCGCCTTGCCCACGTAGAGAAGCTTGGCGTCCGCATCGAACATGCGGTAGACGCCCGGACGATTGCTACAGGTAGCGAGGAAGGCGCTCGCGTCGAAAACGGCGCTCATCTAGCTGGCGGCATCGACCATGCCGTGGCGGACGGCGAGCAGCGCCAGCTCCACGTCGCTGGTGATCGAGAGCTTCTCGAAGATGCGGTAGCGATAGGTATTCACGGTCTTCGGCGACAGGCACAGCTTGTCGGAGATGCTCTGCACCTTGTGGCAGTTGGCGATCATCAGGGCGATCTGGATCTCGCGCTCGGACAGCGAATCGAAGGGGGAATCGTGCTGCTGCGGCTGGAAGGACTTCAGCGCCAGTTGCTGGGCGATCTGCGGGCTGATATAGCGCTGGCCGGCGAAGACCTGGCGAATAGCCTGGACCATTTCCTCCAGCCCCGCGCCCTTGGTCATGTAGCCGGCGGCGCCGGCCTGCATGAGGCGGGTGGGGAACGGATCCTCTTCGCAGACGGTGACTACCACGACCTTGATGTCGGGCTGGCTGCGCAGCAGCTTGCGGGTCGCCTCCAGGCCGCCGATACCGGGCATCTTCACGTCCATCAGGACGACATCCGGCTTCAGCTCGCGGGCCAGTTTCAGACAGTCTTCACCGCAGTCGGCCTGGCCGACCACTTGCAAGCCTTCGATGTCGGCCAGCATGCGGGTAATACCGGTGCGTACCAGATCGTGGTCGTCGACCACCAGCACCTTAATCACGCTGCACCTCGTCGCGCATTAGCAGACAACCGCCCACACGGGCCCCCAGGAGATTTCGGCAACCTTAACAGAAAGCCATCCCATGACCTAGCTTGGCGCAAAGGCGTCATAAATCAAGCGTCATGGAAACATCATTCGACGGCATCGAACGGGCGCTGCGAAGTATACCGCCAGCCCCCGGCGAGCGGCAGACCGGATCGCAGCAAAAACCGGCGAACCTGTGGAGAGCCCAGCGACGCCGGGCCTGGTAAAGCGCAAGCGCCCTGGTCGCCCGGGACTTCTCCATAGCGACCATCGCCGAACTCGAAAACAGGCGACCAAGACGCCACTGGCACCGGCGGCTACTGTGCGGCCATCTCACCGACACCGGTGAAAAGACGCTGGTGCAGGCGCCTGCGACTGGCATTCGGCACCAGGCGAACGAGGGTATTCCTCAGCCAGACGCTCCAGGGCGATTCCCACTGACCAAGGCGGCCGACGATCCAGGATTGCTTCCTGATGAACTCGATCCGCGCCTCGCGTTGCTGCTGGAACAGGATCAGCGTCTCGGCGCGCGGCGCCAGGCACCACAGGCGCGCCAGCAGGAAGGCGTCCTCCAGGGCCATGGCCGCGCCCTGCCCCAGGTTCGGCGTCATGGCGTGTGCGGCGTCGCCGATCAGCACTACCCGTCCGCGGCACCAGGAGGCGCCGGCCAACTCCTCGAGGTCGTTGTGCACCAGCGTGGTGGCGCTCGGTATGAGCCGGGCGATGCTCGCGCCGATGCCGTCGAAGTCCGCGTAGTGGGCGGCCAGCCGTTGCGGGGTGACGAAGCCCTCCTCGTCCTCGGGCTCCTCCCGGCGCACCTTCAGGGTCGCGTAGACATACATCTCGCGCGGGCTGATCTGGATGAAGCCGAGGCGCTTGCCGTGCCCCCAGACCTCTCCCGCCAGCTCGGCGTCCTCCAGCCGATGGGGAACGACCAGGCGCCAGCAGGTTTCGCCGGAATGACGCAAGGTCGCCTCCGGCCAGACATAACGTCGCACGCTCGAACGAATGCCATCCGCACCGACCACCAGCGAACAGTCGTGGACAGTGCCGTCGCTCAGGGTCACGCGTTCGTGGTCGAGTCCGTCGAGGATCTGCACGATGGAGACCCCGACCCGAATGCGCGACTCATCCAGCCCCTCCAGTAGCGCCGCATGCAGCTCGTGGCGCTGCAACGCCAGGCCGCCGCGGGAACTCCCACCCAGACTGGAAGGCATCGACATCAGCATCGAACCGTCGTGGGCGTATACGTTGATGCCGGCCAACGGCATGCCACGGCGGAACAGCCGGTCGAGATCCAGGGTGCTGGACAACGCCGTCAACGCATTGCTCGCCAGGGTGATACCGGTACCGATGGGCCTGATCTCGCTGGCCCGCTCGACCAGCAGCCAGTCGATGCCTGCCTTGGTGAATTCGCGCGCCAGCGCCAGGCCGGCGATCCCGGCCCCCTGGATAAGAACGGTCATCCGTTGCTCCTTAGCAGCGGCATCCGTCGCGACTTCGCGCGGTCGCGACAGGCCTGCCCGAGACGATAAAAATGTCCATCCTAGCCGCCCCGGACAGCCCACCGACCCTATCAGAAGATCGAGTTGACCCTGCTCGCCGACACCTCGCCGCTCGCTTTTCCTGTCCTCCCGGCCACCGGAAGTCCGGCGCGCCGGGAAGGCAAGCGTGGCCCGGGCACGGCACGCGTGGCCGGAAATCCCCGCTAGCCGCCGCCCGCCGCGGCGCTACGGTTTTCCTTGGCCAGCAGCCTCCCGAGCGCCGGCAAACGGCGATGGCGCTTGAAGCTCACGGCGATCGGCCCGCGCCACCATCGCCCACGACGATCATCCAGGCGCAGCCACCCCGGAGAGAGTGGCCGGGACGGCAGTGCTCAGCCGGGCCACGGCGAGCATGCACGACCGATCGGCACGGCGTCGCGGAGGCGCGGCTATACGCAGACCCCGCTCCTGTCAACCCCTTACGCAAGGTAGTGATTGCCGGAAGCCCAGCGTACGAAAATCAACCGAAACGACATCCGCATGGAATAACGAAGCCCTGACGCCTTCAGGGCGATAGCATCGCGTGCAAGAGGTAACCGATGAGCCCGTCCGAAAACATCCAGTACGATTTCGAGTGGCGACCACTCAACAACTACCTCGCCGTGCAACGCATCACGCCTCCGGACATGCGCCAGGGTTCGGCTGCCGAGCCGCGCCTGCCCAGCGAAGCGCTCTACGAGTGGATCGTGCTGAACGGGCGCTCCCCCCTGGAAGGCCTGAGCCTGGGGGAACACTACCGCCTTTCCGACTATGGCGTCGCCGGGCTGGCGCTGCAGAGTGCTGGCACCGTGGGCGAAGCCTTGCAACTGATCAAGACCAACATGCTGCTGTTCCGCAAGGACATCCGCGGGATCGCGGTGAGACGTTCCAGTTGCGACACCGTGGATGTGGATATCGACCTGCAGGACAAGCCGGACTGGCCGCAGTCGGCCCGGTTGTACCACGCCAACGTCCTGGCGTCGGCCGCCTACGCGGTGTTCCGCGACCTGCTGCTGGGCGATCTGGAACTGGTCCGCCTGCGCCTCCCGGAAAGGAACGGCGACGTGCGGGCATACGAGGAGTATTTCCGGGTGCCGGTGTATTTCGCCGGCGAAGGCATCACCTTCACCCTCCCCGAGGAATTGCTCGAGGCCGAGATCGCCACTGCCAACTCCGCCGTGTTCCAGGCCTCGCTGGCGCTCGGCAGCAAGGCTTTCAACACCCGCGTCACCCGCGAGATGGGCGGCTACCGCCAACGCATCGTGGCACTGCTGGAGGTGCTGCAGGACCGCTACCCGAGCATCGCCTGGGTCGCCCGGCAATTGAAGGTCACCGAGCGGACGCTGCGCCGACGGCTCGCCGACGAGGGCACCAACTACCGGGAAGTGCTCGACCTGGTCCGCCACGACAGGGCGCGCCAACTGCTGCGGGACGAGCGACTGCGCATCGAGGAAGTCGCCGAGAGGCTGGGCTACATGGATACCTCCAGTTTTCGCCACGCCTTCCGCCGCTGGACGGGACAGTGCGCCAACGACTATCGCCAGACCCGCCTCGCCGGCAAGACCGCGCAGCGCCAGGGCGAACGCTAGCCGGCATGATTCCCCTCAGGGCAATTTCTGCGGATAGGGGCGAAAGGCGAACAGGCTGCACGCAGCCAGGGAAAAAGCCGCGAGCAGCACCCATTCGGCCGTCCCGTAGCCTTCGGCGCGGTCGTACAGCCAGCCCAGCAGGTAAGCGCCGAGACTGATCGACAGGGCGAAGGTGAACGGCTGGATCGAACCGTAGATCACACCGAAGCTGCGCAGGCCGAAGTAGCGCATCAACAGGTACTTGGTGGTGCCGCTTTCCCCTCCTCCGCCCAGGCCGACCAGGAACACCGCCAGCCATAGACCGCTCGGTGTGTCGCCCACCAGGAACCAGGCCATGCCGAGCACCGCCGCCAGGGCGAAGGGCAACGCCACCCGCGGCGTCGCCACGCGGTCGAGAAGCCAGCCCATCAGCGGCTGCGACAGCATCATGCCGACCCACAACGCCGACAGCGCGGTGCCCGCCTCGCCCCGGGACAAACCGCGCTCCACCAGCATCGGCACGCCATGGGTCATGATCCCGGACATTACGAACACCGCCAGTACCTGGTTGCCCAGCACCAGCCAGAAACTGGCGCTGCGCCAGGCCTGGGGCGCCGTCGATCCGCTCAGCGCGGTTTCCGCTACGGCCGTGCCGGCGGCCACGCCAGCGCCCGGCGCTGGCTCGCGGAACAGCCAGGCCAGCAGCGGCAGCGCCAGGCCCAGTTCGAGCACGCCGTAGACCAGGAAAGCGCCGCGCCAGCCCCACGCTTCGAGGCTCTGGTGGCCGACCAGCAGGCCCAGCGGCCCGCCCACCCCGAAGCCCAGGCCGAGCAGGCCGTAGGCCACGCCCAGGCGGTGGCGGAACCAGAGTCCGAGGATACGTCCGTAAGGCAGGTTGCCTGGCGCCAGCAGGCCGATCAGCAGGAACAGCGCGTAGAGTTGCCAGACGGCATTCACCGCCGCCAGGCCGAGCAGCGGCAGCGACAGGGCCGCGGTCAGCCCGAGCATTGTCCGCCGCGCGCCCCAACGGTCGATCAGCCAGCCCTTGAGCGGGCTGGTGATGGCGACCGCCAGTCCGAACAGCGTCACCAGCAACGACACCTCGGCGCGGTCCCAGGCGTACTCGGCGCTCATCGGTGCGATGAACAGACTGAAGGTGTTCAGCAGGATGCCGGTGGGCCCGAGCATGATCGCCACCACCGACGCCAGCAGCACGCCGCCGCTGGTCGCGGAAAATTCTCGTTGCGCCACGCCTGGCCCTCTAGAAGCGGTAGGCCGCGCGCAGGTAGTAGAAGGCGCCGTTGAAGCCGATCTGCGAGGCATAGGTGTCGTAGCGCAGCACGTCGCCATAGGTGGTGTTCTGCGCGGGCAGCTTGTCCGGACGGACGTCGAACAGGTTGTCGGCGCCGGCGGTCAGCGTCAGGTCGGCGCTGAGCCGGTAGCGCGCGGCGATGTCGGTGATGTACTTCGGGTCGTTGACGAAATGGTTGAATTTCTCCGTCGACCAGGCGTCCGGCCCTACCGTGTAGTCGAGTTCCGAGCTGGTCCGACCGTAGCGCGTCAGGCGCAGGCTGACCTCCCAGTCCTGGCGGCTCCAGGTGCCGCCGAGGGAAACCTGGCTGCGCGGGGTGGAGCTGGTGATCCAGGCGACCTGCTGGGCATTGAGCAGCGGCTCGCCGTTGGCGCCTCGATGGTTCTTGCGCAAGGTGGTGCGGTTGAAGTTGGCCGACAGTTCCCAGTCGACCTGCCCGTACTCGCCAAGCGCGACGAGGTAGTGACCGGTGATGTCGACACCGCGGGTGCGGGTGTCGGCACCGTTGGCCAGGTAATGGGTACTGACCGTACTGGCACTGGCCGGCAACGAGATCCCCGCCGCGGCCAGGGCATCGATGGCTTCCTGGCCGGAATAGGTGGCGCTGTCGACGATGCGGTCGCGGATGCTGATCTGGTAGGCGTCGATGTTCAGCCCGACGTTTTCCCAAGGGTTGAGTACCAGGCCAAGGTTGAAGCTGGTCGACTTCTCCGGTTGCAGTTCGTCGGCGCCGAGCATCTTCGCTGCCGGCGAGTTGGCCGCCAGCAGGCCGAGGGCGATGGTCGGGCCGACGCTGAGGCCGGTGTAGTGCTCCTGGACCAGGGACGGCGCGCGGAACCCGCTGCTTACGCTGGCGCGCAGCGCCACCCGCGGATCGAACTGGTAACGGGTGGCGAACTTGCCGTTGGTGGTGCTGCCGAAGTCGCTGAATTTCTCGTGGCGCACCGCCACGTCAACCTCCCAGGCTGGGGTCAGGGAGGTACCCAGGTCCAGGTAGGACGCCCAGGCGTGCCGCGACCATTGCCCCTCGCTGAGCGGCGAGAGGCCAGCCAGGGATTCCGCCCCGCCGCTGTAGTAGGACGCCGGGTCGCCGGCGTCGATGCGGTAGGTTTCCCGCCGGTATTCCGCGCCCAGCGACAGCGCCAGCGGGGCGGCGAGGAAATCCAGTTGGAATTCCCGCCCCAGGTCCAGGTTGCTGGTCCATTGGCTGTTGCGGTAGTGTGCCAGGTCGAAGCTTCTCGGGCTGTTGCCGGTTTCACGGTAGATCGCCGCGTTCACCGACTGGGTCATGCCGATATCGGGACGGTCGGCGCCGTAGCCACTGCTCAGGTCCCAGTGCCAGGCATCCAGCAGACGCTCGCCGCGCACCCCGGCGAGGAACGCATAGTCGTCCTCGTCGCTGTTCGGGCGCGGCGTGAAGCCGTCCGGATACAGCGTCGGCGCCACCGAAGCCAGGCGATAGTTGGCCGCCGAGGAGGCCTTGCGCCGAGTATAGGTGCCGAAGCCGTACACCTCGATATCGTCGCCCAACCCGAAACCGGAGTTGAGCGCCAACGATTGCCGGTGGAACGCGGGATCGCCCATGGAAATGTTGTCGCGCCGACCGGTGCGCTCATCGATGCCGCTGCGCATCGTGCGCTCCTGCTCGCGATATTCGGCGGTGAGGTTGACGAAGCCGCTATCGCCGAAGGCCAGTCCGATGTTCCCCCCGCCGCCATGGGTGAAGCCGTCGCCGTCGCCGGTCTGCCCGACGTCAGCGGCCGCCGACCCGCCGTGGTCGGCGGACTTGAGGATGACGTTGATCACCCCGGCGATGGCGTCCGAACCATACTGTGCCGAAGCACCGTCGCGCAGCACCTCGACCCGCTCGATGGCGTTGATCGGGATGGTGTCCAGATCGACGCCGGTGGAGCCCTTCTCCAGCCCCCCGCTGATATTGAGATTGGCCGTTTCGTGGCGACGCTTGCCGTTCACCAGCACCAGCACATGGTTGGGGCTCAGCCCGCGCAGCGACTGCGTGTGGGTCAACGCCGAGGCGTTGAACGGCTGGGCCTGGCGGGTCAGCGAGGGCAGCAGTTTGACCAGTGCATCGCGCAGGTCGACCGCGCCGCTGCTGCGTAGCTGGGTAGCGCTGACCACATCGATCGGGCTCAGGCTGTCCTGCGCCTTCACATCGCTCTTGCGCGTGCCGGTGACCACCACGGTGGACAAGGTCGGTGCCGCCGCCGCACCTCGCGTCTCCTGCACAGGCGCCTGTCCGCCGCGCAGGACGAAGGCACCGCTTTCGTCCTGCGCGTATGCCAGCCCGCTGCCGGCCAGGGCACGCCGCAAGGCGTCCTCGACACTGAGCCGGCCGCGGATATCCGGTCCGCGCAACCCCGCCACCAGGCGCTGGTCGAAGGCGATCGGCACGTGTCCCTGGCGCACGATGTTCAACAACACCTCGGCCAGTTCGCCGGGCGCTATGTCGAATACCCGGGGCGCCGTGGCCGCGTCGCGCGGCCCACCGTCGGCGGCCTGCACCTCGCCCTGCAGCGCGCAGGCGAGCCCCACCGCACAGAGCACGGGGGTCAACGAACGAGAGGAAAGACGTACATCGGGCATGGTCGAATCGTCCTGGATGGAATTCGCCCATGAGTGCAATCCGACGCCGGCTTTTTCAGCGTCGGGCAATATGAATTTCGCATAACCTTATGCGCCCGGATTCCTCCGCAGGCGGCGCACTAGCGTGCGTCGGCGAGCCGCGGCGCGGGCGGGTTGATCAATAGCGCGAATATCTCGGAGTGGGACTTCACGTTCAGCTTCGCGTAGATATGCCGGCGATGCACCTTGATGGTGGCGATCGACAGCGTCAGCCGATCCGCTATTTCCTTGTTCGAGTATCCATCCAGCATCAGCCGGATGACATCCGACTCCCGCGCGGTCAGCGGCGATATCAACCCTCTCCAGGGCTGGACTTCCACCTCCGCCGCTGCGATCGGTTTCGCCTCCTCCCTGACCGCATCCTCGAAGTGGATGCGTTTTTTCATCAGCGCGATGACCCACGGGCGAAGCAGCTCGAACAGCGCGATCTGCTCGGCACCGAAGCGGCTCTCGCTGCCCAACGACAGGCATAGGGTTCTTTCACCATCCAGCGGGACGTTATATTGAACTTCGTCCGTCACCACATAATGCGCAAAGTACGCATTGTAATACTCGGTCGTTTCGAAATCTTCGGAGACGATATCCGCAAGATGAAAAAGCCCGCCGCGCCGACAGTTTCTGGATACCTGGTAGAAAGGATCTTGCAGATAGAGTCCGGTTATATATCGACTGATCAGCGGGTCCGGCTCGATTTCTTCTATCTCCTCTTCCATGAAGGAAAGAATCAAGGGGCTGGAGTCGCTGAATATCAGGGCCGCCCAGTTGTCGACGGGGGCGAACTGGCCGAGGGTCTGCGCCAGGATCCGCCAGAAGAACGGCCGGTCCAGCGCTTCGAGCAACTTTCCCAGTGACTCGTGCCAGGCGCCGCCGTGCAATGCGATATCCACACAACTACTCCTCTGGGATTAGTCACTCGGCGTTATGTCATGAAGAGTTCCAATGTGCATAATATCGATGCCTTCGAAGATAGCCACAGGTCAGAACTACCAGTTCTGGTAGGTGCAAAATCCAACTTGTTTCGTTTCGGAAAGGAAATCCAATGAAAAAAGTTTGTGCACTGGCGTTATCGATCCTGACGACGATCGGTGCGACAGCGGCGGACAGTGCATGGGCTGCGCAAACCAGCGTCCATCTTTACAACTGGTATGACTTCATCGCCCCGGAAACGCCCAAGGCTTTCCAGAAGGAAACCGGCACCCGTGTCGTCCTCGACACCTTCGACAGCGCCGAGACCGCGCAGGGCAAACTGATGGTCGGCCGCTCCGGCTACGACGTGGTGGTGATCACCTCCAACATCCTGCCCGGACTGATCAAGGCAGGCGTCCTCCAGGAACTCGACCGCGATCGGCTCCCCCACTGGAAGAACCTCGACGCGGACATCCTCGGGAAGCTTCAGGCCAACGATCCCGGCAATCGCTATGCCGTACCTTATCTCTGGGGAACCACCGGGATCGCCTACGACGTGGACAAGGTCCGCAAGCTGCTCGGCCCCGACGCGCCGGTCGACTCCTGGGACCTGGTCTTCAAGGAGGAGAATATCTCCCGCCTCAGCCAGTGCGGCGTGGCCACGCTGGACTCCTCCACCGAGCTGGTTTCCATCGCCCTCAACTACCTGGGCCTGCCGCACAACAGCCAGAATCCCGAGGATTACCAGAAAGCCCAGGAACTGTTGCTGAAGGTTCGCCCCTACATTCGCTATTTCGACTCCTCCAGAGTCGACACCGACCTCTCCAACGGCAACGTCTGCGTGGTGGTCGGCTGGCAGGGCACGGCCTACATGGCCCAGGTCAACAACGAACAGGCCGGGAACGGTCGCCATATCGCCTACAGCATTCCCCGGGAAGGCTCGCTGGTCTGGGCCGAGAACATGGTGCTGCTCAAGGATGCACCGCATCCGCAGCAAGGTTATGCGCTGATCGACTACCTGCTGCGTCCGGAGGTCATCGCCAGGACCTCCAACTACGTGGGCTATCCGAATGGCAACCAGGCGGCGCTGCCGCTGGTGGAGCGGAAGCTGCGGGAAAACCCGGCGGTTTACCTGAGCAAGGAAACCATGGCGACCCTCTTCCCGCTGGAAACCCTGCCACTGAAGGTCGAGAGAATCCGTACCCGGGTCTGGAGCCGAGTCAAGACCGGGAGCTGAAACCCGTCCGAGACGCCCCTGGAAGCACGGGAGCGCCCGGAGCCAGAAAAATCCAGCGAGGTCCGCCAGGACCGGCGTTCGCGCCCTTCACCGGGCGAGGCTCTGCCTCGTCCGTCAGGACGCGGCTTGCCGTCTGACCCGCGACCGATCGATAGAGATACCTCTCCCCCTGGGCGGGAAAGCCCCGGGCATGCCTGATGGAGAAAACCATGCTTATCCATTTCTGCCCCAGGCTGCTGACGCCTGCGGGGTTCGACCTGCCGTGCGAGCTGATCGACATCCGCATCAAGGAGTTCGACCTGCACCTGCTTGGCGGGCGCGACGTGGTGGCGCGTCACCCCCTCCCCGACAAGCGCTACCACGTGGCCTGCCGCAAGTCCGGCTGCAAGGCGGTGAATGGCCTGCTGGTGGACGTGGAAAAGCACGTTCCGCTGTTCACCGTGGACACCCGCTGGAGCATCGACGCCGAAGTGGTCCTGCGCCATCGCGTCGAGTACGTGGTGCTCGACGCCGAGCACGACGCGGTGAGCGACTACATGCTGTTGTGGTGCGACGAGGTGCCCAACTACTTCCTCGGCCAGAGCACCCCGGCCATGCAGGTTCCGTTGATGGAACTGATGCGCGGCAATGCGTTGCAGACCGAGCGGCAGGATGTGTTCCGCCTGCCAACGCTGAGGTCCGAACGCCTGCGCCAGGGCAACGCCGATGCCAACCAGCATCTTCCGAGCCGTGAGCAGGCGTTCCACGTCAAGGCCGAGCAGATCAGCTATGGGCTGGCCTGAAGGACGCGCGCCAGCGGCAAGCTACGCTGGCCGCCGGTGCCGCGCATCACAGGGCAGCCGCGCCGCTCAGTGCCGCGGCTGCCATACCTCCACGGCGCGCGTATCCACCGGTTTGGGTAGCAGTCCCTGGGCGTGGAAGGCGTCGGCGATGCGCTGTTGCTCGTCGAGACCATCTGCGCTCACCGGTTGTACGTCGTAGCTGCGCCGCGCATTCGCCTGCTCGACGGTAGCGGCATCGAGATTGCCCCACAGCGGCCCCAGCACCTTGGCCGCCTCGGCCGGGTAGCTCTTGAGCCAGCGCCCGGTGCGCTGCAGTTCGGCGAAGACCTGCTGGAGCACTTCAGGATGTTTCCTGGCGTAGTCGCTGGAGGCGAGGTAGTAGCGCTGGTAGCTGGCCAGGCCCTGGCCGTCGGCCAGTACCCGCGCGCGTTGCTGGCGCTGGGCGCTTGCCACGTAGGGGTCCCAGGTCACCCAGGCGTCGACCTTGCCGTTCTCGAAGGCGGCGCGGCCGTCGGCTGGCGTCAGGTAGGCTGGCTGGATGTCGGAGAACTCAAGCCCGGCGCTGGCCAGCGCGGCGATCAGCAGGTAGTGGCTGCCGGCGGCCTTGGTCACGGCGATGCGCTTGCCCTTCAGCTCAGCCAGGGACTTCAGCGGCGAATGTTCGCCGACCAGTATCGCCTGCGCCGCGGGCGAAGGTGTTTCGCGGGCGAAGTAGGTCAGGCGAGCACCCGCCGCCTGGGCGAACACCGGCACGGTGTCGGCGACGTCGGCGGAGAGATCGACGTTGCCGACATTGAGCGATTCGAGCAACGGCAGGCCGCTGGGGAACTCATGCCAGGACACCCGGATGCCCTGCCTGGCCAACTCGCGCTCGAAGGTGCCCTGGCTGCGGATCAGGGTCAGCAGAGTCGAGGATTTCTGGAAGCCGATGCGCAGGACCTCCTCGGCCTGTGCGCCACCAATGCCCGACAGGACGACGGAAGCGGCAAACACGATGGCCAAGCGACGCAGGAACGGACGAGACATGCGATGACTCCTGGGATAAGTGCGAGCGCCCGCAGGGACGGGAGTTCCAGCTGCCGGCGACGGAACGGAACGGAACGGAACGGAACGGAACGGATAGATTATTGGAATAAAAAACAAAATATAAATAACTTATAGTTATCAATTAATGCCCGGGCAGCGCCTACCGGATATCCGCATCCGACGCCTGCCTGACCGCAAAGCCGCTGGCGAAGGTCGGCCGCACATCGAGGCGCTGCGGAATCAATCCATGGGCCTGGTAGAAATCGGCGGTCTCCTGCTGCTGGCCGAGCGTTCGCTCATCCAGCGCCTGCCAACGCAAGCGCCGACGTTCGAACTGCAAGCGCGCGGCGTCCTCGGGGAAGCCGATGATCTGCGCCAGGCTTCGCGAATACTCGTCCAGGTGCAGGTACGCCCAGCGCTGGGCGCTGGCCAGGCGTTGCAGGTAGTCCTGCAGCACGGCGCGTTTCGCCGGGTCGGCCAGTGCGCTATCGGTAGCAGCGAGGAAGCTGTTGCCAGCCCACAGGCCGCGACCGTCGACCAGTACCCGAGCCTTGTCGGCGGTCTCCGCGAACGCGGTGTAGGGCTCCCAGGTCGCCCAGGCATCCACGGAACCATTGGCGAGGGCCATTTTCGCGTCCACCGGGCCGAGGAAGCGGAATTCGACGTCCTTCTCGCCCAGCCCGACCGAGGCCAAGGCCTTGAGCGCGACGAAGTGGCCGATGGAACCGCGCCCGGTGGCAATGCGCTGGCCTTTCAGGTCGTTGGCCGAGCGCAGCGGCGAATCCCCTCTCACCAGCACGGCGGTACCGTAGGGATCGGATTTGTCGACGGCGATGGCCTTCAGCCGGGCACCGGCGGCCAGGGCGAAGAGCAATGGCGCGTCGCCGATGATGCCGGCATCCACCGCACCGGCATTGAGTGCTTCGGCGAGGGCGGCGGCGGCGGGGAATTCGAACCAGCGGATGTCGTAGGTCAGGTCGTCCAGCGCGCCGGCAGCCTCCAACTGGGCGCGCATGTTGCCCTTCTGGTCGGCCAGGCGCAGGGTCACGCGCTCGTCGGCACAGGCCTGGCCGACGAGCAGGCAGAGAAGCAGGAACAGGCTCAGGGTCTGACGCATTCCGTAACTCCTCAACGCTGGCCGACGCGGAGGTCGGCGGGCAACTGGCGGGCCACTTCGGCGGCACCGGCGGACAGGCTGAAGTCGAACGCCTGGGCGACCTCCAGCGACTTCGGCAGCACGCCTTCGGCATGGAAGAAATCGGCGGCGGTCTGCAAGGTGGCGGCAACCTCCGGACCGAAGACCACAGGACTGATGCGCGCCTCGCCAACCCAGCGCCGAGTGACTTCGCGCGGCATGTTCAGATCCTTGGCCAGGGCCTCGGCGAACGCCTCCGGGTGCCTCAGGGCCCAGG
Source organism: Pseudomonas sp. HMSC057H01 (assembly GCF_001836405.1). Lineage (NCBI taxonomy): Bacteria > Pseudomonadati > Pseudomonadota > Gammaproteobacteria > Pseudomonadales > Pseudomonadaceae > Pseudomonas > Pseudomonas sp. HMSC057H01. The sequence continues at coordinate 97,510 of NZ_KV828426.1, read as the reverse complement.
CCTGGGCACGCGCCAGGCGGGTCAGCAGGTCGCTGATCGCGGCCTTCTTGCGGGCGATCGCAGCGTCGCTGGCCAGGGCATAGGAGTAGCCGGTCATGATCCCGGCACCGTTGTCGATGACCCGCGCCTGATCGAGCAGCACGGCGCTGGAGGTATAGGGCTCCCAGGGCACCCAGGCGTCTACCGAGCCACGCACCAGGGCGGCGCGGCCGTCCACCGGACCAAGGAAGGAAAAGCTTACGTCCTGCGGTCCGAGGCCGGCGCGACGCAACGCGCCAAGGGCGAGGAAATGCCCCCAGCCGCCGCGATTGACGGCAATGCGCTTGCCCTTGAGGCCGGCCACCGAACGGATCGGCGAGTCCTTGCCGACCACCAGCGCCACGGTCGCCGGGTTGAAGTGCCAGGCGCCCACCGCCTTGAGCGGCGCGCCGGCAGCGTAGATGAAGAGGAACGGGATGTCGCCGGTAAAGCCTATGTCCAGGGCCCCGGCGTTGAGCGCCTCGAGCACCGGTGCACCGGAGGGGAACGCCGACATTTCCAGCTTGTACGGCAGGTCGTCGAGCTCGCGGGACGCGCGCAGGGCGGCGTAGCGGTCGCCCTTCACATCGCCCAAGCGCAGGCTGATGAGGTCGGCGGCGCTGGCGGCTCCAGCCAGCAGGGTCGCGGCCAGCAGGCCGGCAAGCACACACAGGGGTCGTTTCATGGGCAATCTCCAGGCAGCTCCGCACGGAGCCGGGGCTATCCTGGGCTATCCGTTCCGCCGGTGCGGTCGCCGACAAGGCCAGGGTCGAGAATCGTGGGAGGTACGTTTCAAAGACTCAGTGCCGCCCTCCCCGCCGCGCTCCAGACGCTATCTTTCTGTGGCGTGTGGACACGTCCGCAAAGCACGTCGCGGTAGTGCCGCTGTAGCGGATTGTGCCGGCTGAGGCCGTGGTTGCCGCTCAGTTCCAGGGCCTTCTCGACCACTGCCAACGCGTTGTCGATGACCGCGACCTTGAGCAGCCCGGAGTCGCTGGCGGGCAACTGTCCGCAGCACGCGGCATCGAGCAGCAGGCGGTTCTGCAGGAGCAGGCCGTCGATCTCGCCGAGCGCCTCCTGCATCCTCGGCAGGCTCGCCAACGGCGCGCCGAGACTGGCCGGCACGCGCTCGCGCAGCC
>NZ_KV828426.1:0-96253 GCF_001836405.1 Pseudomonas sp. HMSC057H01 | reverse complement strand
GCCGAGACTGGCCGGCACGCGCTCGCGCAGCCAGCCGACGAGCCACTCGCGGGCGCTCCCGGCGATACCGTCGTAGAGAGCGCCAAGCAACACCGCGCTAGCCTGGGCGAAGTCGCGCAGCACGGCCTGGTCCGGCGCCGGAGGCTGGTCGTGGGGATGCAGGCCGATGGCGTTTTCCAGAGGCACCGCCACCTCTTCGAAGAGCACCTCGTGGCTGCCGCTGGCGCGCATGCCCAGATGGTCCCAGCTCTCCACGATACGGATGCCTGGGCTGTCGCGGCGCACCAGCCAGGTACCCACGCGTGGGATCGGCTCGTCGCTGCACGCCCATACCGCCAGCCAGGTCAGCCCGGGAATGCCGGTGGTGTAGAGCTTGTGCCCGGACAGCCGCCAGCCGTCGCCGACACGCCGCGCCAGCGTACCCGGCAGACCGCCGCGTGACGGCGAACCCAGCTCGGGCTCCACGCGCAGGCTATTGATCAACGCCCCCTGCTCCAGCACCTCGCGCGCCACGCGCCGCTTGAGCGCGCCGGGCCAATCGGGGTTATCGGCCAGGCGCCGCAAATGCAGGTACTGCATGCACAGCACCAGGGCCGTGGAGGGTTCGCCGCGAGCCACCGCGCCGATTACCCTGCGCAGCTCGCCGAGGCTGGCGCCGGGACCGCCGAGCGCAGGCGGCAAGGCTAGGGCGAGCAGCCCGTGGTGTCGCAGCAGGGCCAGGTTGGCATGGGGAAAATCTCCGCTGCGGTCATGGGCATCGGCGCTTTCCGCCAGTTGCCGGGTCAGTTCCGGCAGCCATTCGTCGAACGCCGCCGAGGGAGTCTGCAGGACGGCCATGGGATCAGGCCGTGGCGCGCCGGCGCTCGCGCTCGGCGACTTTGGCGCGGGTCAGCGGGATCAGCTCGCGGCCATATTCCACGGCATCGGCGAGGGGATCGAAACCGCGAATGAGGATATTGCGCACGCCCAGGTCGTAGTAGGCGAGCAGCGCGTCGGCCACCTGTTCCGCGGTACCGACCAGGGCGGTGGAGTTGTGCCCGCCACCGACCAGCCTGGCGATTCCGGTCCAAAGGCGCTCGTCGAGGCGCTCGCCCTGCTCCACCGCCTTGAGCAGACGCTGGGCGCCGACGCTCTGCGGCTTGCCCTTGGGGAAGCCGGCCTCGCCCAGGCGCGCGCCGGCGCTTGCGCGTATCGCCTCGGCCTTGGCCCAGGCCTCGTCCTCCGTGCGCCCGAGGATGGGCCGGAACGACAGGCTGAATTCCACTTCGCGACTATTCGAGCGCGCCTGTTCGCGCACAGCGGAGATGGTTTCGGCGGCCTGTGCCAGAGGTTCGCCCCAGAGCATGAACACATCGGCCTGCTTGCCGGCGACCTTCAGCGCGGCTTCCGAGGAGCCGCCGAAATACACCGGAATGTGCGGTTTCTGCTGTGGACGGATGGCCGAGAAGGCGTGCTCCACGCGGTAGTACGCGCCGTGGAAATCGAAGGGTTCGGTGCTGGTCCAGGTGCGCTTGAGCAGTTCGATGAATTCGTCGCTGCGGGCATAGCGCTGGTCGTGGTCGAGATAATCGCCGTCCTTGCGCTGGTCGGCGTCGCTGCCGCCGCTGATGATATGCACCGCCAGGCGCCCGTCGAGGAGGTGTTCGAGGGTCGCCAGCTTGCGCGCGGCCAGGGTCGGGGCGACGAAACCGGGGCGGTGCGCCAGCAGCAGACCGATCCGGGAAGTGGCCAGGCCAGCGGCGGCGGCCACCAGGAATCCATCCGGCTGGTCCGACCAGTAGCCGACCAGGATTCGATCGAAGCCGGCCTCTTCGTGGGCGCGTGCGAAAGCGGCGATGTAAGGCTTGTCGAGGATAGGTCCGACCGGCGCGAGGGTCTCCGAGGCCAGGCGATGGCCGATCATGCCGAGAAACTGGATGCTCATGGTCCGTACTCAGTGGAAGGCTTCGTTGAAGGACGTGTCGATCACCGTGGAAGTGTCGAACGGCTTGGGCAAGGCACCGGTCTGCAGCAGGAAATCCGCGGTCTCCTGGTAGTCGGTGGCGGCCTGGGCGTCTACCGGGCCGACGCTCATGCCGGCCTGGCCGATCCAATGGCGGGAGACTGCCCGGTCGAGATTGGCCTTCTGCGCCCAGAGGTCGGCGTACTGCTCCTTGTGTGCTTCGACCCAGGCCCGTGCCTTGCGCAGGCGGCCGAGGAAGTCGGCGATCTGCGCGCGCCTGGGCTCGATGGAAGCAGCGTTGGCGGCGATGCTGGACAGCCCCGGCATCAGGTCGCGGGCGGTGAGAATCGGCCGTGCGCCGGAAACCACGATCTGCTGCGAGATATACGGCTCCCACACCGGAAAGGCATCGATGCTGCCGCGCGGCAAGGCGGCGGCGGCGTCGATCGGCATCAGCTTGACGAACTCCACGTAGTCCTTCGGCAAGCCGGCTTTCTCCAGCGCGCGCAAGGTCAGTTGCTGGCTCCAGGCACCGGGCCAGTAGGCGACTTTCCTGCCCTTGAGATCGGCAATGCTGCGCACCGGAGAATCCTTCGGCACCAGCAGGGCTATGGTATCGAGGTTCTGCCGCGAGACGCCGACCAGCTTCACCGGCGCACCCTTGGCGGCGAGGAAGATGAAGCCCGAGTCGCCGAGGAAACCCAGGTCCAGCGCTCCGGCCTGCAACCCTTCGGCCACCGGCGCGGCGGACTGGAAATGCTTCCATTCGACCTGGTAAGGCGCGCCTTCGAGAACTCCCGAGGCCTCCATGGAAGCCCGCACGTTGTAGTAGTTCTGGTCGCCCACACGCAACGTCGGCAGGTCTGCGGCCTGGGCCAGGGAGGCACCGAGCAGAAGCGTGGCGAAGCTGGTTAGCAGGTATTGCTTGAGTTTCATCGGAGCTCCTCAACCGGCGTGCCGCAACAGCGGCAGGCGGGCGATATGGTCATGTATGGCGGGAATCAGGCCCTGGCCGTAGCGCACGGCGTCGCCGAGCGGATCGAAGCCTCGAATCAGGAAGGTCGAGACGCCCAGCCGGTAGTACTCGCCAAGCGCAGCGGCAACCTGCTCGGGGGTGCCTACCAGGGCGGTGGAGTTCCAGCGCGCCCCGGTCAGCCGGGCCACGCCGGTCCACAAACGGCTGTCGAGCACCTCGCCCTGCTCGGCGGCGGCCAGCAGGCGCTGCGAACCGACGTTCTGCGGCTGGTGGTCGCGCAGCGGCAGACCGAGGCGCGCACGGTTCTCGCGGACCTGTTCGAGCACCTCGGCGGCACGCTTCCAGGCGGCCTCCTCGGTATCCGCGACGATCGGCCGGAATGACACCGAGAAGCGCGGATCACGTCCCTGGGCCTTGGCGGCGGCGCGCACTCGGCGGATATGCCCGTCGACCGCGGCCAGCGGCTCGCCCCAGAGCATGTAGGTGTCGGCGTGCCTGGCGGCGACCTCGATGGCTGCGTCGGAGGAGCCACTGAAATAGATCGGTATGTGCGGCGACTGGCGCGGGCGCACCGCTGGCGAGGCGCCCTGGAAGCGGTAGAACTCGCCGTCGAAATCCACCGGTCCCGTGGCGGTCCAGATAGCACGCAGGGCTTGCAGGTATTCGTCGGTACGGGCGTAGCGGCGGTCATGGTCGAGGTAGTCGCCATCGCGCGCGAGGTCCTCGTCGTTACCACCACTGACTACGTTCAGGGCCAGGCGGCCCTCGCTGAACTGATCCAAGGTGGCCAGTTGGCGTGCCGCCAGCGGCGCTGCGATCACCCCAGGGCGATAGGCCAGGAGAACGCCAAGGCGCCGGGTGGCAGCGGCGACGAAGGAACTGACCACCGCGCCCTCGGCGGCATTGCTGAAATACCCCACCAGCACCCGGTCGAAGCCGGCGTCCTCATGGGCCTGGGCGAAACGCCGGACGAAACCGGCGTCCACAGCCTCCCCCAACGGCTGGTCCACCTCGGAACTCGGTGTGGCGGTGATCATGCCGAGAATTTCCACGCTCACGCTGTTGCCCTCGCCTGGGCCGCTCGACTGATAAGGTTGGCGGCTGTCGTTATAAGAAAAACATCTGCATGGGTGCTTTTCTTAGAAGCTACAGGCTGTAGCTACATGATGGAAATTCATTTTTGTCATATCTTAATATGCTAAACACGCATATTTAGCTTTTCCGTCTTTGCGTTTCCCAAGGCGGACACTATGCGTAGCCGCCCTCGCTCCCTCTTCCCTCTGAAGCGAAAAGGGGCTCGCAGGGGAATGTTGATCCCGACTGCAGCCCCTTCTCATTCACGCTCCCGTCTCCCGGGGATCTCCCGGCGCCGCTACTCAACCGGCTTGCATATCCAACCCCTCGGCCACCGCCCTGCCGAACAGCCGTGCCGGCGTCTCCAGATTGCCCAGCAGGCGCGGACGCACCAGCCAGAGCTGGATCAGCGGCTGGAAATCCTCCAATTGCAGCACCTGCAACTGATCGCGGTAGCGGCTACGCGCCAGGGCCGGCGCCGGCACCAGGCCGAGACCCCGGCCCGCGGCGACCAGGCCCAGTTGCAGCTCGCTGCCGAAAGTCTCGAGGTTCAGTTGCAGGCCCAGGCCCTGATCGGCCAGGGCCCGTTGCAGGCCGGCACGGAAGCCGCAGCCATCGGGGTTGAGCACCCAGCCATGGTGGTAGCAATCGAGCAGGCGTCGCGCCTGGATGGCACTGTCGCGGGCGACCACCACGCAGAGTTCCATGCGCCCTAGGGGCGTGGCGCCGAGTTCTTCGGGGAACACCTTGCTTGGCGGAAACAACACCACTGCCGCGTCCAGTTCGGCATTCTCCAGGCGCGCCAGCAAATGGCTGCCCCAGCCAGTGCCGACCTGCGCGCGCAGCTCCGGGTACTCGTCGGCCAGCCGCCGAAGGGCATCCAGCAACACCACCTCGCCGATACTCTGCGGCACGCCCAGGCGCAGCACGCCACTTGGTGTGGCGTCGCCGGCCACCAGTTCGCGCAGGCCATCCACCTCGCGCAGCACCCGCCGGCACTGTTCGTAGACCCGCAGTCCGCTGGCGGTGGGTTTGAGCGGCTTGGTATTGCGGTCCAGCAATGCCACTCCGAGGGACTCCTCCAGGCTCTGTACCCGCCGGGTGATCGCAGACTGGGTCAGGCCCAGGCTCTCGGCGGCCTGGCTCAGGGAAGCGTTGCGGATCACCGCGACGAAGGCGTCGATGTCATCGATTTTCATGGGGCCGGCACCAATTGCATTTCTCGCATATTAGCTTATATTCAAAATGCATTTCAGGAATAAAAAAGCGTTTGCTACCGTACCGCCAGAACTTCCCGGAGTGAATCCCCGCATGTCATCCATCCTGCGCCTCGACCGCCTGCGCCAGTTCATCGGCGAGCTGGCGACACTGCTCGACAGCCGTCCCGACGAATCCACCCTGCTCACCCAAGCCCCCCCCCTGCTGGCCGAGCTGGTGCGCCAGGACGACTGGCTGCCGGAAGACTGCGCCCGCCCCGATCCACAGCGCTACCAACAGTACCTGCTGCATGTCGACTCACGGCAGCGCTTCTCGGTGGTCAGCTTCGTCTGGGGGCCGGGCCAGATCACACCGGTACACGATCATCGGGTCTGGGGCCTGATCGGCATGCTCCGCGGGGCCGAATACTCGCAGCCGTACGCCTTCGATGCGGGGGGGCGTCCGCATCCCAGCGGAGCCCGTCGACGCCTGGAGCCCGGCGAGGTCGAAGCGCTGTCGCCACGCATTGGCGACGTGCACCAGGTGAGCAACGCCTTCAGCGACCGCACATCCATCAGTATCCACGTCTACGGCGCCAATATCGGTGCGGTACGGCGTGCCGTGTTCAGCGCCGAAGGTGAGGAAAAACCCTTCATTTCCGGCTATTCCAACAGCCGCTTGCCCAATATCTGGGACCTGTCGAAAGAGAACCCCGCATGAGCCAGATCGCCGTACGCACCTTCCACGATATCCGCGCCGCTCTCCTCGCCCGCCGGGAGCTGGCGCTGCTCGACGTGCGCGAGGAGGACCCGTTCGCCCAGGCCCATCCCCTGTTCGCCGCCAACCTGCCGCTGTCCAGGCTGGAACTGGAGATCCATGCCCGGGTGCCGCGCCGCGACACGCCGATTACCGTCTACGACGACGGCGAAGGCCTGGCGCCGGTCGCCGCGCAACGCCTCCTCGACCTCGGCTACAGCGACGTGGCCTTGCTCGATGGCGGCCTGTCCGGTTGGCGCAACGCCGGCGGCGAGCTGTTCAGGGATGTGAACGTGCCGAGCAAGGCCTTCGGCGAACTGGTGGAGGCCGAGCGCCACACGCCATCGCTGGCCGCGGAGGAAGTACAGGCTTTGCTCGACGCCAGGGCCGACGCGGTGATCCTGGATGCCCGTCGTTTCGACGAATACCAGACCATGAGTATCCCCGGCGGCATCAGCGTGCCCGGCGCCGAACTGGTGCTGCGCGTCGCCGAACTGGCGCCGGACCCGCGCACCCGGGTGATAGTCAACTGTGCCGGGCGCACTCGTAGCATCATCGGTACCCAGTCGCTGCTCAACGCCGGCATCCCCAACCCGGTGGCGGCATTACGCAACGGCACCATCGGCTGGACGCTGGCCGGTCAGCAACTGGAACACGGCCAGACGCGACGCTTCGGTGCGATCTCGCAGGACACTCGCAAGGCCGCCGCCCAGCGCGCCCGTGCCGTCGCCGACCGCGCCGGCGTCGAACGCCTCGACCTGGCCGGTCTGGCCCAATGGCAGGACGAGCACGACCGCACCACCTACCTGCTCGACGTACGCCCGCCCGAGGAATACGAAGCCGGTCACCTGCCTGGCTCCCGCTCCACGCCCGGTGGCCAGCTGGTTCAGGAAACCGACCATGTCGCCAGCGTGCGCGGCGCGCGCCTGGTACTGGTGGACGACGATGGCGTACGCGCCAACATGAGCGCCTCCTGGCTGGCCCAGATGGGCTGGCAGGTCGCGGTACTGGACGGACTCTCCGACGCCGACTTCAGCGAGAGGGGCGCCTGGAGCGCGCCGCTGCCGGGGCAACCCCGGGCCGACACCATCGACCCGACCACCCTCGCCGCCTGGCTGGGCGAACCGGGCACCCGGGTGCTCGACTTCACCGCCAGCGCCAACTATGCGAAACGCCACATCCCCGGCGCCGCCTGGGTATTGCGCAGCCAGTTGAAGCAGGCACTGGAACGGCTGGGCACGGCCGAGCGCTACGTACTCACCTGCGGCAGCAGCCTGCTGGCGCGCTTCGCCGTGGCGGAAGTCCAGGCACTCAGCGGCAAGCCGGTGTTCCTTCTCGACGGCGGCACCAGCGCCTGGGTCGCCGCGGGCCTGCCGACGGAAGACGGCGAAAGCCTGTTGGCGTCGCCGCGCATCGACCGCTACCGCCGCCCCTACGAAGGTACCGACAATCCGCGCGAAGCGATGCAGGGCTACCTGGACTGGGAGTTCGGCCTGGTGGAGCAACTCGGTCGCGACGGAACCCACGGCTTCTTCGTGATCTGAAGCCATTACCCGACGAAATCGGAGAGTCATCGAATCGACGCCGGGCAGGCTGCGGAAACGATCCGGAAGTGCGGAAGAGCAGCGCCCCGAAAATGCAAAAGCCCCGCTCAGCGGGGCTTTTCAGTACGCGGATATGGCGGAGGCGGTGAGATTCGAACTCACGGAAGAGTCTCCCCTTCGACGGTTTTCAAGACCGTTGCCTTAAACCACTCGGCCACACCTCCGCATCGCGGGGCGCCATAGTACCGGATAGCAACACACTGTCAAACTCTATCGATTGGCCCTGGCAGAGGCTTTGCTATCATGCCCATCAGTACGTCATGGACCCGTTCCCGTTAAGGAGTACCCACACCATGCAAGAACAGCAATATCAGCTGAACTCCGCCGTCGCGGAACAGCGTGAAGTCAGCGGCGTTCTGCGCAATACCTACGGCCTGCTGGCACTCACCCTGGCCTTCAGCGGCCTGGTGGCCTACGTTTCGCAGCAGATGCGCCTGCCCTATCCGAACGTGTTCGTGGTGCTGATCGGCTTCTACGGCCTGTTCTTCCTCACCGTGAAGCTGCGCAACAGCGCCTGGGGGCTGGTCAGCACTTTCGCCCTGACCGGCTTCATGGGCTACACGCTCGGCCCGATCCTCAACATGTACCTCGGCCTGCCCAACGGCGGCAGCGTCATCACTTCGGCGTTCGCCATGACCGCCCTGGTGTTCTTCGGCCTGTCCGCCTATGTGCTGACCACCCGCAAGGACATGAGCTTCCTGTCCGGCTTCATCACCGCCGGCTTCTTCGTCCTGCTGGGCGCCGTGCTGGTATCGCTGTTCTTCCAGATCAGTGGCCTGCAACTGGCGATCAGCGCCGGCTTCGTCCTGTTCTCCTCGGCGATGATCCTCTACCAGACCAGCGCGATCATCCACGGCGGCGAACGCAACTACATCATGGCCACCATCAGCCTGTACGTGTCGATCTACAACCTGTTCATCAGCCTGTTGCAGATCTTCGGCATCGCCGGCGGCGACGACTGATAGAAAGCGCCTCCGGAAAAGCCCGTCCCCGCGACGGGCTTTTTCATTTGAGGACCGGCAAAACACAGGCATTGGTTTATCATTCGAAGAAATCCTTCGCGTATCGCAGCATGAAATTCGCCATCGCCCTATTCGACCCTCCCCACTCCCCCGCCGCCCGCCGCGCGCTGCGCTTCAGCGAAGCCGCGCTGGCCGGCGGGCACGAAATCGTCCGCCTGTTCTTCTACCAGGACGGCGTGCACAGCGCCTCGGCCAACGTCGTGAGCGGCCAGGACGAGTTCGACCTGCCCGCCGCCTGGCGCGAGTTGGTCGAGCGCAACGGCCTGGACGCCGTGGTCTGCATCGCCGCCGCCCTGCGCCGCGGCGTGCTGAACGCCGAGGAAGCCGAACGCTACGGCCGTCCCGGCGCCAACCTTGGCGCACCATGGGAGCTGTCCGGACTCGGCCAGTTGCACGAGGCGGCGCAAAGCGCGGACCGCCTGGTCTGCTTCGGAGGCGACCGATGAGCCAGTCGCTGCTGATCATCAGCCGCCAGTCGCCCTGGTCCGGCCCGAGCGCCCGCGAGGCGCTGGACATAGCCCTGGCCGGCGGCGCCTTCGATCTACCGGTCGGCATGCTGTTCCTCGACGACGGCGCGTTCCAGCTGGCTCCCGGCCAGCATCCTGCGCACCTGCAGCAGAAGGACCTGCAGGCCAACCTGCAGGCCCTTCCGATGTTCGGCGTGGACGACCTCTACGTCTCGGCCCGCAGCCTGCGCGAGCGTGGCCTGGCGGAAGAGCGCCTGGCCCTCGCGGTCGAGGTGCTCGACGACCAGGCCCTGCGCGACCTGCTGCAACGCTACGACCAGGTGATTACCCTCTGATGGCCACGACCCTCCACGTACTGTCCCGCTCGCCGTTCAATGACGGCCGCCTGGGCAGTTGCCTGTACCTGCTCAACCCCGGCGACGGCCTGCTGCTCTGCGGCGACGCCGTGCACGCCTTGCTGGCCGGCAGCCACGCCTGCCAGGCCCTGGAACTGATGCCGGCGGAAATCGAACTGTTCGCCCTGCTGGAAGACCTCCAGGCGCGCGGTATCGAGGACGTCCCCGCTCGCCTGGTGGCGGTGGACTACCCCGGCTTCGTCGAACTCGCCACCCGCTTCGACAAGGTCAACAGTTGGCTATGACGCTCCTTACGCTGGAAGGCCGGGAAATCCGGCTGGACAAGGACGGCTACCTCGCCGCCCTCGACGATTGGTCGGAGCCGGTGGCGGAAGCCCTGGCCGCCCGCGAGGAGCTGGCCCTGACCGCCGAGCACTGGGAGATTCTCCAACTGCTCCGCGAGTTCTATGCGGAGTTCCAGCTGTCTCCGGCCAACCGCCCGCTGATCAAGTACGTCGCCCAGCGACTGGGTCCGGACAAGGGCAACAGCCTGCACCTCAACCACCTGTTCAAGGGCGCCCCGGCCAAGCTTGGCGCGAAGCTGGCCGGCCTGCCGAAACCGAGCAACTGTCTATGACTCTCTCGACTCCCGCCGAACATCCGTTCGCCCAGTTCGTCCGCATCCTCGGCAAAGGCAAGCGCGGAGCGCGCAGCCTGACCCGGGAGGAAGCCCGCGAGGCCCTCGGCATGATCCTCGACGGCAGGGTCGAGGACACCCAGCTGGGCGCCTTCCTCATGCTCCTGCGGCACAAGGAGGAAAGCAGCGAGGAACTGGCCGGTTTCACCGAGGCGGTGCGCGAGCGCCTGCAAGTCCCGTCCTTGCGCGTCGACCTCGACTGGCCCAGTTACGCCGGCAAGAAGCGCCACCTGCCCTGGTACCTGCTGGCCGCCAAGTGCCTGGCCGGCCATGGCGTGCGCATCCTCATGCACGGCGGCGGCGCGCATACCGCCGGACGCCTGTACAGCGAACAGTTGCTGGCGGCGCTGGAGATCCCGCTCTGCCACGACTGGCTGCAGGTAGAGCAGGCCCTGGAGCGCGGCCACCTGGCGTTCATTCCGCTCGGTGCCTGGATGCCGGTGCTGCAACGTATGATCGATCTGCGCAATACCCTCGGTCTGCGCTCGCCGATCCATTCGCTGGTTCGCCTGCTCAACCCCCTGAATGCGGATTGCATCCTGCAGAGCATCTTCCACCCCGGTTACCAGGAAACCCACCGCGAGGCCAGCCGCCTGCTCGGCGACCGGGCCATCGTCATCAAGGGCGAAGGCGGCGAGATCGAAGTCAACCCGGACGTCGTCGCCCACCTGTATGGTTGCGACCAGGGCGAAGCCTGGGACGAGGAATGGCCGGCATTGTCGACGCACCGGCACATGAAGCCGGAACAGCTCGACCCGGGTTTCCTTCGGGCCGTCTGGGACGGCCGCGAAGGCGACGCCTATGGCCACCTGGCGGTGCTCTCCAGCATGGCCCTGGCGCTACGGGCCCTTGGCAAGAATCGCGAAGAAGCCTTCAAGGAAGCCGCGCACTACTGGGCGACCCGAAACGAATCGATCTGATCGATACGAATAGCCCTTTATTTATATAAATTTATCGATCGCCCGACACTAGACTGTTCCTCCAACGACGTATGGAGGAACCCGCTCATGGGACAGTTGATCGATGGCCGCTGGCACGACCAGTGGTATGACACACAGAAAGACGGCCGCTTCCAGCGCGAAAACGCCCAGCGCCGCCATTGGCTGGGCGAGCCGGCGTTCCCCGCCGAGGGCGGGCGCTACCATCTCTATGTCTCGCTGGCCTGCCCCTGGGCCCATCGGACCCTGATCGTGCGCAAGCTGAAGGGGCTGGAGTCGCTGGTCGATGTTTCGGTGGTCAGTTGGCTGATGCGCGAGAACGGCTGGACCTTCGACCCCGCCCACGGCTCCACCGGCGATCGCCTCGACGGCCTGGCCTTTCTGCACCAGCGCTATACCCGCGACGACCCGCACTACAGCGGCCGGGTCACGGTGCCGCTGCTGTGGGACAAGCAGGCGCAGAAGATCGTCAACAACGAATCAGCCGATATCGTCCGCATCTTCAACAGCGCCTTCGACGCCATCGGCGCCAACGCGCTGGACTTCTACCCGGAGCCGCTGCGCGAGGAGATCGACCGCCTCAACGGACGCATCTATCCTGCGGTCAACAACGGCGTGTACCGTGCTGGCTTCGCCACTCGCCAGGACGCCTACGAGGAGGCCTTCGTCCAGTTGTTCGAGGAGCTGGACTACCTGGAAGGCTTGCTCGGCGAACGCCGCTACCTGGCCGGCGAATACCTGACCGAGGCCGATATCCGCCTGTTCACCACCCTGGTGCGCTTCGATGCGGTGTACCACGGACACTTCAAGTGCAACCTGCGGCGCATCGAAGACTACCCGAATCTCTCCGGCTGGCTGCGCGAACTGTACCAACGCCCGGGCATCGGCGAGACAGTGGACTTCGAACATATCAAGGGGCACTACTACGCCAGCCACCGCACCATCAACCCGACCGGGATAGTACCGCTGGGCCCGCGTCTCGACCTGGCGCGCGCGCCAGGCCGGGAACGACTTCCCGGCAAGGGCATCTGGGGAGAAGGCTGAAGGCTCAGGCGTCCTCGCGGGCGCCTTCGAACCAGGCCAGCTTGTCGCGCAGTTGCACGACTTCGCCGACGATCACCAGGGTCGGCGCATGCACTTCGTGCTCAGCCACCAGTTGCGGCAGGTTTTCCAGGGTTCCGGTGAATACCCGCTGCTGGGCGGTGGTCCCCTGCTGGATCAGCGCCGCCGGGGTCTGTGCGGAGCGACCGTGGGCGACCAGTTGCTCGCAGATCACCGGCAATCCCACCAGGCCCATGTAGAACACCAGGGTCTGGCCAGGCGCTACCAGGTCCTGCCACGGCAGGTCGGTGGTGCCGTCCTTCAGATGACCGGTGACGAAACGAACCGATTGCGCATGATCGCGATGAGTCAGTGGAATCCCGGCGTAGGCCGCGCAGCCGCTGGCCGCGGTGATTCCCGGCACGACCTGGAAAGGTATGCCGCGGGCAGCCAGTTCGTCGATTTCCTCACCGCCGCGGCCGAAGATGAACGGGTCGCCACCCTTCAGGCGCAGCACGCGCTTGCCCTGGCTGGCCAGCTCCACCAGCAGGCGGTTGATCCGATCCTGCGGCACCGCATGTTCGGCGCGGCGCTTGCCGACGTACAGGCGTTCGGCATCGCGGCGGCATAATTCGAGGATCGACGGCGCCACCAGGCGATCGTAGAGCACCACGTCGGCCTGCTGCATCAGGCGCAGGGCACGGAACGTCAGCAGGTCCGGATCCCCCGGCCCGGCCCCGACCAGATATACCTCGCCCGTGGCTATGTGCGCGAGGCCGCCGGCCAGGCGCTCCTCCAGGAGACGCTCGGCTTCCGCCGGACGGCCGGCCAGGACACGCTCGGCGATCTCGCCCTGGAACAGGTTTTCCCAGAACACCCGGCGCTGCTGCAGGTCGGGTAGCAATTCCTTGACCCGGTGGCGGAAGCGGCTGGCGAGTCCGGCCAGTTGCCCGTAGGTCGAGGGAATCCAGGTTTCCAGCTTGGCCCGGATCAGCCGCGCCAGCACGGGCGCATCGCCGCCGCTGGAGACCGCCACCACCAGCGGCGAACGGTCGACGATGGCCGGGAAGATCACGCTGCACAGGGCCGGCGCGTCCACCACGTTGACCGGTATCCCGCGCGCATTGGCCGCTCGCGACACCTCGGCGTTCAGCGGTTCGTCGTCGGTGGCGGCGATGATCAGGGCGCAGCCGGGCTGGTCGCCGTCCTGGTAGTCGCGTTCGAGCAGCTCGCCGCCGCCCTGCTCCACCAGATGCCGCAGTTCGATGTGGATCTGCGGTGCGACCACGCGCAGGCGCGCGCCGGCGTCGGCCAGCAGGCGCGCCTTGCGCAGGGCGACTTCGCCGCCGCCGACCACCAGCGCGAGGCGCCCTTGCAAGGAGTGGAACAGCGGCAGGAAATCCATGTCAGCCGATCACCTCGATGCCAGCCATGTAGGGCTTGAGGACTTCCGGCACACGGATCGAGCCGTCCGCCTGCTGGTAGTTCTCCAGCACCGCCACCAGGGTGCGGCCGACGGCCAGGCCGGAGCCGTTGAGGGTGTGCACCAGCTCGGGCTTGCCGGTTTCCGGATTGCGGTAGCGGGCCTGCATGCGCCGGGCCTGGAAGTCGCCGCAGTTGGAGCAGGAGGAAATCTCGCGGTACTTGTCCTGGCTGGGAACCCAGACTTCCAGGTCGTAGGTCTTGGTCGCACCGAAGCCCATGTCGCCGGTGCACAGCGCCAGCACCCGATACGGCAGCTCGAGCAGTTGCAGGACGCGCTCGGCGTTAGCGGTCAGGCCTTCCAGCGCCTCGTAGGAGGTGGCCGGATCGACGATCTGCACCATCTCCACCTTGTCGAACTGGTGCTGGCGGATCATGCCGCGGGTATCGCGCCCGGAGGCACCAGCCTCGCTGCGGAAGCACGGGGTATGGGCGACGAACTTCAGCGGCAACTGCTTGGCATCGAGGATCTGCCCGGAGACGATGTTGGTCAGCGAAACCTCGGCGGTCGGGATCAGGTAGAGGTCGGCTTCGCCGTCGCGGCCGATCTTGAACAGGTCCTCCTCGAACTTCGGCAACTGGCCGGTGCCCTGCAGCGCCGGAGCCTGGACGAGATAGGGGGTGTAGGCCTCCTCGTAGCCATGCTCGGCGGTATGCAGGTTGATCATGAACTGCGCCAGGGCGCGATGCAGGCGGGCGATCGGGCCGCGCATGAGGGCGAAGCGCGCGCCGGAAAGCTTGGCGGCGGTCTCGAAATCCAGCCAGCCGTGCCGTTCACCGAGGGCGACATGGTCCTTGACCTCGAAATCGAAGGTCTTCGGCGTGCCCCAGCGACGCACTTCGACGTTGGCGTCCTCGTCGGCACCGACCGGCACCGACTCGTGCGGCAGGTTGGGAATGCCCAGCAGCATGGCATCCAGTTCGCCCTGGATAGCGTCCAGCTGGCGCTTGCCTTCCTCCAGTTCGGAGCCCATGCGGTCGACATCGGCCAGCAGCGGCGCGATGTCCTCGCCACGCTGCTTGGCCTGGCCGATCGCCTTGGAACGCGCGTTGCGCTCGGCTTGCAGCTGCTCGGTACGGGTCTGTACCGACTTGCGCTGCTCTTCCAGCGCTTCGATGCGTGCGACATCCAGTTGGAAGCCACGGGTGGCCAGGCGGGCAGCCACTTCTTGCGGCTGGGTGCGTACCAGTTTGGGATCGAGCATGCTCTTTTCTCGTCTCGTGTCGGTTATCGGCGGTTCGTGGCCCGGTTGGCGCTTCGCCGGCCCCGGCGACGTCATCGACGCCGTCGCGGAAGCCTGGCTAGCTCCGCCGAGCCCATACCGCTCAGGATTTTCTGCGTTGGCGGGGACTGGTGCGATCCAGCTCGGCCAGGTGTTCCAGCTTGTCGCGGATCTTCAGTTCCAGGCCCCTCGGCACCGGTTGATAGTAACGCCGCGGCTCCAGATCCTCGGGGAAATAATCCTCTCCGGCGGCATAGGCATCCGGCTCGTCGTGGGCGTAGCGGTATTCCTCGCCATAGCCGAGGCTCTTCATCAATTTGGTCGGCGCGTTGCGCAAGTGCAATGGCACTTCCCGCGAGCCGCTTTCGGCGACGTCGCGCATCGCCGCGTTGAACGCGCTGTACACCGCATTGCTCTTCGGCGCACAGGCCAGGTAGACGATGGCCTGGGCCACCGCCAGCTCGCCTTCGGGGCTGCCCAGGCGCTCCTGCACGTCCCAGGCCGACAGGCACAGGCCGAGGGCGCGAGGATCAGCATTGCCAACCTCCTCGCTGGCCATGCGCACCACCCGCCGGGCGATGTACAGGGGATCGCAGCCGCCGTCGAGCATGCGCGCGAACCAATAGAGTGCCGCATCGGGATTGGAGCCGCGCACCGACTTGTGCAGCGCGCTGATCTGGTCGTAGAACGCCTCGCCGCCCTTGTCGAAACGTCGGCGGGTATCGCCGAGCAGATTCTGCAGCAGCTCGGGGCTGATCTCGCTGCCGTCCTCGGCGAGGTCGGCAGCGTTCTCCAGCAGGTTCAGCAGGCGCCGCCCATCGCCGTCGGCGGCGGCCAGGAGAACCTGGAAGCTCTCCTCCGGCAGGCTCAGCTTGCGCTTGCCGAGGCCCTTGTCCTCGTTCAGCGCGCGGCCCACCAGCTTGCGCAGGGCGGCTTCGTCGAGGCTCTTGAGGACATACACGCGAGCCCGCGAGAGCAGCGCGTTGTTCAACTCGAAGGACGGGTTCTCGGTGGTCGCGCCAATGAAGATCAGCGTGCCGTCTTCCACATAGGGCAGGAAGGCATCCTGCTGGCTCTTGTTGAAGCGGTGCACCTCGTCGACGAACAGGATGGTCCGGCGCCCGTATTGCGCCGCGTGCTGCTTGGCCACCTCGACCGCCTGGCGGATCTCCTTGACCCCGGACAGCACCGCGGAAATGGTCTCGAAATGAGCGTCCGACACCTGCGCCAGCAGCCGCGCCAGGGTGGTCTTGCCGACTCCCGGCGGGCCCCAGAAGATCATCGAGTGCAGCGCGCCCTGCTCCAGCGCCTCGCGCAAGGGCTTACCGCGGGCCAGCAGGTGTTCCTGCCCCACGTACTCGTCCAGGTTTGCGGGCCTCAGCCGTGCCGCCAGGGGCTGCGCGACGGGCTCGCTGCGGAACAGATCCACGGCTTGCGCTTACTCCTGGATCACGTCGACGCCCGGCGGAACGTCGAAGGTGAATTGCTTGGCATCCAGCGCCTCGTTCATCTTCACGTCGAAGAACAGGATGTTGGTGCGCTGGCCGACGCCATCGATCATCTGCATGTCGTTCACCTTGCCGCTGCGGAACGACAGGCGCAAGGTGTCGAAGAGGGTGTCCTTGGTCTTCGGCTTGAGTACGAAATCGACTACGTTGCCGCCTTCCTTGTAGGTGATGGCGAAGCTTTCGCTGATCTTCGAGATGTCGCCGGAGAGCAGCAGCGCCGGCGTCTGGGTCAGGCGCTGATCGAGCTTCTGGATGGTCACCTGCTCCAGGTCCGGGTCGTACAGCCAGACCTTCTCGCCGTTGGAAATGAGCAATTGCTCGTTCGGCGCATCGGTATGCCAGCGGAACAGTCCCGGCCGCTTCAGGCTGAGTTGGCCGGCGGTTTCCTGCAGGCGCGTGCCGCTACCGTCCAGGGTCAGTTGGGAAAAACGCGCGGTCAGGGTCTGGGCCTTATTCAGCAGGCCGGTCAGGCGCTGGACAGCGGCGCTGTCGTCGGCATGGGCCAGCGAAGCGCCCATGGCCAGGGCGGCAACGAACAACGTGCGGATCAGTCGCATCGGAATCCTCTAAAACCTGTCGGGTTCAATCACGAACCGGCGCCGGCGCGATGACTTCGCGGGAGCCGTTGGTATTCATCGGGGTGACCACGCCGGCCATCTCCATCGCCTCGATCATCCGCGCGGCGCGGTTGTAGCCGATCTTCAGCTTGCGTTGCACGGCGGAGATCGATGCCCGGCGACTCTCGGTGACGAAACGTACCGCCTCGTCGTAGAGCGGGTCGTCCTCGCTGCCTTCGCCGGAGCCGTCGCCGCCATCGAAGGAACCGCCACCGCCGCCGCCTTCGTCGACGCCAGCGAGGATGTCCTCGATGTAGTCGGGCGCGCCGCGCAGCTTCCAGGCCTCGACCACCCGGTGCACCTCGTCGTCGGAAACGAAGGCGCCGTGTACGCGAATCGGCAGGCCTGTGCCCGGCGGCAGGTAGAGCATGTCGCCGTGGCCGAGCAGTTGTTCGGCGCCCCCCTGGTCGAGGATGGTGCGCGAGTCGATCTTGCTGGAGACCTGGAAGGCGATCCGGGTCGGAATGTTGGCCTTGATCAGGCCGGTGATCACGTCCACCGACGGCCGCTGGGTCGCCAGGATCAGGTGGATACCGGCCGCCCGCGCCTTCTGCGCGATACGGGCGATAAGCTCCTCGACCTTCTTGCCGACGATCATCATCATGTCGGCGAATTCGTCGACCACCACCACGATGGTCGGCAGGGTGCTCAGTTGCGGCGGCTCGTCGTCCGGGCTTTCGCGACGGAACAGCGGGTCGGTCAGCGGCGTGCCGGCCTCCTCGGCGTCCTTCACCTTGCGATTGAAGCCAGCCAGGTTGCGCACGCCCATGGCCGCCATCAGGCGGTAGCGCCGCTCCATCTCCGCCACGCTCCAGCGCAGGGCGTTGGCGGCTTCCTTCATGTCGGTGACCACCGGGCAGAGCAGGTGCGGGATCCCTTCGTAGATCGACAGTTCGAGCATCTTCGGGTCGATCATGATCAGTCGCGCCTCGCTCGGCGTAGACTTGAACAGGATCGACAGGAGCATGGCGTTGACCCCCACCGACTTACCGGAGCCGGTGGTACCGGCCACCAGCAGGTGCGGCATCTTCGCCAGGTCGGTGATGATCGGCCGACCGCCGATGTCGTGGCCCAGGGCCAGCGGCACGGTGGACTTGTGCTCGTCGTACTCCGGCGACGACAGCACTTCGGAGAAGCGCACCATCTGCCGGTCTTCATTGGGAATCTCGATGCCGACGGTGGTCTTGCCGGGAATCACTTCCACCACCCGCACGCTGATCACCGCCAACGAGCGCGCCAGGTCCTTGGCCAGGTTGGAAATGCGGCTGACCTTGACCCCCGCCGCGGGCTGGATCTCGAAACGGGTGATCACGGGGCCCGGATGCACCGAATCCACGCTGACCTCGACGCCGAACTCCTTCAGCTTGATCTCCAGCAGGCGCGACATCGCCTCCAGCGACTCGGGCGAGTAGCTCTTCTGCTTCACTTCCGCCGGGTCGAGCAGCGACAGCGGCGGCAGGGTGCCCTCCACCGCCGTATCGACGAACAGCGGCGCCTGCTTCTCTTTCAGCACGCGCTTGCTCGGCTCCGGGGCCTTCGGAGGCGGTGGCGGATCGATCTTCGGCGGCGGGCGCTTCTCCCGCTCGCTCATGTGCTTGGCCAGGGCCTCTTCGCGTTCCAGCAGGCGCTCCTTGGCCTTGGACTGTTCGCGGCGGTCCGGCACGCTCGGCGCCACCACCTCGGCGACGCGCTCGTCGACCTCGCGCAGTTGCGCGACCAGTTGCTTGCGCTCGGCGCGCGCGCCCATCCAGCGATTGAAGGCGTTCTGGATCAGTTCGAAGAAGTCCAGGGTGATCTTGCCGGTGACATCCATCACCTTGAACCAGGAGAGGTCGGCGAACACCGTCAGGCCGAAGAGGAACAGGGCGAAGAACACCAGCGTGCTGCCCTGCACGTTCAGCGCATCCACCGCGACGCGGCCCAGGCTCTGGCCGATGGCGCCGCCGGCCGAGGCGCTGGCCGGCATGTGGCCGCTGGCGTGGAAATGGATGTAGGCCAGTGCCGAGCCGGCCAGGATCAGGAAGATCAGCCCGACCAGGCGCCAGGAAAACAGCCAGGTGTTCCATTCCCACGGCAGGTTGCGGCGGCGGAATACCTGCCAAGTCTTGATGCCCAGCAACAGCGGAAAGAGGTAGGCGAAGTAGCCGAGCGTCATGAACAGGATATCGGCGGATACCGCACCGAGCCGACCGGCGGCATTCTGCACCTGGTCAACCTGGCTCGAGTGACTCCAGCTCGGATCGGCCGGGTCATAGGTGAGCAGAGCCATCCACAAGTAGAGGCAGAGCGCGCCCAGCGCGATCAGGACCCCTTCCTTCAGGCGGGAATGCAGTTGCTGACGCCATGCGGCGGCATGGCTCGCGGTGGTCGAATCCTTCAAATCGCTATTTTTCCTGCGCACGGCTGGTGCTTTAGAAGCTGTCTTGGTCAAAACGCGCCTATTGTACGGCTTTAGGGAAACTCTGAAAAATCACACCCGAAATCAGCGGCAATCCGTGCGTGGCTGATCCCGGCCCCGGGGTTTTGCCGGCCTTTTGCGGATAGGTGTAGCATAGCCGGCAGAACTCTTCAGGCGGCTCCATTGGAGCACGCATTTTCTTATGTGACAAAGGCTTATGGAGTCTTTTTATGAGTGAAGTCAAGCATTCGCGCCTCATCATCCTGGGCTCCGGTCCGGCCGGCTATACCGCCGCCGTGTACGCCGCACGCGCCAATCTCAAGCCAGTGGTGATCACCGGCATCCAGCCAGGCGGCCAGCTGACCACCACCACCGAAGTCGACAACTGGCCGGGCGACGTCGAAGGCCTTACCGGCCCGGCGCTGATGACCCGCATGCAGCAGCACGCCGAGCGTTTCGACACCGAGATCGTCTACGACCACATCCACACCGCCGAGTTGCAACAGCGCCCCTTCACACTGAAGGGCGATAGTGGCACTTATACCTGCGATGCATTGATCATTGCCACCGGTGCCTCCGCGCAATACCTGGGCATGTCGTCGGAAGAAGCCTTCATGGGCAAGGGCGTTTCCGCCTGCGCCACCTGCGACGGCTTCTTCTACCGCAACCAGGTGGTCTGCGTGGTCGGCGGCGGCAATACCGCCGTCGAGGAAGCGCTGTACCTGGCCAACATCGCCAAGGAAGTCCACCTGATCCACCGTCGCGACAAGCTGCGTTCGGAGAAAATCCTCCAGGACAAGCTGTTCGACAAGGCCGAGAACGGCAACGTGCGCCTGCACTGGAACACCACCCTGGACGAGGTGCTGGGCGACGCCAGCGGCGTCACCGGCGTACGCCTGAAGAGCACCATCGACGGCAGCACCAGCGAACTGTCGCTGGCCGGCGTGTTCATCGCCATCGGCCACAAGCCGAACACCGACCTGTTCCAGGGCCAACTGGAAATGCGCGACGGCTACCTGCGGATCCACGGCGGCAGCGAAGGCAACGCCACCCAGACCAGCATCGAAGGCGTGTTCGCCGCCGGCGACGTGGCCGACCACGTCTACCGCCAGGCCATCACTTCCGCCGGCGCCGGCTGCATGGCCGCGCTGGATGCCGAAAAATACCTCGACGACCATTGATCGGACCCGGGGGAGGCCCGCCCTCCCCTACCCCGCCATGCTGACCTGGCTTTCCCGCACCGACTTCGACTTTCCGCCCCTCGACAAGGCCCTGCAGGAGCCCAACGGGCTGCTCGCGGCCGGAGGCGACCTCAATCCGCAACGCCTGGTCGCAGCCTATCGCCACGGCTGCTTCCCCTGGTACCAGGATGGCCAGCCAATCCTCTGGTGGTCGCCCGACCCGCGCACCGTCCTGTTCCCCGACGAACTGCACGTTTCCCGCAGCCTGGCCAAGTGCCTGCGCCAGCAACGCTTCGAAGTCACTTTCAACCATGACTTCCGGGCGGTGATCCAGGCTTGTGCCGCGCCGCGCGACTACGCCGACGGCACCTGGATCACCACGCCGATGCAACTGGCCTACCAGGAGCTGCACCTGCGCGGAATTGCCCACTCCGTGGAAGTCTGGCAGGAGCGACAACTGGTCGGCGGCCTCTACGGCCTGGCCATGGGCAGGCTGTTCTTCGGCGAATCGATGTTCAGCCGCGCCGACAACGCTTCCAAGGTCGGCTTCGTCACGCTGGTCCGCCATCTGCGCGACGCCGGCTTCGTCCTCATCGACTGCCAGATGCCGACCCGCCACCTGCACAGCCTGGGCGCCCGCGCCATCAGCCGGGGGGAATTCGCCGACTACCTGCAACGCTATCGCGACCAGCCTCCTACCGGCGACCTGGATTTTTAGGCGAGTTTCCGTGCCTGGCATAAACTTGCTTATGGGTCCCTGCTGGAGTTCACCATGACCGAACTCGCCCGACTGAAGTTCTACGCGACGCAACCGCACCCGTGCAGCTACCTGCCCGAGGAGCAGGCAACCACCCTGTTCCTCGATCCCAGCCAGCCCATGGACACGCAGCTGTACGCCTCGCTGTCGGAAGTCGGCTTCCGCCGTAGCGGCGACCATCTCTATCGTCCGCACTGCCAGCATTGCACCGCCTGCATCGCCGCGCGCATACCGGTCGCCGACTTCAGCCCGAACCGCCAGCAGCGGCGCATCCTCAAGCGCAATGCGGAACTGCAGGTGATCCGCAAGCGACCGAGCTTCAACGAGGAGTACTACGACCTCTATCGGCGCTACATCGAGCAACGCCACGCCGACGGCGACATGTATCCGCCCAGCCGCGACCAGTTCGCCACCTTCCTGGTCCGCGACCTGCCCTTCTGCTGCTTCTTCGAGTTCCGCCTGCATGGCCGCCTGCTGGCCATAGCCGTGACGGACGTGCTGCCGAACGGACTCTCGGCCGTCTATACCTTCTACGATCCCGACGAAGAGCAGCGCAGCCTGGGACGCTATGCGATCCTCTGGCAGATCGCCGAGACCGAACGCCTGGGCCTGCAGGCCGTCTACCTGGGCTACTGGATCAAGAATTGCCGCAAGATGAACTACAAGACCCAGTACCGGCCCATCGAACTGTTCGTCAACCAGCGCTGGGTCGCCCTCACCTGATAGCCGTGTGGCGCTATTGTCGATTTTCTGGCACAATGCACGCCGCTTTTCACGGCCCACCTCTCATTGAAAGGGCCACCCATAGATACCGAGGGCTCTACTGCATGTCGAAAGAAGACAGCTTCGAAATGGAAGGTACTGTCGTCGACACCCTGCCCAACACCATGTTCCGTGTGGAGTTGGAAAATGGGCACGTCGTCACCGCGCACATCTCCGGCAAAATGCGCAAGAACTACATCCGCATCCTCACCGGCGACAAGGTTCGCGTGGAACTGACGCCCTACGACCTGAGCAAGGGCCGCATCACCTACCGCGCCCGCTGAGTCGACACGAGCCGCTGCGGCTCGCCGATTGCAAAAGAAAACGCCCGGCATCTGCCGGGCGTTTTCGTTGCCGCGCTCGGATCAGGCGGGCTCCGCCGCCGTGATCTCGAACTCGAAGGCCAGCTCGTCGCCCTTCAGGTCGACATGCACCAGGCCGCCATGCTCGGCCAGCTCGCCGAACAGGATCTCCTCGGCCAACGGCCGCTTGATCTTGTCCTGGATAAGCCGCGCCATCGGTCGCGCACCCATCTGCACGTCGTAGCCCTTCTCCGCCAGCCAGCCGCGCGCCGCATCGCTGACCTCGAGCTGGACGCGCTTGTCCTCCAGCTGCGCCTGCAGCTCGGTGAGGAACTTGTCGACCACGCTCTTGATCGTCTCGGTGCTCAGGCGGCCGAACTGGATGATGGTATCCAGGCGGTTGCGGAACTCCGGGGTGAAGCTCTTCTTGATCACTTCCATCGCATCGGTGGTGTGATCCTGCTGGTTGAAGCCGATCGACGCGCGCGCCGCCACTTCCGCGCCGGCGTTGGTGGTCATGATCAGGATGATGTTGCGGAAGTCCGCCTTGCGCCCGTTGTTGTCGGTCAGGGTGCCGTGGTCCATCACCTGCAGCAGCAGGTTGAAGACCTCCGGGTGAGCCTTCTCGATCTCGTCGAGCAGCAACACGCAGTGCGGGGTCTTGGTGATCGCCTCGGTGAGCAGGCCGCCCTGGTCGAAGCCGACGTAGCCCGGAGGCGCACCGATCAGCCGCGACACGGTATGCCGCTCCATGTACTCGGACATGTCGAAGCGCACCAGTTCCACGCCCAAGGCCTTCGCCAACTGCCGCGCCACTTCGGTCTTGCCCACGCCGGTGGGACCGGCGAAGAGGAACGAGCCGACCGGCTTGTCCGGCGCCTTGAGCCCGGCCCGGGACAGCTTGATCGCGGTGGACAGCGACTCGATGGCGTCGTCCTGGCCGAACACGGTCAGCTTGAGGTCGCGTTCGAGGTTGCGCAGCAACTCCTTGTCCGAGGTGGTGACGTGTTTCGGCGGGATCCGCGCGATCTTCGCCACGATATCCTCGACCTGCGCCACCTCGATGCGCTTCACGCGCTTCTCTTCCGGCTGCAGGCGCTGGTAGGCGCCCGCCTCGTCGATGACGTCGATGGCCTTGTCCGGCATGTGCCGGTCGTTGATGTAGCGCGCCGCCAGCTCGGCCGCGGCGCGCAGCGCCTCGTCGCTGTACTCGATGTGGTGATGCTGCTCGAAGCGCCCCTTGAGGCCCTTGAGGATGCCATAGGTGTCTTCCACCGACGGCTCGGTCACGTCGACCTTCTGGAAGCGCCGCGCCAAGGCCCGGTCCTTCTCGAAGATGCCGCGGAACTCCTGGAAGGTGGTCGAGCCGATGCAGCGGATCTCGCCCGAGGACAGAACCGGCTTGAGCAGGTTGGAGGCGTCCATTACCCCGCCGGATGCTGCACCGGCGCCGATGATGGTATGGATCTCGTCGATGAACAGCACCGCGTGCGGGCGCTTGCGCAACTCGTTGAGCAAGGCCTTGAAGCGCTTCTCGAAGTCGCCGCGGTACTTGGTACCCGCGAGCAAGGCACCCAGGTCGAGGGAGTAGACCACGCTGTCGGCCAGCAGGTCCGGCACCTGGCCATCGACGATGCGCTTGGCCAGGCCTTCGGCGATGGCCGTCTTGCCGACCCCCGCCTCGCCTACCAGCAGCGGGTTGTTCTTGCGCCGGCGGGCAAGGATCTGCGCCACCCGCTCGACTTCATGCTCACGCCCCACCAGCGGGTCGATCCGCCCCTGGCGAGCCAGTTCGTTGAGGTTGCTGGCATAGGCGTCCAGCGGATGGTTGGACGTGGCCGACTCGCCACCTTCCTCATCCTGCATATCCTGCTCCCCATCCTGCGGATGTTCGGCATGCCCGGGCACCTTGGAGATGCCGTGGGCGATGTAGTTCACCACATCGATACGCGCGATGCTCTGCTGCTTGAGCAGGAACACCGCCTGGCTTTCCTGTTCGCTGAAGATCGCCACCAGGACATTGGCCCCGGTCACTTCGCGCTTGCCGGAACTCTGCACGTGGAACACCGCACGCTGCAGGACGCGCTGGAAGCCCAGCGTCGGCTGGGTTTCGCGCTCGTCGTCGTGCTGCGGGATCAGCGGCGTGGTGGAATCGATGAATTCCTGCAGGTCGCGCCGCAGCTTGTCCAGGTTGGCACCGCACGCACGCAATACCGTTGCCGCCGCCTCATTGTCCAGCAAGGCCAGCAGCAGGTGCTCAACCGTCATGAATTCATGGCGTTTGGCCCTCGCCTCCTTGAAGGCGAGATTGAGGGTGACTTCGAGCTCTCGATTCAACATGGCTTCACCTCGCTCCCAAACATCCGATCAACTGTCTTTCTCTATCTCGCAGAGCAATGGATGCTGGCTCTCCCGTGCATACTGATTGACCTGCATCGCCTTGGTTTCGGCCACGTCCCGGGTAAACAAGCCGCAGACCGCCTTACCCTGAGTATGTACCGTCAACATGATCTTGGTGGCTTTTTCCCGGTCCATGTTGAAGAACACTTCCAGCACTTCAACAACAAAGTCCATCGGCGTGTAATCGTCGTTGAACAGTACCACCTTATACAACGGTGGCGGCTGTAATACAGGCTTCGACTCCTGTACCGCGAGCCCCGCCCCTTCGTCCTCGTGTTCATGAGGCTCGGGATGGTCCTGATTGAATGTTAGTCGAATCTGGCTAGGTGCATGCATGAGGAAAAAAAGCTTTGCCTTTCTGGAAAGTTATGGACCGACATGATGTTGATCCGTTTCTCAGGCGTATGGTTCAGCGCCTTGACTAACTGCAAAAGGGTGTTACAAACAATGGAATACCCCTACAGGGTATCAGGGGTTCCGCACCCGTCTCGACCCAGGTCGGACGCGGGATCGTAGTGGATGATACTCCAGCGTTGGAGTCCTTTGCAGAGGGATATGAGCATGCTCAGCGGTAAGGTCAAGTGGTTCAACAACGCCAAGGGCTACGGGTTCATCCTGGCCGAGGGCCGAGATGAGGACCTGTTCGCCCATTACTCGGCCATTCAGATGGACGGTTACAAGACACTCAAGGCGGGCCAGCCGGTCAATTTCGAGATCATCCAGGGACCGAAGGGACTGCATGCCATCAACATCAGCCCCGCCACCGCGACAACCGCCGCACCCTCCGCCCCCGCCCCGCAGGAAGAGCCGCAGGCGACGCCCATCGAAGCCTGACCCCCAACGCGGATGCGGAAATGAAAAAGGCCGGTGCGAACCGGCCTTTTTCTCGTTCGGGCGCTAGCCCTTCCTACATCTTGGCGATCATCGCGTCGCCGAACTCCGAGCAGGACAGCAGGGTCGCGCCGTCCATCAGGCGTTCGAAGTCATAGGTCACGGTCTTGGCGGCGATCGCCCCGTTGGTGCCCTTGATGATCAGGTCGGCCGCCTCGGTCCAGCCCATGTGGCGCAGCATCATCTCCGCGGAGAGGATCAGCGAACCCGGGTTGACCTTGTCCTGGCCGGCGTACTTCGGCGCGGTGCCGTGGGTCGCCTCGAACATGGCCACCGAATCGGACAGGTTGGCGCCGGGCGCGATGCCGATGCCGCCGACCTCGGCCGCCAGGGCGTCGGAGAGATAGTCGCCGTTCAGGTTCAGGGTGGCGATCACGTCGTACTCGGCGGGGCGCAGCAGAATCTGCTGCAACATGGCGTCGGCGATCACGTCCTTGACCACGACGTTCTTGCCGGTCTTCGGGTTCTTGAACTGCATCCACGGACCGCCGTCCAGCAGCTCGGCGCCGAATTCATCGCGCGCGACTTCGTAACCCCAATCCTTGAAGGCACCCTCGGTGAACTTCATGATGTTGCCCTTGTGCACCAGGGTCACCGAACTGCGGTCGTTGTCGACGGCGTATTGCAGGGCCTTGCGCACCAGGCGCTTGGTGCCTTCCTGGGAAACCGGCTTGATGCCGATGCCGCAGTTCTCGGTGAAGCGGATTTTCTTGACGCCCATTTCCTCGGTGAGGAACTTGATGACCTTCTCCGCCTCCGGCGAACCGGCCTTCCACTCGACGCCGGCATAGATGTCCTCGGAGTTCTCGCGGAAGATCACCATGTCTACGTCGCCGGGCTTCTTCACCGGGCTGGGCACGCCTTCGAACCAGCGTACCGGGCGCTGGCAGACGTAGAGATCGAGTTGCTGGCGCAGGGCCACGTTCAGGGAACGGATGCCGCCACCGACCGGGGTGGTCAGCGGACCCTTGATGGAAACCACGTAGTCGCGCACGGCGTCCAGGGTTTCCTGGGGCAGCCAGGTGTCCTGGTCATACACCTGGGTGGCCTTCTCGCCGGCGTAGACTTCCATCCAGGCGATCTTGCGCTCGCCCTTGTATGCTTTTTCCACTGCAGCGTCGACAACCTTGATCATGACCGGGCTGATATCGACGCCGATGCCATCACCCTCGATGAACGGGATGATCGGGTTCTTCGGTACGCTCAAGGACATGTCGGCATTCACAGTGATTTTGTCACCGGTCGCCGGCACCTGGATCTTTTGGTATCCCATGCTGAACTCCGTGTTGTGGTTAAAACCCTGTTGCAGCCTTCTAGGGTAGCCCAGTTGTCCGCCCGGAAACCACATCTTCCTTAGTCTAAACAGGCGAGCGCATCAGCCCGGCGAGAGGGTGGTATACTGCGCGCCATGACTTCGCAGTCATCGAGGTCCGAGCAGTCTGGGACCAGACCCTCTCCCCTCGCAGCGTCGGGTTCGCCACCATGAACCCGCCGTACAACGCTCTACTGGCGCCCCTATATCCCGCGGCATATCTCGATTTCGATTCAACCCGATGTTGAGCGAAGGCATCGCGTCCACCAACGCGTATCGAGACTCTGTGCGCGCCCAGCAAAAAAGAGAGTTACCGTAGATGTCCATCCGCTCGAAGATCACCTACACCTTCACCGACGAAGCACCCGCGCTCGCCACCTACTCGCTCCTCCCCATCGTCAAGGCCTTTGCCGCTTCCGCCGGCATCGACGTCGAGACCAGCGACATCTCTCTTGCAGGACGCATCCTGGCCAACTTCGCCGACCGCCTCGACGCCGACCAGCGTATCGAAGACGACCTCGCCCGCCTGGCGGTCCTGGCCACCTCGCCCGACGCCAATATCATCAAGCTGCCCAACATCAGCGCCTCGGTGCCCCAGCTGAAAGGCGCAATCGCCGAACTGCAGGGCCTGGGCTACAAGGTTCCCGACTTCCCGGAAGACCCGCAGACCGACGAAGAGAAAGAGGTTCGCGCACGCTACGCGAAGATCCTCGGCAGCGCCGTGAACCCGGTCCTGCGCGAAGGCAACTCCGACCGTCGCGCGCCTGCCGCGGTGAAGGCCTACGCCCGCAAGCACCCGCACTCCATGGGCAAGTGGAGCATGGCCTCCCGCTCCCACGCCGACTACATGCGCGGCGGCGACTTCTTCTCCAGCGAACAGTCCATCACCATGGCCAAGGCCGGTGACGTGCGCATCGAGTTCGTCGGCAAGGACGGCAAGGTCGAGGTCAAGAAGCAACTGAGCCTGCAGGAAGGCGAAGTGCTCGACAGCATGTTCATGAGCTGCGGCAAGCTGCGCGACTTCTTCGAGAAGACCCTGCAGGACTGCAAGGAAACCGGCGTCATGTGGTCCCTGCACGTCAAGGCGACCATGATGAAGATTTCCCACCCGATCGTCTTCGGGCATGCGGTGAGCGTCTACTACAAGGACGTCTTCGACAAGTGGGGCCAACTCTTCGAAGAGCTCGGCGTGAACCCGAACAACGGTATCTCCAGCGTCTACGACAAGATCAAGTCGCTGCCCGCCTCCCAGCAGGAAGAGATCCTCCACGACATCCACGAGGTGTACAGCCACCGCCCGGAAATGGCGATGGTCGACTCCGTGAAAGGCATCACCAACCTGCACATTCCGAGCGACGTCATCGTCGACGCCTCGATGCCGGCGATGATCCGCAACTCCGGCCAGATGTGGGGCAAGGACGGCAAGCAGAAAGATACCAAGGCGGTAATGCCGGAAAGCACCTACGCCCGCATCTACCAGGAGATGATCAACTTCTGCAAGACCAACGGCGCCTTCGACCCGACCACCATGGGCAGCGTGCCGAACGTCGGCCTGATGGCGCAGAAGGCCGAGGAATACGGCTCCCACGACAAGACCTTCGAAATGACCGCCGACGGCACCATGCGCGTGGTCCTGGCCGACGGCAGCGTGCTGATGCAGCACGAGGTGGAGACAGGCGACATCTGGCGCGCCTGCCAGACCAAGGACGCGCCGATCCGCGACTGGGTCAAGCTGGCCGTCACCCGCGCGCGCCAGTCCGACACCCCGGCGATCTTCTGGCTGGACCCGGAGCGCGCCCACGACCGCGAACTGCGCAAGAAGGTCGAGCTGTACCTCAAGGACCACGACCTGACCGGCCTCGACATCAGCATCATGGGCTACAACGAGGCCATTCGCGTCAGCATGGAACGCCTGATCCGCGGCAAGGACACCATCTCGGTGACCGGCAACGTCCTGCGCGACTACCTGACCGACCTGTTCCCGATCATGGAACTGGGCACCTCGGCCAAGATGCTCTCCATCGTTCCGCTGATGGCGGGCGGCGGCATGTACGAAACCGGCGCCGGCGGCTCGGCACCCAAGCACGTCCAGCAACTGGTGGAAGAGAACTACCTGCGCTGGGACTCCCTGGGCGAGTTCCTGGCCCTGGCCGTGTCCCTGGAGGAAACCGGGATCAAGACCGGCAACGCCAAGGCCAAGCTGCTCGGCAAGGCGCTGGACGAAGCCACCGGCAAGCTGCTGGACAACAACAAGTCGCCGTCGCGCAAGGTCGGCGACATCGACAACCGCGGCAGCCACTTCTACCTGGCGATGTACTGGGCCCAGGCCCTGGCCGCCCAGGACGAAGACGCCGAGCTGAAAGCGCACTTCGCGCCGCTGGCCAAGGCCCTGACCGAGCAGGAAGCGACCATCGTCGCCGAACTCAATGCGGTCCAGGGCAAGCCGGCCGAGATCGGCGGCTACTATCGCTCCAACCCGGAGCTGACCAGCAAGGTGATGCGCCCCAGCGCCACCTTCAACGCGGCGATCGACAGCCTGGCCTGATGGCGTCACGCTGACGAAGCAGAAACCCCGGGCCTACGCTCGGGGTTTCTTTTTATCGAGGCCTTTTCCGTACCGAGGAGACATCCATGAGCTGGCATCCCCATGTCACCGTAGCGACCATCGTCGAGGACCAGGGCCGCTTCCTGCTGGTCGAGGAACAGGCCGACGGCCGCGAGGTGCTGAACCAGCCCGCCGGGCACCTGGAGCCCGCCGAAAGCCTGCTCGAGGCCGCCCTGCGCGAAACCCTCGAGGAAACCGGCTGGGAGGTCGAGCTGAGCGCCGTCACCGGCATCTACCTGTACACCGCCCCGTCCAACGGCGTCACCTACCAGCGCGTATGCTTCGCCGCCCGCCCCGTGCGCCACCATCCCGAACGCGCCCTCGACGACGGCATCATCGGCCCGCGCTGGCTGACCCGCGACGAACTGGCCGCCCAGCCGCAGCGCTGGCGCAGCCACCTGGTGCTGCGCTGCATCGACGACTATCTGGCCGGCGGCCGCTATCCCCTGGCGCTGATCCGCGACACCCACGTGTCGCCCTCCCTGCCCCAGGCCTGATAGAATCCGCGTTTTACGAATTCGCCCGTGACGCCTGATCGCTATGTCTGAATCCGCCCCCACCCCACGCCGCGAGCGCGTGATCGTCGGCATGTCCGGCGGCGTCGACTCGTCCGTCTCCGCCCTGCTCCTGTTGCAGCAGGGCTATCAGGTCGAAGGCCTGTTCATGAAGAACTGGGACGAGGACGACGGCACCGAATACTGTACCGCCCGCGAGGACCTGGCCGACGCCCAGGCCGTCTGCGACCGGATCGGCATCAAGCTGCACACGGCGAACTTCGCCGCGGAATACTGGGATAACGTGTTCGAGCACTTCCTTGCCGAGTACAAGGCCGGCCGTACGCCGAACCCGGACATCCTCTGCAACCGCGAAATCAAGTTCAAGGCGTTCCTCGACTACGCGCTGATGCTCGGCGCGGACCTGATCGCCACCGGCCACTATGTGCGGCGCCGCGACCGCGACGGGCGCACCGAGCTGCTCAAGGGCCTGGACCCGAACAAGGATCAGAGCTACTTCCTGCACGCGGTGGGCGGCGAGCAGATCGCCCGCAGCCTGTTCCCCGTCGGCGAACTGGAGAAGCCGGAAGTCCGCGCCATCGCCGAGAAGCATGGCCTCGCCACGGCGAAGAAGAAGGACTCCACGGGCATCTGCTTCATTGGCGAGCGACGCTTCACCGATTTCCTCAAGCAGTACCTGCCGGCCCAGCCGGGCGACATCGAGACCACCGAAGGCAAGGTCATCGGTCGCCACAGCGGCCTGATGTACCACACCATCGGCCAGCGCCAGGGCCTCGGCATCGGCGGTCTCAAGGAAGCCGGCGACGATCCCTGGTACGTGCTCGGCAAGGACCTGCAACGCAACGTGCTGCTGGTCGGCCAGGGCAACGACCACCCGCTGCTGTTCTCCCGCGCCCTGCTGGCCTCGCGAATCTACTGGGTCAACCCGGTCGAACTGGAGCGGCCGCGCCGCCTGCGGGCCAAGGTGCGCTACCGGCAGAGCGACCAGGACTGCGTCCTGGAGAAAACCGCCGAAGGCTACCGCGCGGTGTTCGACGAACCGCAGCGCGCAGTGACCCCGGGGCAATCGGTGGTGTTCTACGACGGCGACGTCTGCCTCGGCGGCGGCGTGATCGAAACGGCGGAAGCCTGGGATTTCGGAGGACGCCCGTGAGCGATCCGCGACAGCAACTGATTGCCCTCGGCGCCGTCTTCGAATCCGCAGCCCTGGTCGACAAGCTGGCACGCACCGGGCAGATCAGCGAAGCCCCGCTGGGCTGCATGCTCGGCAGCCTGCTGGCGCGCAACCCGGCCAGCACCCTGGACGTCTACGGTGGCGACAGCCTCAACCTGCGCGACGGCTTCAAGGCCCTGGCCAGCGCCCTGGAGCGCAAGCCCGGCAGCCTGCAGCGCGAACCGCTGCGCTACGCCCTGGCGATGCTGACCCTGGAACGGCAACTGGACAAGCGCGGCGACATGCTCGACCTGATCGGCCAGCGCCTCGACCAGGTCGAACAGCAGGTCCAGCACTTCGGCCTGGTCCATGAGAACGTCATCGCCTCGTTCGCCAGCATCTACCAGGACACCCTCAGCACCTTCCGCCAGCGCATCCAGGTACACGGCGACATGCGGCACCTGCAGGTCAGCAGCAACGCCGCGCGGATCCGCGCCCTGCTGCTCGCCGGCATCCGCTCGGCGCGGCTCTGGCGGCAACTGGGCGGCAGCCGCTGGCAGATGGTGTTCAGCCGGCGCCGGCTGCTCAACGAACTCTATCCCCTGCTGCGCGGCTAGCCATGGCCATGGCCGGGAGCCAGCCGCAACGGCGCAACAGCCCGACCCAGGGCGCCGCCATGCTGGCTCTTTCGGCGCTGTTCTTCGCCCTGATGGGCGGCCTGATCCGCGAGGCCTCCAGCACCGTCAACAACGAAACCGTGGTGTTCTTCCGCAACCTCGTCGGCGTGCTGTTCTTCCTGCCCCTGGCGCTGACTCGCGGCATCGGCCCGCTGCGCACCCGCCGCCCGCTATCGCACCTGCTGCGCACCACCTACGGCCTGGGCGGCATGTACTGCTACTTCTACGCCCTCGCCCACCTACCGCTGACCGACGCTATGCTGTTCAGCTATGCCGCGCCGGTGTTCACGCCGCTGATCGCACACCTGTGGATCAAGGAGCCGCTGACCCGCCGCATGATGGTCGCCACCCTGGTCGGCTTCCTCGGCGTGCTGCTGGTGGCCAGGCCCAGCGGCGCGGTAGTGGCGCCGATCGCCCTGGTCGGCATCGCTTCCAGCCTGATGGCCGCCTGTGCCTTCGTCTCGATCCGCGAAATGAGCGACAGCGAGCCGGCGTATCGCATCGTCTTCTACTTCGCCCTGTTCGGCACCCTGTTCTCCGCCGTACCGCTGGCCTGGGCCTGGCAGCCGCTGAACGGCCGGGAACTGCTCCTGCTGCTCGGCGCCGGACTGTTCGCCAGCCTCGGCCAACTGACCATGTCGCAGGCCTATGCCCTGGCCTCCCCGGGAGTGATCGGACCGATCGCCTACATGGCCATCGTTTTCGCCGGGGTGATCGCCTGGCTGCGCTGGGAGGAACTGCCCAGCCACACGTCGCTGCTCGGCGCCGCCCTGATCTTCGCCGCCAGTCTGATCCCTCTGCTGGGCAACCGCCCCGCCGAAAGGCCCCGCTGAATGCCCCACCGGGGCGCACCTTTCATGTATGATATGCGCCCCTTTTTCGTTGACTTCCAGCCACGAGAACGTCTCATGCAGCTTTCCTCGCTCACCGCGGTATCCCCCGTCGATGGCCGCTATGCCGGCAAAACCAGCAGCCTGCGTCCGATCTTCAGCGAATACGGCCTGATCCGTTTCCGCGTCATGGTGGAAGTCCGCTGGCTGCAGCGCCTCGCCGCCCACGCCGGGATTCCCGAGGTCGCGCCGTTCTCCGCCGAAGCCAACGCCCTGCTCGACAGCCTGGCCAGCGACTTCCAGCTGGAACACGCCGAACGCATCAAGGAAATCGAGCGCACCACCAACCACGACGTGAAAGCCGTGGAGTACCTGCTCAAGGAACAGGCCGCCAAGCTCCCGGAGCTGGCCGCGGTCAGCGAGTTCATCCACTTCGCCTGCACCTCCGAGGACATCAACAACCTGTCCCACGCCCTGATGCTCCGCGAGGGTCGCGACAGCGTGCTGCTGCCGCTGATGCGCCAGATCGCCGAGGCCATCCGCGAACTGGCGGTGAAATTCGCCGACGTGCCGATGCTCTCCCGCACCCACGGCCAGCCCGCCTCGCCGACCACCCTGGGCAAGGAACTGGCCAACGTCGTCTACCGCCTGGAGCGGCAGATCAAGCAGGTCGCCGGCATCGAGTTGCTGGGCAAGATCAACGGCGCCGTGGGCAACTACAACGCCCACCTGTCCGCCTATCCCGAAGTCGACTGGGAAGCCAACGCCCGCCAGTTCATCGAAGGCGACCTCGGCCTGACCTTCAACCCCTACACCACCCAGATCGAGCCGCACGACTACATCGCCGAGCTGTTCGATGCGATCGCCCGCTTCAACACCATCCTCATCGACTTCGACCGCGACGTCTGGGGCTACATCTCCCTCGGCTACTTCAAGCAGAAGACCGTGGCCGGCGAGATCGGCTCCTCGACCATGCCGCACAAGGTCAACCCGATCGACTTCGAGAACTCCGAGGGTAACCTCGGCATCGCCAACGCGCTATTCCAGCACCTGGCCAGCAAGCTGCCGATCTCGCGCTGGCAGCGCGACCTGACCGACTCCACCGTGCTGCGCAACCTCGGTGTCGGCATCGCCCACAGCGTCATCGCCTACGAGGCCAGCCTGAAGGGCATCGGCAAGCTGGAGCTGAACGCCCAGCGCATCGCCGAGGACCTGGACGCCTGCTGGGAAGTCCTCGCCGAGCCGGTGCAGACCGTGATGCGTCGCTATGGCGTGGAAAACCCCTACGAAAAGCTGAAGGAACTGACCCGCGGCAAAGGCATCAGCGCCGAAGCCTTGCAGACTTTCATCGAAGAGCTGGCGATTCCCGCCGAGGCCAAGGTCGAGCTGAAGAAGCTGACCCCGGCCGGCTACGTCGGCAATGCCGCCGCCCAGGCCAAGCGCATCTGAGCACGCAACCCTTTTGCACGCCCGGCTGCGCCGGGCGTTTTTGTTTCAAGGACTTAACCATGAATGCTGATACTCCCCTGCAACTTCTGGGCGGACTGACCGCTGCCGAATTCCTCCGCGACTACTGGCAGCGCAAACCGCTGCTGGTCCGCCAGGCGATCCCGGACTTCGAAAGCCCGCTGTCCGCCGACGAGCTGGCCGGGCTGTCGCTGGAGGAATCGGTGGAATCGCGCATCGTCCTCGAACACGGGAAAACCCCGTGGGAAATGCGCCGTGGCCCGTTCCAGGAGGAGGACTACCAGCACCTGCCGGAACAGGACTGGACCCTGCTGGTGCAGGCGGTCGACCAGTTCGTCCCGGAAGTCGCCCAACTGCTGGAGCAATTCCGCTTCCTGCCCAGCTGGCGGATCGACGACGTGATGATCAGCTACGCCGCTCCCGGCGGCGGCGTCGGTCCGCACTTCGACAACTACGACGTATTCCTGCTTCAGGGCCACGGACGCCGGCGCTGGAAA
Organism: Pseudomonas sp. HMSC057H01; assembly: GCF_001836405.1. Lineage (NCBI taxonomy): Bacteria > Pseudomonadati > Pseudomonadota > Gammaproteobacteria > Pseudomonadales > Pseudomonadaceae > Pseudomonas > Pseudomonas sp. HMSC057H01. The sequence goes on along the minus strand of NZ_KV828426.1, from coordinate 61,627 downwards.
GTCGGACAGATGTGCAGCAGCGACAGCCCGCTGCGCGAGCACGCCGACCTGCGCATCCTCGCCGACTTCGAACAGAGCGACGAGTGGGTCCTGGAGCCCGGCGACATGCTCTACCTGCCCCCGCGCCTCGCCCACTACGGCATTGCCGAAGACGAGTGCATGACCTACTCGATCGGCTTCCGCGCGCCCAGCGCCGCCGAAGTGCTGACCCATTTCACCGACTTCCTCGGCCAGTTCCTCTCCGACGAGGAGCGCTACACCGATGCCGGCCTGCAACCGGTAGGCGACGATCCGCACCAGATCCAGCGCGACGCTCTGGAGCGCCTGCAGGGTCTGATCCAGGAGCACATGAGCGACGAGCGCCTGCTGCTGACCTGGTTCGGCCAGTTCATGACCGAGCCGCGCTATCCTGAACTGGTTGCCGGCGAGGATATCCCCGAAGAGGAGCTATTCGGCGCCCTCGAGGATGGCGCGCTGCTGGTGCGCAACCCCAGCGCCCGCCTGGCCTGGAGCGAGATCGACATCGGCCTGGTGCTGTTCGCCAGCGGCCAGAGCGTACTCCTGCCCGACCAGCTCAAGGAACTGCTGAAGCTGGTCTGCTCGGCCGATGCGTTGCATCTGGAAAACCTCGGCCAATGGCTGGCCGACGACGATGCGCGTAAGCTGTTGGCGGAGTTGGTCAAACAGGGCAGTTTGGAGTTTGCAGATGAATAAGATCCGCGTACGCGTAGCCGACTGGCAGAAGGACAATGCCGAGCTGCGCCGCATCCGCGAAGCGGTCTTCATTGCCGAACAGTCGGTTCCGCCGGAACTGGAGTGGGACGCCGAAGACGACGAAGCCGTGCATTTTCTCGCCTATGAAGGCGAATACGCGATCGGCACCGCGCGCCTGCTGGGCGACGGGCACATCGGCAGGGTCTCGGTACTCAAGGACTGGCGCGGCCTGAAGGTCGGCGACGCGCTGATGCGCGCGGCCATCGAGGAAGCCGAGCGACGCGGCCTGAAGCGCCAACTGCTGACCGCGCAGGTCTACGCCATTCCCTTCTACGAGCGACTGGGCTTCAAGGTCGATAGCGGCGAATTCCTCGATGCCGGCCTGCCCCATGTCGACATGGTTCGCGACAGCGACTGAGGCCCGATGAGCGACACCCCGGAGACCTCGCCGGCCGACCTGCCGGCCATCGAATTCAGCTCTCCGGGGCGCTTTGCGGTACGCAACCCGGCAAGCGCCGCACCACCCGCGGAACGCTGGGAACCAGCGCCATTCCGCCTCGGCGAACATGAGCCGCTGGAGCGCTTCGAGCATCCGCAGGAAGCCCGCGCCCATGCCCTGGCCCTCCTGCAGCAGGCCCGCCGCTCGCTCTGCCTGCACAGTCCCGACCTGGAAAGCTGGCTCTATCACCACAGCAGCATCCAGGAAGCCTGCACCCGTTTTCTCCTGGCCAATCCACGCAATCGCCTGCGTATCCTCGTTGGCGACAGCGCCCAGGCCGTGCGCAACGGCCACCGCCTGATCAACCTTTCGCGCCGCCTGTCGAGCAACTGCCTGATCCGCCGCCTCAACCCGGACTACCCTAAAGAGGACGACGCCTTCCTCCTGGCCGACGACCAGGGCCTGCTGCTGCGCCCGAAACCGGCGCAACCGGCGGGCTACGCCTGCTACCGTGCCGCCGGGCGGGTGCGTCAACTCCAGGCCCGCTTCGAGCAGGCCTGGGACACCAGTCTTTCCGACCCGGACCTGCGGAGCTTCCTCCTGTGACCCTGTTGCGCACCACCCTGCTCTCCTCGCTGTTGGCGACAGTCGCTCTCGGCGCCTCGGCCGCCCCGCGCACCGAAGTGATCCCGCTCAACTACCGCACCGCCGACGACGTGATCGCGGTGGCCCAGTCGGTCATCGGCAGCGAAGGCAAGGTCACCGCCTATGGCAACCAGCTGATCGTCAATGCCGAGCCGGCGAAGATCCGCGAGTTGCAATCGGTCCTGCAGCAGATCGACTCGCGCCCGCATCGCCTGCTGATCACCGTGGATACCAGCGAGAACCTGCAACAGGACAGCCGCGGCTATTCGGTGGATGGTTCGGCCAGCGCCGGCAACATCGAGATCCAGAGCGGCCGCGGCGAGGTCAACGGCAAGGATCGCGTCCGCATCATCCGTCGCTCCACCGACAGCCGTTCCGGCGGCAGCCAGCAGGTCCAGGCCACCGAGGGCTACCCGGCGCTGATCCAGGTCGGCCAGAGCGTCCCCATCACCAGCACCGCCACCGGTCCCTACGGGCAGATCTACAGCCAGACCGAATACCGCAACGTCAACCGCGGCTTCTACGTCACCGCGACGCTGACCGGCAACCTGGTGCACGTCACCATCAGCTCCAGCAATGACCGCCTCAGCCAGAGCCATCCCGGCGTCATCGATACCCAGAGCACCGACACCCGGGTCAGCGGCAAGCTCGGCGAGTGGATCACCCTGGGCGGTGTCAGCGAACAGAACCAGGCCGACCAGCACGGCTTCGTGCGTCGCTACTCGACCCAGGGACGCGACGACACCAGCCTGCGCCTGAAAGTCGAAACCCTCGACTGACCGACGGCGCTCTTTCCAGCGCGAATTGCCTCCCGCTCCGGCAAAGCCGCGGGGCGCGGGCTCTTGCGGGCATTTTCGATGCAAACGGAAACATCTCGACCAGACAAGACCATCCGGTCACTCTTAGACCTTCGTGTAGTAGTCTTGAAAAAACACTACAAAACGTTTGACGACGGATTTTTTCCAGAGCATGATGGCCCCGCTCCCGCTAATCAGGGGCTCTGAAACGACGAGCTCCCGGTGCCTGCGCCGATACGCCCTCGGCCTCCACCGTGTTGATCTGCCCACAAGGCGGCTTGACGAGATTGCGACTGGAACGAAGTTGTCCTGAGGGACGGGGAAGCGTTTACGTATCAGCCAGATCGAAAGACTCGACAGCGAGTCGCCCACCGGCAACCACGAGCCGAACGGCACTTGATCCAGTCGAGAAGCACGGTCCGCGAACTGTTCGTCTCCACCCCCTCCTCGGCGTCATTCTTCGCCACGGTCATTCTCTCGCCATGCAGCGGTGAGCCACCCGCAAGACAACCTTCACCAGCAGGTTTTGAGTGGGTCAGTCGGTGCTCAACCAATACATTTCTTGAAGGATTGACCATGTCCGCATATCAGAACGAGATCAAGGCAGTTGCCGCGCTGAAAGAGAAGAACGGCAGCAGCTGGAGCGCGATCAACCCCGAGTACGCAGCTCGCATGCGTATCCAGAACCGCTTCAAGACCGGCCTGGATATCGCCAAGTACACCGCGGCCATCATGCGCAAGGACATGGCCGAATACGATGCGGACTCTTCCGTCTACACCCAGTCGCTGGGTTGCTGGCACGGCTTCATCGGGCAGCAGAAGCTGATCTCGATCAAGAAGCACCTGAAGACCACCAACAAGCGCTACCTCTACCTGTCCGGTTGGATGGTCGCCGCGCTGCGCTCCGACTTCGGCCCGCTGCCGGACCAGTCCATGCACGAGAAAACCGCGGTTTCCGGCCTGATCGAAGAGCTGTACACCTTCCTGCGCCAGGCTGACGCCCGCGAGTTGGACCTGCTGTTCACCGGCCTGGACGCTGCCCGCGCCGCTGGCGACAAGGCCAAGGAAGCCGAGCTGCTGGCCCAGATCGACAACTTCGAAACCCACGTGGTGCCGATCATCGCCGACATCGACGCCGGCTTCGGCAACGCCGAGGCGACCTACCTGCTGGCCAAGAAGATGATCGAAGCCGGCGCCTGCTGCATCCAGATCGAAAACCAGGTGTCCGACGAGAAGCAGTGCGGCCACCAGGACGGCAAGGTCACCGTTCCGCACATCGACTTCCTCGCCAAGATCAATGCCGTACGCTACGCCTTCCTCGAGCTGGGCGTGGACGATGGCGTGATCGTCGCCCGTACCGACTCCCTGGGCGCCGGCCTGACCAAGCAGATCGCCGTGACCAACGAGCCGGGCGACCTGGGCGACCTGTACAACTCCTTCCTGGATTGCGAAGAGATCTCCGAGGCCGAGCTGGGCAACGGCGACGTCGTGATCAAGCGCGAAGGCAAGCTGCTGCGTCCGAAGCGCCTGGCTTCCAACCTGTTCCAGTTCCGCAAGGGCACCGGCGAAGATCGCTGCGTCCTGGACTGCATCACCTCGCTGCAGAACGGCGCCGACCTGCTCTGGATCGAAACCGAGAAGCCGCACGTCGGCCAGATCAAGGCAATGGTCGATCGCATCCGCGAAGTGATTCCGAACGCCAAGCTGGTCTACAACAACAGCCCGTCCTTCAACTGGACCCTGAACTTCCGCCAGCAGGTGTTCGATGCGTTCGTCGCCGAAGGCAAGGACGTTTCCGCCTACGACCGCAACAAGCTGATGAGCGTCGAGTACGACGACACCGAGCTGGCCAAGGTCGCCGACGAGAAGATCCGCACCTTCCAGCGCGATGGCTCGGCCCACGCCGGCATCTTCCACCACCTGATCACCCTGCCGACCTACCACACCGCCGCGCTGTCCACCGACAACCTGGCCAAGGGCTACTTCGCCGACGAAGGCATGCTGGCCTACGTGAAGGGCGTGCAGCGCCAGGAACTGCGCCAGGGCATCGCCTGCGTCAAGCACCAGAACATGGCGGGCTCCGACATCGGCGACAACCATAAAGAGTACTTCGCAGGCGAAGCCGCTCTGAAGGCCAGCGGCAAAGACAACACCATGAACCAGTTCCACTAAGGAACAGGGGCCAGCCGGGCAGCCCACGATCTGCCCGGCCCGCCTCGCGAAAACCCCGGCTCCGGCCGGGGTTTTTCATTTCCGGATCATGGCAAAAGGCCTCGAGTGCCTGTCATCGTCCCGTCGCTTTCAGCGGTTAGCGTCAATGCTCCGTCGATCAGCCCACAAGGAGCACGTCCGTGAGCCTGGAGAAAAAAGATGCCATCCTGTTCGGTGATGGCGACGAGTTGCCCAGCAACCATTCGAACAACCCACACATGAACGACCTGATCGCCGGCCTCGGCCGCCGCCAGGTCCTGGCCGGCGGCGCGGCGCTCGGCGCCCTCGCCTTCCTCGGCGTCGCGCTCCCCGCCAGCGCCGCTCCCGCCGAAGCGCAGGCGCCCGCCGCGGAAGGCCTGCGCGGCTTGCCTTTCAAACGCCGCAACCGCTTACCCTTCGAAGCCATCGCCAGCGGCCGCGCCGATACCATCCGGGTGCCCGCCGGCTACAAGGCGACGCCCTTCATACCCTGGGGCACCCCGATCAGCGGCAGTTATCCGGGCTTCCTCGACGACGCCAGCAACAGCGCCCAGGACCAGGCCGAACAGATCGGCATGCACCACGACGGCATGCACTTCTTCCCGATCGACGCGCAGTTCGGCTTCGGCGGCGGACACATCAGCAACCATGGCCTGCTGGTGCTCAACCATGAATACATCGACGCGCCGCTGCTGCACACCAATGGCCCGACCGTGGTCGATGGCAAGCGCACCGTCGCCGATGAAGTGCGCAAGGAAATCAACGCCCATGGCGTTTCCGTCGTGGAGATCCGTCGCAACGTGCGTGGCGAGTGGAATGTCGTGCCGTCGCAACGAAATCGCCGGATCACCGCCGCCACGCCGATGCGTATCGCCGGCCCGGCGCGCGGCCACGAACTGCTGCGCACCCGCCACAGTCCGGACGGCACCCGCACCCGCGGCACCCATAACAACTGTTCCAACGGTTTCACCCCCTGGGGCACGTACCTCACCTGCGAGGAGAACTGGGTCGGCTATTTCTCCACCCAGGACAGCGAACTGCCGCGCGAACTGACCCGCTACGGCATTCGCAATACCAGCCGTTTCGGCTGGGAGACCCTGGCGGGCGACGAGTTCGAGCGCTTCGACGCCACCCGCAAGGGCAAACAGGCTCAGGACGACTACCGCAACGAACCGAACAACTTCGGCTGGATCGTCGAGATCGACCCGTTCGACCCGCAATCGGTACCGGTCAAGCGCACCGCTCTCGGCCGCTTCGCCCACGAAGGCCTGGTCTTCGCCCCGGTCAAGCCGGGCCGCCAGGTAGTCTGCTACTCTGGCGACGACTCGCAGAACGAGTACATCTACAAGTACGTCAGCCGCGACAAGTTCCGTCCGGGTCGCAGCAACGCTCGCCTGCTCGACGAAGGCACCCTCTACGTCGCCCGCTTCAACGCCGATGGCAGCGGCCAGTGGCTGCCGCTGGACATCGCCGACGGCAACTTCCGCGCGGCCTGTCGCAAGGCCGGGGTGAGCTTCGCCGACCAGGGCGAAGTGCTGATCAACACCCGCCTGGCCGCCGATGTCCTCGGCGCGACCAAGATGGATCGCCCGGAGTGGGGCGCGGTCAACCCGGACAACGGTGACGTCTACTTCACCCTCACCAACAACACGTCGCGCACCGTCGCCGACGCGGCCAACCCACGGGTGAAGAACGCCTACGGCCATATCATCCGCTGGCGCGAACGCAGCCGCGACTATGCCGGGCAACGCTTCACCTGGGACCTGTTCATGCTCGCCGGTCCCGGCGAAGACAGCCGCGGCCCGGACGGCAAGCCGCTGAACCAGGACAATATCCTGGCCAGCCCCGACGGCCTCTGGTTCGACCCGGAAGGCCGCCTGTGGATCCAGACCGACATGAGCGGCAGCCAGTTGAGCAGCGGCCCGTTCGGCAACAACCAGATGCTGGTGGCCGACCCGCGCACCGGCGAACTGAAGCGCTTCCTCACCGGTCCGCTGGGTTGCGAGGTGACCGGCATTGCCGCGACGCCGGACTTCCGTACGCTGTTCATCAACATCCAGCACCCGGGGGAAGGCTCGACCGCCGATAACCTCCTCAGCACCTGGCCGGACGGGCCGGGCCGCCGGCCACGCTCGGCCACCGTGGTGATCACCCGCGAAGACGGCCGACGCCTGCTCTGACGCGCCACGACGACCTGCGTTGGCCGGAATGCCGGCGCAGGTCGCCGCTACAGCCGTGGGCAAGCCCGGGCAAAGCGGGTGGAATGCAGGCTCCCCTCTCTATGGAAGGACGCCAGCATGCCCAAGCGCAATCGTCTCAGCCGCGCCGTCGGCGCCATCAACCTCCTCCCCCGCCGCCTGCGCAGCCGCAGCCTGACGCTGCTGCTGGGCTCCCAGGTGCGCTTCGCCGGCACGGCGAGGGTGCGCATCCATGAACTGGGGCAGGAGCGCGCCATCCTCAGCCTGAAGAACCGTCGACCGGTGCAGAACCACATAAAAGGTATCCATGCCGCAGCGATGGCCTTGCTCGCCGAGTCGGCCAGCGGCTTCCTGGTCGGAATGAACGTACCGGACGACAAGCTGCCGCTGATCAAGACCATGAAGATCGACTATCTCAAGCGCGCCCAGGGCGACCTGACCGCCATCGCGACGCTGGAGGCCGGACAGATCGAGCAGATCCGGCAACAGGACAAGGGCGAGGTCCGCGTGGCGGTGCTGGTCAGCGACGAGAACGGCAACCAGCCGATCGCCTGCGAGATGGTCTGGGCCTGGGTCGGCAAGAAACCCCGGGACGCTACCGCAGCCCCTAGGTAGCGCACCTCCAGAGCGACTACATCTGCGCTGCGAAGCTAACCGCCGCAAACCTTGCCCAGCGCCTTCGCATCCGTCACGAAGAACCGCGGGCGCAGCCCCAGGCGGCGCCATAGCCGGGTTGTCATGGTGCGGAAAGAAGAAAAACCGCCATGCGCCCGGCCCGGAAAATATTCCCGGTTTAATGCAATAACGGATTGATCGCGAGTAATTACCAATAAAAGGGTAAACAATAGTAACGCGGCGAAGAATATATGTAGCGAAGTTATACGAATGCGACATTGCAAACGATATTCATTATCGTTTGAGGTCTTGCAAAGAGCCCTCCCCCACGCTTCGCGGCAATACGACCAAAAGCCAGCCAGGCCGCGCCATTTCTCGCAGAGACAGCATTCACGAGGCTTTCGGGGATTAACCAAAGCGCTGGAAAAAGCAGAGAAGCGTCTGTTTGTGTTAGAAAAATTTACTTGTCCGGCGCTTTGGGCATAAAATCGGAAAGATACATACAACCCTTAGCTCACTACGCAGCGGGTTGCACAAGAAGTCGGGCATTGCGCCCAGAACCCACGATCTTATATATCCGGTACAGAAGGAGTATCAGCATGCCAAACCCAGCTGAACTTGCAGCTCATCACTGGGGATTCGCTGCCTTCCTTCTAGGGGTCGTTGGCCTTCTCGCCTTCATGCTAGGGGTTTCGTCCCTGCTTGGCAGCAAGGCATTTGGTCGCAGCAAGAACGAACCCTTCGAATCCGGGATCGTCCCCACCGGAGGCGCACGCCTGCGTCTCTCGGCAAAATTCTATCTGGTCGCGATGCTCTTCGTGATCTTCGACGTCGAAGCCCTCTTCCTCTTCGCCTGGTCGGTGTCGGTTCGCGAAAGCGGCTGGGCCGGCCTGATCGAGGCAACCATTTTCATAGCAATTCTGTTGGCGGGTCTTGTCTATCTTTGGCGGATCGGTGCGCTCGATTGGGCTCCCGAAAGCCGTCGCAAGCGGCAGGCGAAGCTAAAACAATGAGGCTTTGGCGATGCAATACAAACTTACCCGGATCGATCCCGATGCGGCCAACGACCAATACCCGATAGGCGAACGGGAAACCGTAGCCGACCCGCTGGTCGAGGGCCAGGTTCACAAGAACATCTTCATGGGCAAGCTCGAGGATGTGCTGAACTCCACCGTCAACTGGGGTCGCAAGAACTCGCTCTGGCCCTATAACTTCGGGCTGTCGTGCTGCTACGTGGAGATGACCACCGCCTTCACCGCGCCGCACGATATCGCCCGCTTCGGCGCCGAAGTGATCCGGGCGTCGCCGCGCCAGGCCGACTTCATGGTCATCGCCGGCACCTGCTTCATCAAGATGGCCCCGGTCATCCAGCGCCTCTACGAGCAGATGCTCGAACCCAAGTGGGTCATCTCCATGGGCTCGTGCGCCAATTCCGGCGGCATGTACGACATCTATTCGGTGGTCCAGGGGGTCGACAAGTTCCTCCCCGTGGACGTCTACATCCCCGGCTGCCCGCCCCGTCCGGAGGCGTTCCTGCAAGGCCTGATGCTGCTGCAGGAATCCATCGGCCAGGAGCGCCGCCCGTTGTCCTGGGTCGTTGGCGACCAGGGGGTCTACCGCGCCGAAATGCCGGCCCAGAAAGACCTGAAACGCGAGCAGCGCATCCAGGTGACCAACCTGCGCAGCCCCGACGAAGTGTGATCCGGAACTCCCGGCCAGCCCCGCTGGCCGGCCGAGACCAGCCGCGTTCACCCCACCGTTGACCGAAAGCGACCGAGACCATGACTGCAGACTCCGCTCTGTACATCCCGCCTTACAAGGCAGACGACCAGGATATCGTCGTCGAACTGAATTCCCGCTTTGGCGCCGAGACCTTCACCGTCCAGCCCACCCGTACCGGCATGCCGGTGCTCTGGGTCCCGCGCGAAAGACTGATCGAAGTCCTGACCTTCCTCCGTCAGGTACCCAAGCCCTACGTGATGCTCTACGACCTGCACGGCGTCGACGAGCGGCTGCGCACCCATCGCCGCGGCCTGCCGAGCGCCGACTTCAGCGTGTTCTACCACCTGATGTCGCTGGAGCGTAATAGTGACGTGATGATCAAGGTCGCCTTGTCCGAGCGCGACCTCAACCTGCCCACCGCCACCCGTATCTGGCCCAACGCCAACTGGTACGAGCGCGAAGTGTGGGACATGTACGGCATCACCTTCACCGGCCACCCGCACCTGACCCGCATGCTGATGCCGCCGACCTGGCAGGGCCATCCGCTGCGCAAGGACTACCCGGCGCGCGCCACCGAGTTCGATCCCTACTCCCTGTCCGCCGCCAAGCAGGACCTGGAGCAGGAGGCCCTGCGCTTCAAGCCGGAAGACTGGGGCATGAAGCGCCACGGCGAGAACGAGGACTACATGTTCCTCAACCTCGGCCCGAACCACCCGTCCGCCCACGGCGCGTTCCGCATCATCCTGCAACTGGACGGCGAGGAGATCATCGACTGCGTCCCGGAGATCGGCTACCACCACCGCGGCGCCGAGAAGATGGCCGAGCGCCAGTCCTGGCACAGTTTCATCCCCTACACCGACCGCATCGACTACCTCGGCGGGGTGATGAACAACCTGCCCTACGTACTCTCGGTGGAGAAGCTCGCCGGGATCAAGGTGCCGCAGCGGGTCGACGTGATCCGGATCATGATGGCGGAGTTCTTCCGTATCCTGAACCACCTGCTGTACCTGGGCACCTATATCCAGGACGTCGGCGCCATGACCCCGGTGTTCTTCACCTTCACCGACCGCCAGCGCGCCTACAAGGTGGTCGAGGCCATCACCGGCTTCCGCCTGCACCCGGCCTGGTACCGCATCGGCGGCGTCGCCCACGACCTGCCGCGCGGCTGGGACAAGCTGGTCCGCGAGTTCCTCGACTGGATGCCCAAGCGCCTCGACGAGTACGAGACCGCGGCCCTGAAGAACAGCATCCTGCGCGGCCGGACCATCGGCGTCGCCCAGTACAACACCAAGGAAGCCCTCGAGTGGGGCACCACCGGCGCCGGCCTGCGCGCCACCGGTTGCGACTTCGACCTGCGCAAGGCCCGCCCCTACTCCGGCTACGAGAACTTCGAGTTCGAGGTACCGCTGGCCCACAACGGCGACGCCTACGACCGCTGCATGGTCAAGATGGGCGAGATGCGCCAGAGCCTGCGGATCATCGAACAGTGCCTGAAGAACATGCCGGAAGGCCCGTACAAGGCCGACCATCCGCTGACCACGCCGCCGCCGAAAGAACGCACGCTGCAACACATCGAAACCCTGATCACCCACTTCCTGCAGGTTTCCTGGGGCCCGGTCATGCCGGCCAACGAAGCCTTCCAGATGATCGAGGCGACCAAGGGTATCAACAGCTACTACCTGACCAGCGACGGCAGCACCATGAGCTACCGCACGCGTATCCGGACGCCCAGCTTCGCGCACCTGCAACAGATCCCCTCGGTGATCAACGGCAGCATGATCGCGGACCTGATCGCCTACCTGGGTAGCATCGATTTCGTTATGGCTGACGTGGACCGCTGACATGAGCCAGAGCAACCTGATTCAGACCGACCGTTTCGTCCTCAGCGAAACCGAGCGCTCGTCCATCGAGCATGAAATGCATCACTACGAGGACCCGCGCGCGGCGTCCATCGAAGCCCTGAAGATCGTCCAGAAGCAGCGCGGCTGGGTGCCGGACGGCGCCATCCCGGCGATCGGCGAGGTGCTGGGGATCCCGGCCAGCGACGTCGAAGGCGTCGCCACCTTCTATAGTCAGATATTCCGCCAGCCGGTGGGCCGCCACATCATTCGCGTCTGCGACAGCATGGTCTGCTACATCGGCGGCCACGAGTCGGTGGTCGGCGAGATCCAGAAGCAACTCGGCATCGGTCTCGGCCAGACTACCGCCGACGGACGCTTCACCCTGCTCCCGGTCTGCTGCCTGGGCAACTGCGACAAGGCCCCGGCGCTGATGATCGACGACGACACCCATGGCGACGTGCGTCCCGACGGTGTCGCCAAACTGCTGGAGGCCTACGTATGACCCTTACCTCCATTGGTCCGGCCAACCGCATGGCGCGTTCGGCGGAAACCCATCCGCTGACCTGGCGCCTGCGCGAAGACGCCCAGCCCGTCTGGCTCGAGGAATATCAGAGCAAGGACGGCTATGCCGCGGCGCGCAAGGCGCTGACCCAGATGGCCCAGGACGACATCGTCCAGACCGTCAAGGACTCCGGCCTCAAGGGCCGCGGCGGCGCGGGCTTCCCCACCGGCGTGAAGTGGGGCCTGATGCCGAAGGACGAGTCGCTGAACATCCGCTACCTGCTGTGCAACGCGGACGAGATGGAGCCGAACACCTGGAAGGACCGCATGCTCATGGAGCAGCTGCCGCACCTGCTGGTGGAAGGCATGCTGATTTCCGCGCGTGCGCTGAAGGCCTACCGCGGCTACATCTTCCTGCGCGGCGAATACGTCGACGCGGCGCGCAACCTCAACCGCGCCATCGACGAAGCCAAGGCCGCCGGCCTGCTCGGCAAGAACATCCTCGGCAGCGGCTTCGATTTCGAGCTGTTCGTCCACACCGGTGCCGGCCGCTACATCTGCGGCGAAGAGACCGCGCTGATCAACTCGCTGGAAGGCCGCCGCGCCAACCCGCGTTCCAAACCGCCCTTCCCTGCCGCCGTCGGCGTCTGGGGCAAGCCGACCTGCGTGAACAACGTGGAGACGCTGTGCAACGTGCCGGCCATCGTCGGCAACGGCGTGGACTGGTACAAGACCCTGGCCCGCCCCGGCAGCGAAGACATGGGCACCAAGCTGATGGGCTTCTCCGGCAAGGTGAAGAACCCCGGCCTGTGGGAACTGCCGTTCGGCGTCAGCGCCCGCGAGCTGTTCGAGGACTACGCCGGCGGCATGCGCGACGGCTTCCAGCTCAAGGCCTGGCAGCCCGGCGGCGCCGGTACCGGCTTCCTGCTCCCGGAGCACCTGGATGCGCAGATGTTCGCCGGCGGCATCGCCAAGGTCGGCACCCGGATGGGCACCGGCCTGGCCATGGCGGTGGACGACAGCATCAACATGGTTTCCCTGCTGCGCAACATGGAAGAGTTCTTCGCCCGCGAGTCCTGCGGCTGGTGCACCCCCTGCCGCGACGGCCTGCCGTGGAGCGTGAAGCTGCTGCGCGCCCTAGAGCGTGGCGAAGGCCAGCCCGGCGACCTCGAGACCCTCAAGCAACTGGTCAACTTCCTCGGCCCAGGCAAGACCTTCTGCGCCCATGCGCCGGGAGCCGTCGAGCCGCTGGGCAGCGCCCTCAAGTATTTCCGTGCCGAATTCGAGGCGGGCATCTCCCGCCAGCCTTCGGCCGCGCCGCGCCCGGCAACGGTCGGCGCCTGATGCTTTGCAGCCGGACGGCCAGCCGTCCGGCGATGTTTCGTCGTCGTGCCGCGGCCCGGCCGCAGGCCCGACGGAACCGTGAGTTTCTATTAGCCACGCCCGCTGACAACGGGCCAACGAAGACTTGAACCATGGCCACTATCCACGTAGACGGCAAGACGCTCGAAGTCGATGGTGCAGACAACCTCCTGCAGGCCTGTCTGTCCCTCGGTCTCGACATTCCCTACTTCTGCTGGCACCCGGCGCTCGGTAGCGTCGGCGCCTGCCGCCAGTGCGCGGTGAAGCAGTACACCGACGAGAACGACAAGCGTGGTCGCCTCGTCATGTCCTGCATGACCCCCGCCACCGACAACACCTGGATCTCCATCGAAGACGAAGAGGCCAAGCAGTTCCGCGCCAGCGTCGTCGAATGGCTGATGACCAACCACCCGCACGACTGCCCGGTGTGCGAGGAAGGCGGTCACTGCCACCTGCAGGACATGACGGTGATGACCGGCCACAACGAGCGCCGGTACCGCTTCACCAAGCGCACCCACCAGAACCAGGAACTCGGCCCGTTCATCGCCCACGAGATGAACCGCTGCATCGCCTGCTACCGCTGCGTGCGCTACTACAAGGACTACGCCGGCGGCACCGACCTCGGCGTCTACGGCGCCCACGACAACGTCTACTTCGGACGGGTCGAGGACGGCGTGCTGGAAAGCGAGTTCTCCGGCAACCTCACCGAGGTCTGCCCCACCGGCGTGTTCACCGACAAGACCCACTCCGAGCGCTACAACCGCAAGTGGGACATGCAGTTCGCCCCGAGCATCTGCCACGGCTGCTCCAGCGGCTGCAACATCAGCCCCGGCGAGCGCTACGGCGAGATCCGCCGCATCGAGAACCGCTACAACGGCTCGGTCAACCACTACTTCCTCTGCGACCGCGGTCGCTTCGGCTACGGCTACGTCAACCGCGAAGACCGTCCGCGCCAGCCGCTGCTGGTGCTGAGCAAGCAGAAGCTGAGCCTGGACGGCGCCCTCGACCAGGCCGCCGCCCTGCTGAAGGAGCGCAAGGTGGTCGGCATCGGTTCGCCGCGCGCCAGCCTGGAAAGCAACTTCGCCCTGCGCGAGCTGGTTGGCGAAGGCAACTTCTACAGCGGCATCAACGAAGGCGAGCTCGACCGCCTGCGCCTGATCCTGCAGGTCATGCAGGAAGGCCCGCTGCCGGTGCCGAGCATCCGCGACATCGAGGACCACGACGCGGTCTTCGTCCTCGGCGAGGACCTGACCCAGACCGCCGCCCGCATCGCCCTGGCCCTGCGCCAGTCGGTGAAGGGCAAGGCCGTCGAGATGGCCGCCGACATGAAGGTCCAGCCGTGGCTCGACGCCGCGGTGAAGAACATCGCCCAGCACGCGCAGAACCCGCTGTTCATCGCCAGCGTCAGCGCGACCCGCCTCGACGACGTGGCCGAGGAAACCGTCCACGCCGCACCGGACGACCTCGCCCGCCTCGGCTTCGCCGTGGCCCACGCGATCGACCCGAGCGCTCCAGCCGTGGCCGACCTCGACCCGCAGGCCCAGGCCTTCGCCCAGCGCATCGCCGATGCCCTGCTGGTGGCCAAGCGTCCGTTGGTGGTGTCCGGCAACTCGCTGGGCAACAAGGCACTGATCGAAGCCGCGGCGAACATCGCCAAGGCCCTCAAGCAGCGCGAGAAGAACGGTTCCATCAGCCTGGTGGTCGGCGAAGCCAACAGCCTCGGCCTGGCGCTCTTCGGCGGCGACTCCGTGGAAGCCGCGCTCGAGCGACTGACCTCCGGACAGGCCGACGCCGTGGTGGTGCTGGAGAACGATCTCTACCGCCGCACCGACGCCGCCCGTGTCGACGCAGCCCTGGCGGCGGCCAGGGTGGTGATCGTCGCCGATCACCAGCAGACCGCCACCACCGCCAAGGCGCACCTGGTGCTGCCGGCGGCCAGCTTCGCCGAAGGCGACGGCACCCTGGTCAGCCAGGAAGGCCGCGCCCAGCGCTTCTTCCAGGTGTTCGACCCGACCTACTACGACGCCAAGAACATGGTCCGCGAGGGCTGGCGCTGGCTGCATGCGATCCACAGCACCCTGCAAGGCAAGCGCGTCGACTGGACCCAGCTGGACCACGTCACCGAAGCCGTGGCCGAGGCCAAGCCGATCCTGGCCGGTATCCGCGACGCCGCACCGGCCGCCTCGTTCCGCATCAAGGGCCTCAAGCTGGCCCGCGAACCGCACCGCTACAGCGGGCGCACCGCCATGCGCGCCAACATCAGCGTGCACGAGCCGCGCACCCCGCAGGACATCGACTCGGCGTTCGCCTTCTCCATGGAAGGCTACTCCGGCAGCCAGGAAGACCGTCAGCAGATCCCGTTCGCCTGGTCGCCGGGCTGGAACTCGCCGCAGGCCTGGAACAAGTTCCAGGACGAGGTCGGCGGCCACCTGCGCGCCGGCGACCCCGGCGTGCGCCTGATCGAACCGAAGGGCGAAGGCCTCGACTGGTTCCAGGCCGTGCCGGTGCCGTTCAGCGCCAAGGCCGACAGCTGGAAGGTAGTGCCTCTGTACCACCTGTTCGGTAGCGAGGAAAACAGCTCGCGGGCCGCGCCGATCCAGCAGCGCATCCCGGAGACCTACGTCGCCCTGTCCAAGGAAGACGCGGACCGCCTCGGCGTCAACGACGGCGCGACCCTCGGCTTCCAGCTCAAGGGCCAGGCCCTGCGCCTGCCGCTGCGCATCGATGAACAACTCGGCGCCGGCCTGATCGGCCTGCCGGTCGGCTTCGCCGGCATCCCGGCGGCGATCGCCGGCTGCTCCGTGGAAGGTCTGCAGGAGGCTGCACAATGAGTTGGCTGACTCCCGCTCTGGTCACCATCATCCTCACCGTGGTCAAGGCCATCGTGGTGCTGCTCGCCGTGGTCATCTGCGGCGCCCTGCTCAGCTGGGTCGAGCGCCGCCTGCTCGGCCTCTGGCAGGACCGCTACGGCCCCAACCGGGTCGGTCCGTTCGGTGCGTTCCAGCTCGGCGCGGACATGGTCAAGATGTTCTTCAAGGAGGACTGGACCCCGCCGTTCGCCGACAAGATGATCTTCACCCTGGCCCCGGTGATCGCGATGGGCGCCCTGCTCGTCGCCTTCGCCATCGTGCCGATCACCCCCACCTGGGGCGTGGCGGACCTGAACATCGGCATCCTGTTCTTCTTCGCCATGGCCGGCCTGACGGTGTACGCCGTGCTGTTCGCCGGCTGGTCGAGCAACAACAAGTTCGCCCTGCTCGGCAGCCTGCGCGCCTCGGCCCAGACCATCTCCTACGAGGTGTTCCTGGCCCTGTCGCTGATGGGCATCGTCGCCCAGGTCGGCTCGTTCAACATGCGCGACATCGTCCAGTACCAGATCGACAACGTCTGGTTCATCATTCCGCAGTTCTTCGGCTTCTGCACCTTCATCATCGCCGGCGTCGCCGTGACCCACCGTCACCCGTTCGACCAGCCGGAAGCGGAGCAGGAACTGGCGGACGGCTACCACATCGAGTACGCCGGGATGAAATGGGGCATGTTCTTCGTCGGCGAGTACATCGGCATCGTGCTGGTCTCGGCGCTGCTGGCGACCCTGTTCTTCGGCGGCTGGCACGGTCCGTTCCTGGACACCCTGCCCTGGCTGTCGTTCTTCTACTTCGCCGCCAAGACCGGCTTCTTCATCATGCTCTTCATCCTGATCCGCGCCTCGCTGCCGCGTCCGCGCTATGACCAGGTGATGGCGTTCAGCTGGAAGGTGTGCCTGCCGCTGACCCTGATCAACCTGCTGGTGACCGGCGCGCTCGTGCTGGCCGCGGCCCAGTAAGGAGAACCACCGTGATCAAAGAAATCATCAACGTCGTGCATGGCACCTTCACCCAGCTTCGCAGCCTGGTGATGATCTTCGGCCATGCCTTCCGCAAGCGCGATACCCTGCAATACCCCGAAGAGCCGGTCTACCTGCCGCCGCGCTATCGTGGCCGGATCGTCCTGACCCGCGACCCCGACGGCGAGGAACGCTGCGTAGCCTGCAACCTGTGCGCCGTGGCCTGTCCGGTTGGCTGCATCTCCCTGCAGAAGGCCGAGACCGAGGACGGTCGCTGGTATCCGGAGTTCTTCCGCATCAACTTCTCGCGCTGCATCTTCTGCGGCCTGTGCGAGGAAGCCTGCCCGACCACCGCGATCCAGCTCACCCCGGACTTCGAGATGGGCGAGTTCAAGCGCCAGGACCTGGTCTACGAGAAGCACGACCTGCTGATCTCCGGCCCGGGCAAGAACCCGGACTACAACTACTACCGCGTTGCGGGGATGGCGATCGCCGGCAAGCCGAAAGGCGCCGCGCAGAACGAAGCCGAACCGATCAACGTGAAAAGCCTGCTGCCATAAGGAGACGTCGCGTGGAATTCGCTTTCTATTTCGCTGCCGGCGTCGCCGTACTGGCCACGCTGCGGGTCATCACCAACAGCAACCCGGTGCATGCCCTGCTCTACCTGATCATTTCCCTGCTGGCCATCTCGATGACCTTCTTCAGCCTCGGCGCACCCTTCGCCGGCGCCCTGGAGATCATCGTCTACGCTGGCGCCATCATGGTTCTGTTCGTCTTCGTGGTGATGATGCTCAACCTCGGCCCGGCCGTGGTCGAGCAGGAGCGCAAGTGGCTCACGCCCGGCATCTGGGTCGGGCCTTCGGCCCTGGCCCTGGTCCTGCTGGTGGAACTGCTGGTGGTCCTCGCCCGCACCCCGAGCGGTGCCGGCATCGGCCATACCACGGTAGACGCCAAGGCGGTCGGCATCAGCCTCTACGGCCCGTACCTGCTGGTGGTCGAACTGGCCTCCATGCTGTTGCTCGCGGCCCTGGTCGCTGCCTATCACCTGGGTCGTCAAGACGCCAAACAATAAAGGTTCGGCGGGCGCCCTGCGCCCGCCCCAAGGGAACGTAACGCTATGAACGCAATACCACTGGAACACGGCCTGGCCCTCGCCAGCGTCCTGTTCGCCCTCGGACTGGTCGGCTTGATGGTGCGACGCAACATCCTGTTCGTACTGATGAGCCTGGAAGTGATGATGAACGCCGCCGCCCTCGCCTTCGTGGTCGCCGGCAGCCGCTGGGGCCAACCCGACGGCCAGGTGATGTTCATCCTGGTGCTGAGCCTCGCGGCCGCCGAAGCGAGCATCGGCCTGGCGATCCTGCTGCAACTGTATCGCCGCTTCCACACCCTCGATATCGACGCTGCCAGCGAGATGCGCGGATGAACCTTCTACCTCTTACCTTCCTGTTCCCCCTGGTCGGCTTCCTGCTGCTGTCGTTCTCCCGCGGCAGGTGGTCGGAAAACCTTTCGGCGCTGGTCGGCGTCGGCTCGGTCGGCCTCTCCGCCCTGAGCGCGGCCTGGGCCATCTTCAGCTTCCACAGCAGTCCGCCGGAAGGCGGCGCCTACAGCCTGGTGCTGTGGCAGTGGATGGCGGCCGGCGACTTCAGCAGCAACTTCACCCTGTACCTGGACGGCCTCTCGGTAACCATGCTCGGCGTGGTTACCGGCGTCGGCTTCCTGATCCACCTGTTCGCCTCCTGGTACATGCGTGGCGAAACCGGCTATTCGCGCTTCTTCGCCTACACCAACCTGTTCATTGCCAGCATGCTGTTCCTGGTGCTGGGCGACAACCTGCTGTTCCTCTACTTCGGCTGGGAAGGCGTGGGCCTGTGCAGCTACCTGCTGATCGGCTTCTACTACAGCAATCGCAACAACGGTAACGCGGCGCTCAAGGCATTCATCGTCACCCGCGTCGGCGACGTGTTCATGGCTTTCGGCCTGTTCATCCTGTTCCAGCAGTTCGGCACCCTGAACATCCAGGAGCTGCTGGTGCTGGCGCCGCAGAAGTTCCCGGAAGGCAACCTCTGGCTGACCCTGGCGACCCTGGCCCTGCTCGGCGGCGCGGTCGGCAAGTCCGCCCAACTGCCGCTGCAGACCTGGCTGGCCGACGCCATGGCCGGCCCGACCCCGGTCTCCGCGCTGATCCACGCCGCCACCATGGTGACCGCCGGCGTCTACCTGATCGCCCGTTGCCACGGCCTGTTCACCCTGGCCCCGGACATCCTCGAACTGGTCGGCATCGTCGGCGCGGTGACCCTGGTCCTGGCCGGCTTCGCCGCCCTGGTGCAGACCGATATCAAGCGCATCCTCGCCTACTCGACCATGAGCCAGATCGGCTACATGTTCCTCGCCCTCGGCGTCGGCGCCTGGGACGCGGCGATCTTCCACCTGATGACCCACGCCTTCTTCAAGGCCCTGCTGTTCCTCGCCTCGGGCGCGGTGATCATCGCCTGCCACCACGAGCAGAACATCTTCAAGATGGGCGGCTTGTGGAAGAAGCTGCCGCTGGCCTACGCCAGCTTCGTGGTCGGCGGTGCGGCGCTGGCCGCCCTGCCCTTCCTCACCGCGGGCTTCTACTCCAAGGACGAGATCCTCTGGGAGGCCTTCGCCAGCGGCCATCGCGAGTTGCTGATCGCCGGCCTGGTGGGTGCGTTCCTGACCTCGATCTACACCTTCCGCCTGATCTTCGTCGCCTTCCACGGCGAGCCGAAGACCGAAGCCCACGCCGGCCACGGGATTTCCCACTGGCTGCCGCTCAGCGTGCTGATCGTCCTGTCGACCTTCGTCGGCGCCCTGATCACCCCGCCGCTGGCCGGCGTCCTGCCGGAAAGCGTCGGCCACGCCGGTGGCGAAGCCAAGCACAGCCTGGAACTGGCCTCGGGCGCCATCGCCATCGCCGGCATCCTGCTGGCCGGCCTGCTGTTCCTCGGCCAGCGCCGCTTCGTCAGCGCCCTGGCGAAGAGCGCCCCGGGTCGCTTCTTCGGTACCTGGTGGTACCACGCCTGGGGCTTCGACTGGCTGTACGACAAGCTGTTCGTGAAACCCTACCTGCTGCTCTGCCAACTGCTGGGGCGCGACCCCATCGACCGTACCCTGGGCGTCGTTCCGTTCAGCGTGCGCGGCGGACACAACCTCCTCAGCCTCACCGAGAACGGCCGCCTGCGCTGGTACGCCGCTTCCCTGGTGGGTGGCGCCGCCATCCTGCTCGGCGCGCTGCTGCTGGCCTAACGAATTCACGGAGAGACTGAGCCTGTCATGATTCTGCCCTGGCTAATCCTGATCCCCTTCATCGGCGGTTTCCTCTGCTGGATCGCCGAACACAGCAGCAAGACCCTACCCCGCTGGATCGCGCTGCTTTCGATGACCCTGGTCCTGATCCTGAGCCTGTGGATCTGGGCCACCGGCGACTTCCAGCTGGCGCCCGCGCCCGGCGGCGAGCCGGAATGGACCCTGCAATTCAAGGTGCTGTGGATCGAGCGTCTCGGCATCAGCGTCCACCTGGCGATGGATGGCCTGTCGCTGCTGATGGTCGCCCTCACCGGCCTGCTCGGCGTGCTCTCGGTCCTCTGCTCCTGGAACGAGATCCAGCGCCGCATCGGCTTCTTCCATCTGAACCTGCTGTGGATCCTGGGCGGTGTGATCGGCGTGTTCCTCGCCATCGACCTGTTCCTGTTCTTCTTCTTCTGGGAAATGATGCTGGTGCCGATGTACTTCCTCATCGCGCTGTGGGGACACAGCTCCGATGACGGCAAGAAGACCCGCATCTACGCCGCCACCAAGTTCTTCATCTTCACCCAGGCCAGCGGCCTGGTGATGCTGGTGGCGATCCTCGGCCTGGTGTTCGTCAACTTCAATGCCACCGGCGTGATCACCTTCGACTACGCCACCCTGCTGAAGACCCAGCTAAGCCCCCACGTGGAATGGCTGCTGATGCTCGGCTTCTTCGTCGCCTTCGCGGTGAAGATGCCAGTGGTGCCGGTGCATTCCTGGCTGCCGGACGCCCACGCCCAGGCGCCCACCGCCGGCTCCGTGGACCTCGCCGGCATCCTCCTGAAGACCGCCGCCTACGGCCTGATCCGCTTCGCCCTGCCGCTGTTCCCCAACGCCTCGGCGGAATTCGCGCCGATCGCCATGTGGCTCGGCATCATCGGCATCTTCTACGGTGCCCTGCTGTCCTTCGCGCAGACCGACATCAAGCGCCTGGTCGCCTACTCCAGCGTTTCGCACATGGGCTTCGTGATGATCGGCATCTACTCCGGCAGCCAGGTCGCGCTGCAGGGCGTGGTGGTACAGATGATCGCCCACGGCCTCTCCGCCGCGGCGCTGTTCATCCTCTGCGGCCAGCTCTACGAGCGCCTGCATACCCGCGACATGCGCAAGATGGGCGGCCTGTGGTCGCGCATGCCCTACCTGCCGGCGATCAGCCTGTTCTTCGCCTCGGCGTCGCTGGGCCTGCCCGGCACCGGCAACTTCGTCGGCGAGTTCCTGATCCTGATCGGCGCCTTCAAGGTGGTCCCGGTGATCATCGTGATCGCCACCTTCGGCCTGGTCTTCGCCTCGGTCTACTCGCTGATCATGATCCACCGCGCCTACTTCGGACCCAGCCAGTCCGACGAGCCGATCCTCGGCCTCGACGCCCGCGAACTGAGCATGGTGCTCGGCCTGGCGGTCCTGCTGGTCCTGCTCGGGGTCTACCCGCAGCCGGTGCTGGACATCTCCGCGGCCAGCATGCACGGCGTGCAGCAATGGCTGGGCGCAGCCCTTTCCACCCTTGCAGGACGGTAGTCGCGAAATGACCTTTACGATCCAACACTTCATCGCGCTCCTGCCACTGCTGATCACCAGCGCCACCCTGGTGGTGGTGATGCTGGCGGTAGCCTGGAAACGCAATCACTCGTTCACCGCCACTCTCTCGGTGATCGGCCTCAACCTGGCCCTGCTGTCGCTGCTGCCGGTCCTCGGCGTCACCCCGATCGAGGTGACCCCGCTGGTGCTGGTGGACAACTACGCCTGCTTCTACATGGCCCTGGTGCTGGTCTCCGCCCTGGCCTGCGTGACCCTCGCCCACGCCTACATGGAAAGCTATCCGGGTAACCGCGAAGAGCTGTACCTGCTCCTGCTGCTGGCCACGGCCGGCGGCCTGGTGCTGGTCAGCGCGCAGCACCTGGCCAGCCTGTTCATCGGCCTGGAGCTGCTCTCGGTCCCGGTCTACGGGATGGTCGCCTACGCCTTCTTCAACAAGCGCTCGCTGGAAGCCGGCATCAAGTACACCGTGCTCTCGGCCGCCGGCTCCGCCTTCCTGCTGTTCGGCATGGCCCTGCTCTACGCCGAGTCCGGTACCCTGGGCTTCGCCGGCCTTGGCGCCAAGGTCGCCGAGCACGTGCTGAGCGGTCCGCTGGTCAGCGTTGGCGTCGGCATGATGCTGGTCGGCCTGGGCTTCAAGCTGTCGCTGGTGCCCTTCCACCTGTGGACCCCGGACGTCTACGAAGGCGCCCCGGCGCCCGTCTCGGCGTTCCTCGCCACCGCCAGCAAGGTCGCGGTGTTCGCCGTGCTGCTGCGGCTGTTCCAGATCGCCCCGGCGGCCCTGGACAACCAACTGCTGAACATCTCCCTGAGCGTCATCGCGGTCGCCTCGATCCTCTTCGGCAACCTGCTGGCACTGACCCAGAGCAACATCAAGCGCCTGCTCGGCTACTCGTCCATCGCCCACCTGGGCTACCTGCTGGTCGCCCTGATCGCCAGCAAGGGCATGGCCGTGGAAGCGGTCGGCGTCTACCTGGCCACCTACGTACTGACCTCCCTCGGCGCGTTCGGCGTGATCACCCTGATGTCCACCCCGTACAGCGGCCGCGACGCCGATGCGCTGTTCGAGTACCGCGGCCTGTTCTGGCGCCGGCCGGTGCTGACCGCGGTGATGACCGTGATGATGCTGTCGCTGGCAGGCATCCCGCTGACCGCCGGCTTCATCGGCAAGTTCTACGTGATCGCGGTCGGCGTCGAGTCGCACCTGTGGTGGCTGATCGGCGCCCTGGTGCTGGGCAGCGCCATCGGCCTGTACTACTACCTGCGGGTCATGGTCACCCTGTTCCTGGTCGAGCCCGGCATCCGCCAGCACGACGCACCGTTCAACTGGGGCCAGCGCGCCGGCGGCATCATGCTGGTGGCCATCGCCCTGCTGGCGTTCTTCCTCGGCGTCTACCCGCAGCCGCTGCTGGAAATCCTCCAGCATTCCGGCCTGGCCCTCGCCGGCTGAGTCGCCCGCTCCACGAAAACCCCGCCTCGGCGGGGTTTTTCTTTGGCCCGCCCCACGCACCCTGCCCCGCTGCCGTGGCATGCTCCGCGCTCCATGGATGAACCCGGAGGCCTCATGCCCACCTTCCACGATATCGACGTCCTGCGACACAACAGCGCCAGTTGGGACGCCCAGGCCGCCCGTGACTGCGAATGGTCGCGACCGGTCAGCGCCGAAGAGGTCGCCGCCGCACGCCGCGGCGACTGGGCGGTGAAGCTAACCCCGGGCGCGTTACCCGCTCACTGGCTGGGCGACGTACGCGGCCGCGAGATCCTCTGCCTGGCCTCGGCCGGCGGCCAGCAGGCGCCGATCCTTGCCGCCGCCGGCGCACGGGTCACGCTGTTCGACGCCTCGGCGGGACAGCTGGACAAGGACCGCCAGGTCGCCGCCCGCGACCGCCTCGAACTGGCCTGCGTGCAGGGCGACATGCGCGACCTCTCGACCTTCGCCGATGCCTCCTTCGACCTGGTCTTCAATCCCATCTCCAATCTCTACGTCGACGATGTCCTGCCGGTCTGGCGCGAATGCGCGCGGGTGCTGCGGCCGGGCGGCAAGCTGCTGGCGAGCTTCTACAACCCGGCGCTGTTCATCGAGGACCGCTCGCCGGAACTGGCAGAGCAGGGCCTGATCCGGCCGCGACATCGCCTGCCCTACTCCGACCTGGAAAGCCTCTCCGCCGAAGCCCTCGCGGCGAAGCGCGAGAAAGGCGAAGCCCTGGTGTTCGGCCATAGCCTGACCCAGCAAATCGCCGGCCAGCTCGCCGCCGGCCTGCTGCTGCAGGATTTCTACGAAGACTGGCAACCGCACCCGCGCTTCGTCATCGACCGCTTCATGCCGACCTTCCTCGCCACCTGCGCGCTCAAGCCGAGGTCCGCCGCCGGTTGACAGCGGCGAGCCCTGAGGAGTGCCGGCAAGCGCTGCTCCATGTCCGGTTGCGCAACGGTCGCGATGTACCGGGTTCGACGCACTGTTAGCCGAAGGCCCCAGGCACTGCCTGGAGCGGCTCAGCCACGACAGCGCCGTCCATGATGCTTCAAGGCCTGAAACGAACAAGCCCCGCATTCGCGGGGCTTGTCTGCCACGGGCGCGACTCAGGCCTGTGGTTCTTCCTCGCGACCAGTGAACAGGTCCCAACTGGCCATGAACAGCGCGGCGATCAGCGGGCCGATGACGAAGCCGTTGAGGCCGAACAAGGCCATACCGCCGAGGGTGGAGATCAGCACCACGTAGTCCGGCATCTTGGTGTCCTTGCCGACCAGGATCGGGCGCAGGATGTTGTCCACCAGGCCGATCACCACCACGCAGAACAGGATCAGCACTACGCCCTGCCAGATCGCCCCGGTGAGCAGGAAATAGGCCGCCACCGGCGCCCAGATCAGCGCCGCGCCGATGGCCGGCAGCAGCGACAGGAAGGCCATCAGGGTGCCCCAGAGCAAGGCGCCCTCGATGCCCAGCACCCAGAAGATCAGGCCGCCGAGAGCGCCCTGGGTGGCAGCCACGGCGATGTTGCCCTTCACCGTGGCGCGGATCACCGTGGTGAACTTGGCGAACAGGTGGTGCTTGTGTTCCTGGCTCAGCGGCACCGCCTGCTTGATCCGCCGGCCGAGCACGCGACCGTCGCGAAGGAGGAAGAACAGCAGGTAGAGCATGATGCCGAAGCTGATGACGAAGTCGAGGGTGTTCTGGCCGATGCTGAACGCCTTGGTCGCCACCACCTGGCTGGCCTGCATCGCCACCGAGGAGAGCTTCTCCTGCAGGCTCGAGAGATTGGCCAGGTCGAAGCGCTCCAGCCACTGGTGCACCGATGGCGGCAAGGCGGCCACCGCCTGCTGCAGGTAGGCGGCGAAGTTCAGTTCGCCGGACTTGACCCGCTGGTAGACGCTCGCGCCTTCCTGCACCAGCGAACCGGCGATGAAGATCACCGGGATGATCACGATCAGCACGCAGATCAGCAGGGTGATCAGCGCGGCGAGGTTCTTCCGATCCCTCAGACGCACCTGCAGGCGGCGTTGCACCGGGGCGAAGATGATCGCCAGGATGGTGCCCCAGAACACCGCGCCGTAGAACGGCAGCAAGAGCCAGCCGAAGGCGAGCGTGACCACCGCCAGCAACAGGAGAAAAGTCCGGGATTCCAGTTTCGTGTCGAGCATGTCCAATCCATCTGGCAGTGGGAAGCAAAGCATTAGTCAGCCGGCGGAGGTGGATCGTTCACGACTGCCGGCCGACTCCGCCGAATAATGACAGGAAGGCTCTGTGGCGCACCACTGCCGGCTGGCTCTTTTGCCGGCAGCGGTCGCGCGGGGGAAGGGTCAGATGCGGAACTGACCGACCAGCCGGCCCAGGCCCTGGCCCAGTTGCGCCAGGCTGCGGGCGGTCTGCGCGCCCTGCTGGGCCTCGTCGGCGACGCTGTCCACCGCGCCGGCGATCTGGTGCACGCTGCGGTTGATCTCCTCGGCCACCGCGGTCTGTTCCTCGGCGGCGCTGGCGATCTGCGCGTTCATCGCGTTGATGGTGGCAATCAACTGGGCGATGGCGTCCAGCGAATCGCCGGCCTGGTTGGCCTGGTTGCTGGTGCCCTCGCCGGCCTCGCCGGAACGGCGCATGGCGTCGACCGCGGCGTTGGTGCCCTGC
Organism: Pseudomonas sp. HMSC057H01; assembly: GCF_001836405.1. NCBI lineage: Bacteria > Pseudomonadati > Pseudomonadota > Gammaproteobacteria > Pseudomonadales > Pseudomonadaceae > Pseudomonas > Pseudomonas sp. HMSC057H01. Next base: position 35,815 of record NZ_KV828426.1, on the reverse strand, counting down.
TGCAGGCGATCGATCATGCCCTGGATTTCCTGGGTGCTCTGCTGGGTGCGGCTGGCCAGCGCCCGCACTTCGTCGGCGACCACCGCGAAGCCACGTCCGGCCTCGCCGGCACGGGCCGCCTCGATGGCCGCGTTGAGCGCCAGCAGGTTAGTCTGTTCGGCAATGGAGCGGATCACCCCGAGCACGCTGACGATCGACTGCACGTCCTGTTGCAGGCTGTCCAGCGAGGAACCGCTGTCGCGGATCTCGTCCACCAGCGCGTGGATGCGCTCGATGCTGCCGTCCACCACGCGCTTGGCCGCCTGGCCTTCGTGGTCGGTCTGCTGCGCGGCCTCGGCGGCGCGCTGGGCGCTCTGCGCCACTTCATGGGCGGCGGCGGACATCTCGTTGATCGCGGTGGCGACCTGATCGGTCTCGTGGCGCTGGCGCTCCATGGCCTGCTCGGAACGCTCGGCCTGGGCCGACATCTGCTCCACCAGTTGCTTGAGGTCGCCGGTCATCCCGGCGATCTGCCGCACCAGACCGTGGATCTTCTCGACGAAGCGGTTGAAGGAACCGGCCAGCTCGCCCAGCTCGTCGTGGCTGGTCACCGGCAGGCGGCGGGTCAGGTCGCCCTCGCCGGCGGCGATGTCGTCGAGGTTCTGGCGGATCTGGTGCAGCGGACGCAGCATCGCGTTGGCCACCGCCAGGCCGATCACCAGCAGGACCACCAGGAGGACCCCGGCGATCGCCACGATGCTGGCGATCAGGGTGCCGATACGCTCGTCGATGGCTTGCTTGATCTCCACCAGTTGGGCCTCGACGCCGTCGAGGTTGATCGCCGAGCCGATCACCATGTCCCACTTCGGCAGGTACAGGGTGTACGACAGCTTCGGCACCATGACGCTTTCGTTACCTGGCAGCGGCGAGGTATAGGTCACGTAGTGGCTGCCGTTCTTGCCTGCCTCCACCAGTTCGCGGTTGAGGTAGACGCCGCTGGGATCGCGGCGGTCGCGGAAGCTCTTGCCGACGTCCACCGGGCTGTCGCCACGGAACAGGCGCACCACCTGGGAGTCGTAGCCGAAGATATAGCCGTCCTTGCCGTACTTGACCTTCGACAGGCGCGCAATGGCCTCGGCGCGGGCGTTCAGGTCGCCGTTGGCCGAGCGGTCGTACTCGGCCTGGATACTGCCCATGGCGATCTGCACATAGTGCTCGAGTTCGGCACGACGGTCGCCGAGCAGGCGCTCGCGGGTATCCTTGACTTCGGTATCAGCCTGTTTTTTCAGGATCAGCACCGCTCCGCCGCTGAGCACCAGGGCGAAGAGCAGCACCGGCACCATGGCCAGCAGGAGGACTTTGGATTTCAGGGTCAGACGCATCATCAACTCCTAGCATGACGCCCAATAAAAAACGGGATTCCCGTTTCATCGGCAATCCCGTCGGAAGCTTAAGCGGCCGGCCCGACATTCCGTCAGGCGACCGCCCGAAATGGGACTCAGAGCAACATCGCGGCGGCCCAGCCGAACACCAGCAACGGCAGGTTGTAGTGCAGGAAGGTCGGCACCACGGTGTCCCAGATGTGATTGTGCTGGCCGTCGACGTTGAGCCCGGAGGTCGGCCCGAGGGTCGAGTCCGACGCCGGAGAACCTGCATCCCCCAGCGCGCCGGCGGTGCCGACGATGCTGACGATGGCCAGCGGGCTGAAGCCCAGTTGCACCGCCAGCGGGACGAAGATCGCGGCGATGATCGGCACGGTGGAGAACGACGAGCCGATGCCCATGGTGACCAGCAGGCCGACCAGCAGCATCAGCATGGCGCCGACCGCCTTGCTGTTGCCGATCCAGGCCACCGAGGCGTCGACCAGGCTCTGCACCTCGCCGGTGGCCTTCATCACCTCGGCGAAACCGGCCGCGGCGATCATGATGAAACCGATGGTGGCCATCATCTTCATGCCTTCGGTGAACAGGTCGTCGGTCTCCTTCCAGCGCACCACGCCGGACAGCGAGAAGACCACGAAACCGACCAGCGCGCCGATGATCATCGAGTCCAGCCACAGCTGCACGACGAACGCGGCGACGATGGAGACCCCGGCCACCGCCAGGCTTTTCGGGCTATAGCTGACATCGACGCGTTCGGCCTGCTCGATCCGCTGCAAGTCGTAGACGCGCTTGCGGCGGTAGCTGAACAGCACCGCGATGAGCAACCCGGCGAGCATGCCCAGGGCCGGGATGAACATGGCGTGGGTGACGTTGATCCCGCTGACGTCGACGCCGTTGCGCGCCACGTTGGCCAGCAGGATTTCATTGAGGAAGATGTTGCCGAAGCCCACCGGCAGGAACATGTACGGGGTGATGAGGCCGAAGGTGATGACGCAGGCGATCAATCGCCGGTCGATCTGCAGCTTGCTCAGCACATAGAGCAGCGGCGGCACCAGCAGCGGGATGAAGGCGATGTGGATCGGCAGGATATTCTGCGAGGATACCGCCACGCAGAGCAGCAGGCCGACCAGGATCCACTTGAACGCACCGGCGCCCTTGCCCTGCTCGTCGTGCCGGCCGAGCAGCACCAGGACCTTGTCGGCCAGCGCATGGGCCACGCCGGAGCGAGCGATGGCCACGGCGAAGGCGCCGAGCATGGCGTACGACAGGGCCACCGTGGCGCCGCCGCCGAGGCCGCCGTTGAAGGCCTTGAGAGTCCCCTCCAGGCCTAGGCCACCGAACAGTCCGCCGACCACCGCGCCGATGATCAGCGCCAGCACGACATGCACACGGCAAAGGCTGAGGACGAGCATCAGTGCGACCGCCAGCACCACTGCGTTCATCGTTGAACTCCTTGCAAATGAAACGAACCCGGCCGCCTGCGACCGAAAAAAGGGGCGTACTCTGCTACAGCCATCCCCGCCTGTCAAAGCCGCGCATGGGCGAATGTCGCCTGGCTATAAACCGTTGTGCACGGTTCTTGCGTGCGATTCGCCGCACGACGGCAATCCGGCGCCAGCGAACGCACCGTCGTCAAGAATGGGCGAGCCCTGCCGATAAGCCTTGGGCCCCCGCAGTTTCTTCGTACAAGGACCCCTCCCATGTTCCTTCGCCGCCTGTCCATCCAATGGAAGATCACCCTGCTGGCAGGCCTCTGCCTGCTCGGCGTGGTCGCCTTGCTGGTCGGCCTTTCGGTCTACCGCATGCAGCACAGCAGCGTACTGGTGAAAAGCGCCAGTACGCAGATGCTCGACGAATCGGCGCGCCTGCGCCTGGAAGCCCGCGGGGAATTGCAGGCGTTGCGCATCCAGCGCTATTTCATGGATGCCTTCCAGTACGGCAAGGGTTTCTCCCGGCAGATCCTGTTCCTCCGCGACCAGGCGCAGAAGCGCTTCCTCGACGCCTACGACCTGCGCGAAGACCTGACCCGCCAGGTGCGTACCGCGCTCGCCGCCAATCCCGAGGTGCTCGGCCTGTACGTGGTCTTCGAACCCAACGCACTGGACGGCAAGGACGAACTGTTCGTCGACCAGCCCGCCCTGGGCAGCAACGACAAGGGACGCTTCTCCCTGTACTGGGCGCAGGCCACGCCGGGACAGCTGGAGTCCGAGTCGATGGTCGAGTCCGAACTCGCCGACACCAGCAGCGGGCCTAGCGGCGCGGCCTACAACGCCTGGTACACCTGCCCGAAGGAAAGCGCTCAACCCTGCGTGCTCGATCCCTACTTCGACAAGGTCGGCGAGCGCCAACTGCTGATGACCAGCATCGCCTTCCCCCTCGAACTGGATGGCAAGGTGATCGGCGTGATGGGCCTGGACATCAACCTGAGCAATCTGCAGGCGCTCAGCGAACAGGGCAACCGCGAACTCTACGACGGCGTTGGCCAGGTCGGCATCCTCAGCCCGGCCGGGCTGTTCGCCGGCAACAGCCGCGACGCTGGCCTGCTCGGCAAGAACCTGGCCAAGGCGGATCCGCAGCACGCCGACGAACTCCTGCAACTGCTGGCCGCCGGCAAGAGCCAATTGTTCAACGAGAACGACGACCTCAAGGTGCTGCAACCGTTGCAGCCGATTCCCGGCGCCAAGCCCTGGGGCGTGCTCCTCGAAGTGCCGAAGAGCGCCCTGCTCGGCCCGGCCCTGGCGCTGGAGCGGCAACTGGACGACATGCGCCGCGAAGGCACCTGGGTCGAACTGGGCCTCGGCCTCGGCGCCGCGGTGCTCGGCCTGCTGGTGCTGTGGCTGAGCGCCCGCGGCGTGACCCGGCCGATCCTCGGCGTCGCCCACATGCTGCGCGACATCGCCAGCGGCGAAGGCGACCTGACCCAGCGTCTGCCGCACACCGGGCGCGACGAGCTGGGCGAACTGGCCGGTTGGTTCAACCGTTTCCTCGACAAGCTGCAGCCGATCATCCGCGACGTGAAGGTCTCGGTGCGCGATGCGCGCAGTACCGCCGACCAGTCGGCGGCGATTTCCAGCCAGACCAGCGCCGGCATGCAGCAGCAGTTCCGCGAGATCGATCAGGTCGCCACCGCATCCCACGAGATGACCGCCACTGCCCAGGACGTCGCCCGTAGCGCCGCCCAGGCCGCCGACGCCGCGCGCGGTGCCGACCAGGCGACCCGCGACGGTCTGGCGCTGATCGACCGCACCACCCAGAGCATCGACAGCCTGGCCGCCAACCTGACCAGCGCCATGGGCCAGGTCGAGCAACTGGCCAGCAGCAGCGAGGAAATCGGTTCGGTGCTGGAAGTGATCCGCGCCATCGCCGAGCAGACCAACCTGCTGGCGCTCAACGCGGCCATCGAGGCGGCCCGCGCCGGCGACGCCGGCCGCGGCTTCGCGGTGGTCGCCGACGAAGTGCGCAACCTCGCCCGGCGCACCCAGGACTCGGTGGAACAGATCCGCGGGGTGATCGAAGGCCTGCAACAGGGCACCCGCGACGTGGTCGACGCCATGCACGGCAGCCATCGCCAGGCCCAGGGCAGCGTCGAGCAGGTGGATGAAGCGGTGGCCGCGCTGCAACGGATCGGCGAGGCGGTGACGGTGATCAACGACATGAATCTACAGATTGCCAGCGCCGCCGAGGAACAGAGCTCGGTAGCCGAGGAGATCAACCGCAATGTCGCGGCGATCCGTGACGTCACCGAGTCGCTGTCGAGCCAGGCCGAGGAATCGGCCCAGGTCAGTCAGTCGCTGAACCGCCTGGCCAACCACCAGCAGGGCCTGATGGAACAGTTCAAGGCCTGACCGTTCACGGCCTGAATAGCGCCGGGGGGCCGTAGGTCCCCCAGATCGCCAGGCGGGCCAGCGAGCGCAGCCAGCCACGCAGACGCGCCGGGGCTCCCGCCTCGGCCACCTTCGCTGCCGCTGTCCCGGCCTGTCGCGGCTCGCCGCGCTCGCTGCGCAACGCGTTTTCCACGGCCTGCTCGTAGCGAGCCTGCGCGGGTAACCGCGGCGACCGCCCCTCCTCTCGCTGTCCACTGGACTCGCCCAACAGGAACACCAGCACCGGCAGCATCAGCGCCCAGCGCCAGCGGCCCGTACCCGTCCGCCGTTTCATCGTCCAAGACCTCCTTGCAAGAAGCCCGGGATGCTAGGGAAAGCGCAGGAGGAAATCTTGCCGGGACTGTCGGCAAATGGTGAAGAACTGTTAAGCCCTGGCGGCGCGGCCGCTCTTCTGCAACGACAACTCGATGCTCACTCGCAGGCCGCCCAGCGGGCTGTCTTCGAGACTCAGGCGGCCACCGCAGGCCTCGGCGATGTCGCGCGCGATGCCCAGGCCCAGGCCATGGCCGCTGACCTGCTCGTCGAGCCGGGTACCCCGCTCGAGCACCGCCTGGCGCTGGTCGGGGAGGATGCCGGGGCCGTCATCGTCGACCTTCAGGCGGACCATGCCCTCGCCCTGCGCGACAGTCAGGCGGACTTCGCTATCGGCCCACTTGCAGGCGTTGTCCAGCAGATTGCCGAGCATCTCCAGCAGGTCCTCGCGGTCCCATGGCAGGCGCAGCCCCGGTGGCGCGCTCCAGCTCACCTGCAGGTGCGGGCCGTGGATCAGGCGCAGGGTGTCGCACAGCGACGGCAACTCCTCGGCGCAATCGAAATGTGCGCCAGGCAGCGCTTCGCCGACCAGGCGCGCCTTGCCCAACTCGCGACCGAGGCGCTGCTGGATCTGTTCCAGCTGCTCGCGCAGGACCTGTTGCAACTCCGGCTGGCGCGCCATCTCCTCGCGCTCGGCGAGGCTGACCAGCACCGCCAGCGGCGTCTTCAGGGCGTGACCGAGGTTGCCCAGGGCGTTGCGCGAACGCTTCAGGGTCTCCTCGGTGTGTGCCAGCAGGTGGTTGATCTGCTCCACCAGCGGCTCCAGCTCCTCGGGAGCCTGGTTGTCCAGTTGGCTGCGCTGACCCTGCTGCAGCTGGGCGATCTGCAGGCGCACCTCCTCCAGCGGACGCAGCGAACGACGCACGGTCAGGCGCTGCAACAGCAATACCAGGAGCAGCGCCAGGGCGCCGGCGCCCAGACCCATCCACTGCACGCGGGCGAAGCTTTCCAGGATCGGCGTATAGTCCTGCGCCACCACGATCCGCAGCTTCTGGCCCATGCGCTTGTAGTGGCCGCGGAACACCAGCAGTCGCTGCTCCTCGGGCCCATCGACCAGGCCCTGCACCAGCCCTTTCTTGTGCGGCACCTCCAGCTCGCTGTCCCACAGGGAGCGTGAGCGCCAGGTGTCCTTTTCCAGCTCGATGACGAAATAGCGCCCGGAATACGGGCGCTGGAACGCCGGGTTGAGGCGTTGCTCGTCCAGTTGCATGCCGTTCGGCCCGCGCACCATGGCCACCAGCAGGTTCTCCGCCTCCTCGCGCAGGTTGCCGGCGAAATAGCGCCGCAGGCCCTGGTCGAACAGCCACAGGCCGGTCTGCGCGAGGACCAGCCCGACCACCAGCAGCACCGCGAACAGGCCGACGCTCAAGCGCCGCTGGATCGACCTCATCCGGCGGCCACCCCGGCGTAGCGGTAGCCCTGGCCACGGCGGGTCTCGATCACCTCGCGGCCGAGCTTGCGCCGCAGGTGGTTGACGTGGACCTCGATGACGTTGGAATCGCGTTCGGTCTCGCCGTCGTACAGATGCTCGGCCAGGTGCCCCTTGGACAGGACCTGGCCGGGGTGCAGCATGAAATAGCGCAGCAGGCGGAATTCGGCGGCGGTCAGGTCGACGTCGGCGCCGTTCAGGCACACGCACTGACGCTGCTCGTCCAGGCGCAGCCCGGCGGCCTCCAGCTGGCTCTGGTTGGCCAGCCCATGGGCGCGGCGCAACAGGGCCTGGATGCGCAAGGCCAACTCTTCCGGATGGAACGGCTTGGTCAGATAGTCGTCGGCACCGGCCTTGAGCCCATCGATGCGTTCGGCCCAGGAACCGCGCGCGGTGAGGATCAGCACCGGAGTCGCGAGTCCCAGGCCACGCCACTCCTGGAGTATCTCCAGGCCGGGACGCCCGGGCAGGCCGAGGTCGAGAATGATCAGGTCGTAGGGCTCGCTGGCGCCCTGCACCGCCGCGTCGCGGCCGTCGGCCAGCCAGTCCACCGCGTAGCCCTGGCGGGTCAGGCTGGCCATCAGTTCGTCGGCCAGGGGAACGTGATCCTCAACCAGCAGCAACCGCATCAGTCGTCTTCCTCGTCCTTCAGGATGCGGCCGTTGCGGGCATCCAGTTCCAGTTCACGCACGACGCCGTCGCGGGTGAGCAGTTCCACCTCGTAGACATAGACGTCGTCTTCCTCTTCCAGCTCGACCTCCAGCAGGCGCGCCCCGGGGTAACGCCCCAGGGCTTCCTGCATGAGGGATTCGAGCGGCTGTATCACACCGTCCTGGCGCAGGCGCAGGACCTCGTCCTGGTCCAGGTCGCGCGCCATCGCCTCGAGGCTGATGACCGCCAGGACCAGTGCGACGATCCCGGCGTAGCGCATGAGCCACTTCATCAGTCGTCCTGGTGGTCCTTGAGCACGGCGCCGGTAGCGGCATCCAGCTCCAGGTCCCACTTCACGCCCTGCGGGTCGCGCAACTCGACCTGGTAGATGTAGCGGCCGTATTCCTCTTCCAGCTCGGTATCGTGGACGCTCGAGCCGGGATGCTTGGCGATGGCGTTCTTGTTCAGCTCTTCGAAGGACTTGATGGTCCCGGCGTCACGCAGCTTCAGCGCCTCGTCCGGGCCGAGGTCGCGGGCCTGGGCCAGGCCGGCAGTCAGGGCGATGGCGGTGGCGGCGAACAGGGCAGTCAGTTTCTTCATGGGAATCTCTCCGTGGGAATCAATCGTGTTGCTTTCGACGGTTTGCAGATTAACCGGGCGCTCTTAATTGAAGCTGAATTTGCCGCAAGGACATGGCCGGGGCGCGCCATAGGGTAACGGAAAGCCTCTGCGATGGGGCTCGCCGGCGTTCGAAAGCGCTTGGTCCTGCGACAACTCGTCCTATAATCGCCGGTCCGCAAGGGAGAAGACCAGCATGCCAGCCATCCAGATCAAGTCCCCCGCACTGACCCTCAAGGCCGGTCGCCGCGCCCTCGCCCGCATCCGCGAGCGCGGACTGCAGCCGGCCGACGTCGGCATCGTCCCCGGTGCCGCCGGCGGGCCAAAGGCGCTGGGCATCCAGGGACTGGACCTGGCGATCTTCGGCGAGTGGCTGCCGCGCGCCCCGCGCGAACGCTCGCTGATCGGCGCCTCCATCGGTTCCTGGCGCTTCGCCAGCGCCTGCCTGCCCGACGCCGTGGCCGGCCTCACCCGCCTCGGCGAGCTGTACACCCGGCAGCGTTTTCCCAAAGGCGTGAGCATCGCCGAAGTCTCGCGCAAGTGCGCGGCGATGCTCGACGACCTGCTCGCCGGCCAGGACGCGCGGATCCTCGACAACCCGCTGTACCGCCTCAACGTGGTGGTGGTGAAGAGCCACGGGCGCCTCGCCCACGACCACAAGGCCAGCCTCGGCCTGGGGCTGTCCTCGGTGATCCGCGACAACCTGATCGGCCGCCGCCACCTGCACCGCCACTTCGAACGGGTGATCCTGCATGACGCCCGCCAGGCGCCGCCGCTGGCCGCGCTGACCGACTTCCCGTCGCGCTACCTGCACCTGGACGGCGGCAACCTGCGCCAGGCGCTGCTCGCCTCCGGCTCGATCCCGATGGTCATGGAAGGCGTCCGCAACCTGCCTGGCGCCGGCCCCGGCACCTACCGCGACGGCGGCCTGCTCGACTACCATCTCGACCTGCCCTACGAGGACCGCGGCGTGGTGCTCTACCCGCACTTCACCGACAAGGTGATCCCCGGCTGGTTCGACAAGGGCTTGCCCTGGCGCCGTGGCGACGCCGGGCGCCTGCAGGACGTGCTGCTGCTGGCGCCGTCGCGCGAGTACCTGGCGCGCCTGCCGCACGCCAAGCTGCCGGACCGCAAGGACTTCACCCGCTACCTCGGCGACGACGACGGCCGCGAGCGCTACTGGCGCCAGGCGATGGCGGAAAGCCGCAGGCTCGGCGACGAATTCCTCGAACTGGTCGACGGCGGCCGGCTCGGCGAACGCCTGCAAGCGCTGGACTGAGCCGCCACCGACGAGAAGGATCCTGCATGAAACTGGCCGTAGCGCTGATCCACGGCATCGGCGACCAGCCCGATAGCCGCGACGAGGACGGTCTGCACAGCTACGCCCGCGAACTGGTGGCGGCGCTGCGCCGACGTCTCGGCGCGGAAGCCGGCGAGGTGGCCTTCCAGAGCCTGTACTGGGCCAGCGTGCTGGACGCCCGCGAGCTGGACTACCTCAAGCGCATCGAGCGCGAGCCGCTGGGCTGGCGCTGGCTGCGCCGGGCGGTGACGCTGTTCCTCGGCGACGCCAGCGGCTACCGCAAGGTCAGCGCCGCCTACGACACCACCTACCAGCAGGTCCACCAGCACGTGCGCAGCGGGATCATGGCCCTGCGCGCGAAGGTCGGGCCGCAGACGCCGCTGGTGATCCTCGCCCACTCCCTGGGCGGGCACATCGTATCCAACTTCATCTGGGACCAGCAGAAACTCAACCGCACGCCGAGTTGCTCGATCGACCCCTTCCTCGGCCTGGAAACCCTGGCCGGGCTGGTCACCTTCGGTTGCAACATCCCGCTGTTCACCTTCGCCTACGAGAAGGTCTGTCCGATCCGCTTTCCCGGCCACTGCCTGACCCCGGCGATCCGCCAGCAGGCACGCTGGCTGAACGTCTACGCGCCGGCCGATCCGCTCGGCTATCCGCTGCGGCCGTTGCAGAACTACGCCGCGGTCGTCCACGAGGACCTCGCCCTGCCGGTCGGTCCCTGGTACAAGCGGCACACCCCGTTGAGCCACATGGAGTACTGGAACGATGCGCGCTTTCACGATTACCTGGCGGACTACCTGCGCCGCCTGTTGGCTGCTGGCCTCGAGCCTGCCGGCGCTGGCCGCGCCCTCCCCGCAGGCGAGCCAGGAGATCGGCCGCTTGCTGAGCTTTGTTGAAGACAGCGGCTGCACCTTCATCCGCAACGGCAGCGAATACCCGGCCGCGGAAGCCCGCGCCCACCTGCAGAAGAAGCTCGACTACCTGGAGCGCAAGGATCTGGTCGCCAGCAGCGAGGACTTCATCGAGCGCGCCGCGACCCAGAGCAGCCTCAGCGGCAAGCCCTACCAGGTGCGCTGCGCCGGGCAGACGCGCAACTCCGCCGACTGGCTGAACCAGGAGCTGCGGCGTCTGCGGCAAGCCCCCTGATCAACCGGGATGGCCGTCGACCCGCGGACGACACAGCATCGGCGCGTAGCACCAGGCGAATAGCAGGAACGCCAAAGCCCACAGTCCGCCTGCCAGGGGCAGCGCCCAGTTCGCCGGCAACAGGCTGGGCAGGAACACCCGCGCCGCGCAGCCGAGATTGAGCAGGGCGAAAGCCCAGGGCATCGCTGCCGGCGGTTGCAGCGCGCGACCGGTATGGCCGAGAGTGACCCGTGCCAGCATCGCCAGGATCAACCCGCCCATGCCGCCCACCGCCAGCGCGTGCAGCGCCTGGCTCGGCGCCAGCGCCAGGCCCAGGCTCCAGAGCGCTATGCCGAGCGGCGCCACGGCGATCCAGAAATACGCCAGGTGCAGCGACCAGAGCAGCGGCACCTGCCAGATGCCGCGATCGCGCCAACGCCACAGGCGCCACAGTTGCGCACCGCCGAGGGCGGCGAACAGTCCTGCAAGCCAGGGCGTCGGCTGCGCCGTGACGCCCGCGGCGGTGAGCAGCGCCACCAGCACGCAGCCCAGCAGGATGCCATTGTCCAGCCAGGCGATCGCCGGCACCTGCTGCTGACGGCCGAGACCGCGCTGGGTGAAGAACGGGATCACCCGCCCGCCGATGAGGTTCATCATCCCGGCGATCAGCCATAGCGCGGCGATGGAGGCACGCCGTTGCCAGTCGTCGTTGCCCTCGAACAGGCCGAGCAGGACCAGGGCGTCGGCCAGGGTCAACAGCAGCAACAGGCCCACCACCGGGTAATTGCGCTTCTGCCGCACCCGCCACAGGCTGCGACCGATAGCCCAGGCCAATAGCGGCAGGAAGCTCAGTTGCAGCACCAGCAGCAGCGCCAGCGGCGCATCGAATAGCCAGGCCAGGCGCGCCGCCAGCCAGAGCCCGGCGAGCAGGGCCAGGGGTTTGCCCTGCAGGCCGGGTACGCCGGTCCAGGTCTGCACGGCGGTCAACAGGAAGCCGGCGATGATCGCCACGCCGAAACCGAAGAGCATTTCGTGACGATGCCAGGCCAGCCAGCCACCGACCGGTTGCCAGCCGCTCCAGAGCCCGGCCAGCGCCGCCAGCCAGAGCGCGATGGCGAGGACCGCGAACAGCGCGCCGCCGAGGAAGAACGGGCGGAAGCCCAGGCGCCAGATCGGCGGTATGGCCATCAGCCTGGAACGATCAAGCACTTGCACAGCAGACCTCCCAACCGGGTCGACGCATGCGGAACAGCGCGCTCAGGCGCATCACGTAGCCAATCTTCAACAGGGTCGGGCCGAGGATCACCAGCGCATGGGAAAACACCAGCGCCGGCATGTTCAGGTAGCGGTCGAGGAAATAGGCGGCGATCACGCCGGCGACGAGCAGCGCCAGGCCGGCCGCCAGCAGCCCGTGACCGATCCGCAGCACCCGCCGTGGACAATCGAACAGAGCGTTCATCTCGATCTCCTTTTTCCGAAAAGGGCCGACGCACCTCGCGCCGGCCCGTCGCTTCAGGCGTCCAGCGCGGCGGCCGGACCGAAGAACTCGTAGTGGCATTGCTGCGAGGGTACGCCGAGGTCGGCCAGGTGGCGCTTGACCTGCGCCATGAAAGGCCGGGGTCCGAGGAAGTAGGCGTCCAGGTCGCGCTCCTGCGGCAACCAGTCGGCCAGTTTCTCGCGGCTCAGCACTCCCTCGGCGTCGGGACTGTCGCCGACGCGCGGTTCGCTGTAGCAGAAGAAGTGCTCGACCTGCTCGTGCTGCGCCGACACATCTTCGATCCAGTCGCGGAAGGCATGCACGCCGCCATGCCGGGCGCAATGGATGAAGCGGATCGGCCGCGCCTGCGGCAGCGCTTCCTGCAACATGGCCAGGGCCGGGGTGATGCCGACGCCGGCGGTGATCAGCACCAGCGGCTTGTCGCTGTCACGCAGGACGAAATCGCCAGCCGGCGGAAACAGATCCAGCTCGTCGCCCTCGGCGACCCGGTCATGCAGGTGATTGGAGACCCGTCCACCCGCCTCGCGCTTGACGCTGATGCGGTATTCGCGGCCGTTGCTGGCAGCGGAAAGCGAATAGTTGCGGCGCACTTCCTCGCCGTCGATGTCCAGCCGCAGGCCGATGTACTGTCCCGGCTGGAACGCCAGCAGCGGCTGGCCGTCCACCGGCTCCAGGTAGAACGAGGTGATTTCCTCGCTCTCCGCCTGCTTGCGTGCCACGTGAAAGCGCCGCACGCCGCGCCAGCCGCCATCGGCCTGGGCGCTGGCGGCATACACCGACTCCTCGGCCTCGATCAGCAGGTCGGCCAGTTGCTGGTAGGCCGCGCCCCAGGCTTCGAGGACTTCGTCGGTGGCGATCTGTTCGCCGAGGACCTCGCGGATCGCCCGCAACAGGCAAGTGCCGACGATCGGATAGTGTTCGGGCAACACCTGCAGGGAGACATGCTTGTTCACCACCTTGGCCACCAGCGGGCCGAGTTCCTGCAACTGGTCGATGTGCCTGGCGTACATCAGCACGCCATTGGCCAGCGCCCGCGGCTGGTCGCCGCTGGCCTGGTGGGCCTGGTTGAACAGCGGGCGAACCTCGGGGTACTCGCCGAGCATGGTGCGGTAGAAATGGGTGATCAGCGCTTCACCGCCGGTCTCCAGCAGCGGTACGGTGGCTTTGATGAGGGCACGTTGGGCATTGGACAACATAGATGACTCCTGACGCATGCAAGGTTTTGTTTCACCTCGAAGCATTTCAGGAAGCGTGCCAAGGCAAACTACCAGAATTCACGGGCCTTGCAGGCCGGCATAGGTCATAATGACTGCAACCATTCAGAGTCATTAGGACTGCAAAGAGGTCGAAATGACCACCAATCCCTTGCTTGCCACCCTGATCCCGCTGGTTGCCGACCTGTCCCGCGACCTGCCGGAAGACGAACGCTACCGCCGCCTGCTCCAGGCCCTGCGCGACCTGCTGCCCTGCGACGCCACCGCGCTGCTGCGCCTGGACGGCGAATACCTGATCCCGCTGGCGGTGGACGGCCTCAGCCCGGACACCCTCGGCCGGCGCTTCCGGGTCGGCGAACATCCGCGCCTCGAGGCTCTCCTGGAGCGCCGCGGGCCGACCCGCTTCCCCGCCGACTGCGGCCTGCCCGATCCCTACGACGGTCTGGTGGAAGGCCTCCACGGCCACCTGGAAATCCATGATTGCCTGGGCTGTCCGCTGTACCTCGACGACCAGCCCTGGGGCTTGCTGACCCTGGATACCCTCGATCCGTCGCGCTTCGCCAGCGCCGACCTGGATACCCTGGAGGCCTTCGCCAGCCTCGCCGCCGCCACGGTCAAGGCCAGCGAGCGGATGCGCGACCTGACCCGCCGCGCCGAGGACGAGCACCAGCGCGCCGAGGCCTATCTCGAAGCCGCTGGCGAGCGGCCACGGGAAATGATCGGCCAGAGCGCCGCGCACAAGGCGCTGCTGGAAGAAATCCGCCTGGTCGCCAACAGCGACCTGAGCGTACTGATCACCGGCGAGACCGGGGTCGGCAAGGAACTGGTGGCGCAATCCATCCACCGGCATTCCATGCGCAGCGGCAAGCCGATGATCAGTCTCAACTGCGCCGCGCTGCCCGAGACCCTGGTGGAAAGCGAATTGTTCGGCCATGTGCGCGGCGCCTTCTCCGGCGCGGTCAACGAACGGCGCGGCAAGTTCGAACTGGCCGACGGCGGCAGCCTGTTCCTCGACGAGGTCGGCGAGTTGCCGCTGGCGGTGCAGGCCAAGCTGCTCCGCGTGCTGCAGAGCGGGCAGTTGCAGCGGGTCGGCTCCGATCGCGAGCACCGCGTCGACGTACGCCTGATCGCAGCCACCAACCGCGACCTGGCCGAGGAAGTACGTGCCGGGCGCTTCCGCGCCGATCTCTACCATCGCCTCAGCGTCTATCCCTTGCGCGTGCCGCCGCTGCGCGAGCGCGGCCGCGATATCCTCCTGCTGGCCGGCTACTTCCTCGAGGAAAACCGACCGCGCCTGGGACTGCGCAGCCTGCGCCTGGACCACGAGGCCCAGGCCGCGCTCCTCGACTATCGCTGGCCGGGCAACGTGCGCGAACTCGAGCACCTGGTCGGCCGCGCCTCGCTCAAGGCCCTCGGCCACAATCCGGAGCGGTCGCGGATCGTCACCCTGCATCGGCAGGATCTCGACCTGCCCGCGGAAACCCCCGCGCCACCTCGCAGCGTGGTCGAGCCCGCGCCCGCCGCGCCAACGACCGGTCACTCGTTGCGCGCGGCCACCGACGCCTACCAACGCCACCTGATCCAGGACTGCCTGGCCCGTCACCAGGGAAGCTGGGCCTCGGCTGCACGCGAGCTGGGCCTGGATCGCGCCAACCTGGCGCGCCTGGCGCGCCGCCTGCAACTCAGGTGAACGACCGCCCGGTCGGAGCAGACCGGGTCCGGCGCGCAAACCTGCTACCATGGCGCCCCCATTCCGGTTGTCCGATAACCCCGATCCAGAGCGCACTACAGTGGAACTCTTCAAAGAATTCACCTTCGAATCCGCCCATCGCCTGCCCCACGTCCCCGAAGGCCACAAATGCGGGCGCCTGCACGGCCACTCGTTCCGTGTCGCCATCCACATCGAAGGCGAGGTCGATCCGCATACCGGCTGGATCCGCGACTTCGCGGAAATCAAGGCGATCTTCAAGCCGATCTACGAGCAACTCGACCACAATTATCTGAACGATATTCCAGGCTTGGAAAACCCCACCAGCGAAAACCTCTGCCGCTGGATCTGGCAACAACTCAAGCCGCTGTTGCCGGAACTCTCCAAGGTCCGCGTCCACGAAACTTGCACCAGCGGTTGCGAATATCGGGGCGATTGATTCGCCCGACTCTCCCCTGGCGCTTCGCCATCTGCTCTAAAACGGGCTTCCACACAACGGGCCCGTTCTGCCATCTCTCTCCCATGGGTTGTACGAAGCATTATCCCCACGGACATAAAGGTTTCATATTCTTCCGGGAAACATCCGGCAAGCTGTCCCCACAGTCCGTTAGTCAATAAAACCGTGCAACTATATTGTTCTTCCAGTAGATAAAGACTTATCCTTTGCCGCGGACACGGAAAGTCCGTAAAGCCACTATAAATGCACCAAAACCCAGCACCATATTTTTAGAACGGGAGTGAAACGAATGTCCAAACTTGCCGAGTTCCGCGAGGCAGAGCGCAAACTTCAGGAGCAACTGGCCCTGCTGGAAAAGCTGAAAAGCGACAGCAGCCTGAAGCAGGAACTGGAATTCAAGGACAAGTTGCAGGCGTTGATGGACAAGTACGGCATGACCCTGCACAACATCATCGCCATCCTCGACCCCAAGGCTCCGGTCACCGTCAGCGCCGCTCCGCAGCGCCGTGCCCGCGCCCTGAAAGTCTACAAGAACCCGAACAACGGTGAAGTCGTCGAAACCAAGGGCGGCAACCACAAGGTTCTGAAAGCCTGGAAAGAACAGTACGGTTCCGAAACCGTCGAATCCTGGCTGCAACGCTAAGCCGGTTTTCCCGACGGCATCCTGCCGATGCCGTCGGAAACCCCACTGGCTACTTTCGCTCCCCTCCTCGCCAGATCAATTCTGCGACTTCGATTCGCAAGCGCTCCTGATCTTCTGCGCCGCCAGGTTGTTCTCCACCCCCGGCAGGTTCTCCAGCAGACACTCGTAATAAGCCTTTTCCCGCGACAGCAGGAAGGAGCCGTCGTTATACAACTTGTCGCAGGCCTGGGTGATGAAGTGAACCGCCACCCCGCTCTTCGCCGTGCGTTGGTAGTCGAGTATGCATTGGTCGTAGTCCTTGTCGTCGGCGAGAGCGGAAAGCGGGAATAACAGCAGCAGGGGCAGCAGGAACTTCATGGCAATGGTATCCATGGGAAAGTTGTGCTCCAGCATGGACGAGCCGGCTCGGAGTGCCAAGCCGACCATGAAGTAAAATTTTGCACTTGTTTACAGGCCGGACCAGACTGGCCGTTCTTCGCTGCGCGAATGCGACAATGGCGGGCCGGAGAGCCGAATCGCAGGCGTCCCGAGCGGATTCGGTTTCCCGGCCGCCTGGCGGCAACTCGCTCCATCGAAGGGCACCGCCCTCCGCCGAACTCTTCCAGCAAACGGGTGCTGCCCGATCCGCATCCGCTTCAATAGGCCGCTACGAACAGGAACGACAATTGTAGATTGAGCATGGGCGACGACATATTGTTCAGTTCCAGAAACTCCACCGATACTTGCCGCTGCTCCGCTTCTATATCCTGCAACAACCGACTGAACGAGGCTGGCTGCAACTGCCCGCGAACCTGGGCCTCGATACGCGCGATCGTCCCTTGCTTCTCGAAGCCGCGAGGAAGCAGTACGCTCACTTCCGCGTCAGGGACGCCCGCCAGGCGAACCCGCTCGGTCAGCCAGGCCTGCACATCGGCCCTCGCCTGCGACGCATTCGGCGCCTGCCAGAAGCGCTCTCGCTGAAGGTTCAGTACCTGCTCCGCCTGCATCGCCCGCTCCGGCCAGGCGGTCTGCCGGGAAACGTCCTGGAGCTTGAGCCATTCCCCGGCCAGACGACGATATTCCTCCCCTCGTTCCTCCCTCCAATCCATGCTGAGCATGACCAGATGCACAACCAGCAGCAGGCACAGGCTCCAGATGGCCATGCGCAAGAGTGGTTTTTCCTGCCATTGTCGTTGCAGGTTCCGCCCCTGGAACTGCAGTGATCGCTGGAAGTCCGACATCAGGCACCCTCCCCCGGCGTACGCAGGACCAGGCTCAGCGATAGCCCCTCGCTCTGCGAAGGTTCCACCCTGACATCTTCGAAACTCCCCGACTCCATGAAACGCCTCACATAGAGACGCGGGTCGACACTGTCGGTGCCAATCCGCAACTCCAGCTCGGAGCCTCGATAGCGCCAGGCGAGCAACCGACTGTCCTTCGGCAACAGTTCCGCTACCTGTCCCAGCAGCGCCACCTGCGAGCGATGCTGCAAAGCGCGCCCCAGCTCCGTGGCCATCCGATTGGTCTGCAAGGCCTGGTTGCGTGCGCTGAGGATCGGCGAGACCTGGCCGCTCAGCTGGTCGTACTGCGTTCGCAGCGCACGCTCGGCCCACCACCAGGACAAACCTTCCCCCAGATTGAATCCGCATCCCAGCAACAGGGTGGCTATGAGCCCATGCGGCAACCAACGCTCCCATCGCAGCAGCGTTGCTTCCGCCGCCGGAACGGCCCAGGGACGGCCCAGCGCTTCCCCAGGCTCGGCAACCAGGCTCTCCGGAATGCGTATTCCCGCCAGCCCCCGGAGCAACCGAACCCATTGTTCTGGCTGGGGTGGGCTGGGAAAGAAATGGCTCAGGACAAGGCAGTCATCTCTCCAGACCTGCAGATCCAGCCCGGAGCGAACCCGAAGCAGCCGAACCGTCTCGCCTTCCGCGACCGACCGAGGGGGAGCCTGCAGGAGGGATTCGGGGATACAGCGATAACGCCGAGGTTGGTCGACGCAGTCTTCGGCAACGGCCTCCCGGACCTCCTCATCCCAGAACCAGACCAGAGCATGGCCACCCCGCCAGGCTACGTAATGGCCTGCGCGGCGAAAAGGCGCCAGGGCGGCAAGCTTCAACGCCAGTGCCTGATACCGGTCAGAGCGCGGCACATGATTGAGATCGAGACAGCGATAGACACACCACGCCCGATCCACGATCCACTGCGCTGGGGCGCGCCGCGCCAACCCTGTACCTCTACGTACCCACTCAAGCTGCGCCCGGCCATCCTTACCACGGCCTTGCCACAAGCGGGGCGGCAAGAACCCCGGGGGCGATATCGGGATGCAGCGGAGGATTCGAGTAGCGATCATTTATCTTCACGGACCTCTTCGAGAGAAGCTGCCAGGGTGGCAGCAGGCGGTGCTCTGAGTTGAAGCGGACCTCGTATTCCGTCCCCTGCTCGGCTCCTGGCGGGTAGAGCCGAATCGACAGGACCGGACTGGCCAGGCGCGCCCATCCATCCTCGGGAACCAGCCTCGCATGACCCCCGAGGACGTCATGCAGGTCCGACATCCGGGTGAACGGACGCTGCCAGCGGGCTTGCAGCAGTCGGCCGACAGCGTCCTCCGGTAATCCCCAGGCAAGAGACAGGATTCGGGCATCCGCGGTGTTGATGTTCAGCGCCGCCTCGTCCGCCGCAACCAGATCGCGCCAACCGGCGTCGAGCAAATGCGCTTCCCAGGGGCGCCAGGCCTCCAGCCGGAAGACTTCCATCACCGAGCGCAACGGACGGCGCCGGGCCTGGCCCGGAGAGGACCTGTCGCTGGCTTGCGCGGCGCTACCCAGTCGTGGAGCGGCGCCGGGATAGAGATAGCTGAACCATTGGGCGACCATGACCTGCACCTGCTCGGCGGGAACCCCCAACCCCGCCAGCAGCCTGGACAGTACCCGCGGATCGATGCCGGAAAGACTGAGGCGCGCGGAGCGATCGAGCAGCGCAATGCACCAGCCATTGGCCATGCAGAACTCCCGGCCATCCAGAGGCAGCTCCCCGCCAATGGGCAGGATCGAAGTGTCCATGTCCACCTTGCTCGGCGCGGCGCCAGCATTTCCCGGTACGCTCAGGCCCGCGACGGTATAGCGCTGGGTAGCCACCAGCCATTGGACCCGCGCCAGCAAGGCATGCTCCTCCAGCTCACGAAGCAGCGCCTTGCGCCGGTTTTCCGTGGCATCCAGCGAGCGCCCGACCCAGAGTACAGCGGCACTGGCCAGCAGGGTCATGATGGCCAGGAACCAGACCACTCCGACCAGAACGAAGCCAGACGAGCGGGCAGACGCCGCATGTCGGCATGCGCCATCAGAAATCATGTTCGGCGGGCCTCGCTCTGGGCAGCGCGACCGCGACAAGGACAAACAGGCGCTCCTCGGGAGCCGTCAGTGCCATCGCCTCGGGAAGGGTATCGGCCAGTTGCGCGCTCGGCGGCCAGTCCCGGTGCCACTGGCCGTGACCGTCCAGATAGCGGAAGCGAGCTTCGCCGCGCAGATGCAGGAGGGGCCAGCGACTGTCCTCCAGCCTTCGCACATAGATCAACTCGGTCCTGTCCTCTCCTGCCCGCCGCTCGAGCCGGAAGGCCAAGGGCGTCGGGATGCCCGCACGGCGATCCAGGGCCGCGGCAGACATGGCCTCGAAACTGAGTTCGTCCCCTCGCAGACGCCAGCGGACCTCGCCAGCCTCGGGAGCGACCAGGTTCTCCACCGCATCACGGAACCAATCGAAGGTCAGCGCCCGGACCTGTCCGCGCCCCAGGTTCTGGTGCAAGGACTGGTTGGCCTTGCTGGCATAGCTCAACCCTTGCATGAGCAACGTGCCGATGAAGGAAACGACCAGCAGCACCACGATCATCTCGAGCAGGGTGAATGCATCCTGTTTTCGTCGCGAGCGGATCATGGTCCATCACCCAGTCGCGCTGGGATGACCACGTAACCGGGAAGCTCCAGTTGCAGCGCCTGCGGCGTTCCATCGCCGGCCTGGATGCTGGCGACGACCCTGAACAAGGTCACGTCGTAGATGCCCGGACTGCCGCTATGGCGGCCCACCGCCGCTTTCGATGCGGACAGCGGCGAACTTCGCCACTCCAGCCGGTAGTGCCCCAGCCGGACCCTGCCTGCGGGTTCGAGCGCAGGGTTCATGCGCTCCAGATAGGCCATCGCCACCCGGGCCGTCTCGATGCGCAGCTCGGCCGCCTCGACCCGCTGCATGCTCCGAAAGGCACTGTTGAGCCAGGCGAATAGCGCACCGCCGACCACTGCCAGGAGCGTCAGCGCAACCACCGCCTCCAGGAGCGTGAAGCCTTCCTGCCGCGCCGGCATCAGCGGATCGTCCCGGGCGCGCAGAGGGGGGGCTGAAGCAGCAGCGTATGTGTCGCGCGCCCATGATGGACCTGCAACTTTCCGCCCAGGCAAACTCCGTTTGCCATGTAACGTATCGGCGGCCGAGCAGTAACCGTCCAGCCATCGGGCAGTCGCAGCAACTGCTCGGGAACCGCCCCGCTCTCATCAATGAGCAGCTCCCGCCCGTCGCTGCGCACGCGATAGCCCAGGGTCTGCAATTGATTGAACAGATCGTCCAGCGCGGTCCTGCGCGCCCAGGTCTCCTGCATCCTCACCAGGCCGGGCAACGCCACCGCAGCAATGGCCCCGACGATCACCAGCACCACCAGCAGTTCGAGCAAGGTGAACGCGGCCTGGTCAACGTTTGGGCGCGTAACCGACATCGGCATCCAGGCCTTTCCCACCGGGCTGCCCATCCGCGCCCTGGCTGTAGAGAGTGAAGGGTTGTTCGGCACTCGGCCTGTCGCTGTACAGGTAAGGCCGGTTCCAGGGGTCCAGCGGTACGCCGCCCTCGAGGTAGGGCCCGTGCCAGAAGGCCCCGAGACGTTCATCGGAAGGCGGCGTGTTGAGTAGCGCCAGGCCTTCTTCTTCGGTCGGCAGCCGGCCGATGTCCAGGCGCATGGTGAGCAACGCGCCCTTGAGCATCTTCACCTGGGTATCCGCCGTCTGCGCCTTCGCCTTGTCGGCCTGACTGAACAGTCGCGGCCCGACGAGCCCCATCAGCATGCCGATAATCACCAACACCACAATCATCTCGAGCAGGGTGAAGCCCTGTTGTGCAGCTCTGTTCATACGGTTTCCACTTCACGTCTCATCCAACCAGCCGCGGCATCGATACCCGGCATTCAAAGCACCATGTCGTTGGCGCTGGTAATCGCCAGTACCACGCCGGTAATGATCAGGCCGAACACAGAGCCGATCAGCAGGATCGCCAGAGGCTCGATCAGCACCAGGGCCTTTTTCATTCGCGCCTGCCCGGCCTCTCCATAGAGCGTCGCCAGGCTCTGCAGCATCTCCGCGAGCTGCCCGGAGGCCTCTCCAACCCGCACCAGGCTCGAACCGATGGACGTGACCGCCTGGCGCTCCTCCAACGCTGCCGACAAGGCGATGCCGGCCCGCACATCCTGGGTGACTCGCTCCAGGGTCCGGCGCTGCCGGGCAATGCGGACGCCAGCGGCGGAAAGCGCCAGGGCCTCCACCAGCGGCACACGATTTCCCAGCAGGGTTCCAAGCACCTTCGACCATTGCGCTATTTCCGCCTGCATCAACCATTCCCCGACTACGGGCAGGCGCACCAACTGGTCGAGCGCATGGGCGCGGAGCGCCGGATTGCGCAGCGCCACGGCAATGCCGCCAGCAAGCAGCAGGACGGCGAACGCCAGCAAGCCGGAACTCTCGTTGCTCCATACCCCGATGCTCAGCACTGCCCAGGCAAGCCACGGAAGCTGGGCGGTCTCGTTCAGGAGATTGGCGAATTTCGGAACGACGAAGACGAACAGGGTCGCCACGGCGAGCACCCCGCTGAGCACCAGAATCGCAGGGTAGATCAGCGCCCCTTGCAACTCGGCGCGGGTTCGCCGTTCGTATTCCATCTGCGTGGCACAGTCCCTCAGGGCTCCTGCGAGGTTTCCGGTCATCTCGCCGGCCGCCACCAGTTGATATACATAGCGCGGCAGGTCGAGGCCGGCGCTCTCCAGCACCACGGGAAAGGACTGCCCCTGGCGCAGACCATTGGCCATCGCCTGCAGGGCGGAAATCAACTTCGGGTGGCGCGCGCCTCGCTCCTGGGCCTCCACCGCGTCGGCCATGCTCACTCCCGCCGCGAGCATGGTGGCCAGCTCGTGGATGGCCATGTTCAATTCCTCGGCCTTGAGCCGACGTCGCGAGCCCAGGTTGCGGCGTTTCACCTCCAGGCTGAGCGGGGTGAGCCCCTGGCGCTGCAACTGCCGCAGCGCATCCTGGCGCGTGGGGAGGCAGAGTTCGCCACGAACGCGCCTGCCCTTGCGATCGACGGCTTGGTAGATGAAATTCATGGACTTAGCCGCTGGTCACGCGATGCACCTCGTCAAGACTGGTCATACCCAACCAGGCCTTGATCAAGCCATCTTCACGCAGATTGCGCTGTCCCTGGCTGGCGGCAAGCCGATGCATCTGTTCGAGGGAAGCTCTCTGCACGATCAGGTCGCGCATCTCGGAAGACAGATCGACGAGTTCGTAGATGCCCACACGGCCGCTGTAGCCGGTACCTTCGCAGCGGCCGCAGCCTCGCGCCACGCGCCATTGCGCTGCCTGCCCCGGGAACAGCCGCGCGGTGGCCGCCTCGGTCGCTGCCAGATCGGCCGCAGCAAGGGTTGGCTCGCAAGGTTCCGCGCAGTGGGCGCACAACCTGCGCACCAGTCGCTGGGCCTGGACACCGCGCACCGGCGAAGCCACCAGGAAGGGTTCCACGCCCATGTCGATCAAGCGCGTGAAGGCACTCACCGCATCGTTGGTATGCAGGGTCGAAAGCACCAGGTGACCGGTGAGCGAGGACTGTACGGCGATCTCCGCCGTCTCCAGGTCGCGTATCTCCCCGATCATGATCACATCGGGATCCTGCCGCAGGATCGAGCGCAAGGCGGCAGCGAAGGTCAGGCCGATGTCGGCATGGACCTGGACCTGGGTGATGTTGGGCACCTGGTACTCCACGGGATCTTCCACGCTGATGAGCTTGCGCACGCCATCATTGATTTCCTCCAGCGCGCCATAGAGCGTGGTGGACTTGCCCGATCCGGTGGGGCCGGTCACCAGGATGATGCCGTGGGGTTCCGCTACCCATGCACGCATCCTCCGCAAGTGGTCCGGGAGCATCCCGAGCCGGTCCAGGCGCAACCCCTCGCGCTCCTTCGGCAACAGGCGCATGACCACCGATTCGCCATGCACCCCTGGCAAGGTGGAGACCCGCACGTCGAGCTCCGTACCGCTGACCCGGATGCTCATGCGTCCATCCTGCGGCAACCGTCGCTCCGCGATGTCGATGGCGGAGATCAGCTTGATCCGCGAGACAACCGCCGCGAATCGCTCGCGGGGAAGGCTCAGTTGGTCGTGCAGGACGCCGTCGACGCGGAAGCGGATACGGAAGTCGAACTCCCGGGGTTCGATGTGAATATCCGAAGAGCGCTTTTCCATGGCCTGGCTCATCACGTTGTTGACGAGTTCGACTACCGGCGCCTCCTCCGCCAGCTCCCGCAGGTAGCGGATGTCTTCGCTGCCGTAGGCGTGCCGATCCGCACCTTGCCGGGCCAGGTCCAGGGAATGCTCCAACCAGCCGTCCAGATCCTGGGAGCGGCACAGCACTGCTTGAATCGAGCGCTCCGGATAGAAATAGCCCAGGGTTTCGCGTATCGAAGGAGATAACGGATCACGCGCCGCGAACAGCAGTTGCTCGCCCTCCTCCCAGACCACCAGTTGCTCTTCGACGAACCAGTCGGTATTGATCGGGGTGCTGAGCAGGAATGCGGCGATGGACTCTTCGCTCGGCTTCCGCAGGTCGTCCCCCACCAGCGGCAACCGCAGTTGCTCCGCCAGCACCTGCATGAGGGTATTTTCCGAGATGGCTCCGGAACGCACGAGAATACCTCCCAGGCGGCCGCCAAGCCGGCGTTGCAGGTCGAGCGCCCGCTCGAGTTCCTGGCCGCTCACCAACCCGCGTTCGAGCAAACGCTGCCCCAGCGGTATCCACTCGGCCGTCACCTGCGGGCCCGGGGAAACGGCCTCAGAGGACATCTGCAAAACCTTCCTGTACCCGACGGAACCAGAGGAAGCCCGATGAACAGACCAGCAGCGACGCAACGCAATAAACGCTGAAGACCTCAAGGGTCGGATAGGGAGCATCGAAAAGGATCGCCCTGACCATTTCCACCGGGATCGTCAGCGGATTGAGGTACAGGTAGGGCTGCATTACCGGTGGCAAGGATGACAGCGGATAGAACACCGGGCTGATGAATAGCAGAAGCACCAGGAGAAACTGGACGAACTGCCCTATGTCGCGAACATAGACCCCGAGCCCCGCGAGGAACCACGCCAGCCCCGTCACGCAGAGCAGGAAGGGGAGCAGGGCAAGCGGTAGCAGAACCAGTTGCCAGCCCGGCTCGACGCCGCTGAAGAGAAGAAAGATACAGAGCACCAGGTAGCCGAGCATGGCGTTGAAGAATGCGGCCAGCAGCGGTGTGAGGGGGAGTATCTCCAGGGGAAAAACCAGCTTCTTCACGTAGTTGGCGTTGGCCTGGATGATAGTCGGGGCCCTGGACAGGCTTTCAGCGAGGATCCCGTTCAGCAGGAGTCCGGAAAACAGGGTCAAGGCGAAGGAAAGCGTGCTCTGGCTTCCACCCCAGCGCGACTTCAGCACAAAGCCGAAGACAAACGTATAGATCAGCAAGAGCAGGAACGGCGAGACGATGATCCAGATGCGGCCCAACATGGCGTCGCGATAACGCAGTTCGACCTCGCGCCGGGTCATGACCAGCAGGAGCCTGATGCGACTGGCGAGACTGGCCGGTACCAAGAGGGAACCACTCACAGAAAAACTCTCCACGGCGAAGAAGAACAGAACCCGCTAACCATGAAGGATCGAAGCGAGCAGGGCCATCAGCCCCCACTACTTCTGGCGTAAGGTTTTTCTGATTCAAGAAGAGTCTTCAGAAGGCCGGAGCAAGCCGGCACTCTCGCCAACTCGATCTCCCATCGGCTCCGTACCTGCTGGAAAGCACGTGGGTAACCCCGGCAATGGCAACGACTCTCAAGGTGTGGGGCCGGACTGCGCGGAGTGCACCCTCGATTCAGCAGCCAGCGGCAGTGAAACCGGGACGAAAGCAAGACTCATCCTGCAATCGGGGCGATTTCTTCATAGCGCTGGAAAACCTGGCTCAGTGAAACGAAAGCACGCACTGAGCGCCCCGTACGCCAGGGACTGGCAACCTGCACGCCGACCCGCCCTGGGGCGGCATGGCGAGTTCGACGAATACGACTCGGCGCACCACCTGCCCCCTGTGCCCGCGCTCAAGCGACGCCGCGGCTGCCAAGGGGGTTGCAGCGACCTGCGTAGACGGCAGGCGGACGCGATCGGCGCTCTCCCCGCCGTCATGGTTGAGTTTCGGATTGCGTCCGATGGCTCAGCGGATCACCCCGGCGCGCACCGTCAGCGGCCAACTGACCCGATAGCGCGTCTGCGGGTCGCCCCAGGCTTCGCGCAGCTCATCGACGAACGCGGCGCCCGGATCCTGGCCAAGGGCCTTGCCGGCCTCCTTCACCGCCGACCAGGTACCGACATAGCCCAGCAGTTCGTCCAGGGTCCAGGCCACCTCGATAGCCAGGTCCGGCAGGCGGCGCTCCTCGAAGGGGAACGGCAGATTGCGATAGCCCTCCTCCACGTGGCGCCGCTCGGCAGGCCAGTAGGGGCCGACGACCTGGTGGTAGAAGTGCTGGACCAGCGGTTCCATGGGTCCGTCGACATGCAATACGCCATAGGTAACCAGAGCCAGGATGGCGTCCGCGCGGGCCACACGCCGGACTTCCTCGTAGAAGCGCGGCAGGTCCAGCCAGTGGGCGGCCTGGGCGACCGTCACCAGGTCGGCGCTGGCCGCCGCCAGCCCGCTGTCCTCGGCCAGGGACACGCGATACTCGACCCGCTCGCGAGCCTGCGCCTTGTCGATCTGCGCGGCGCTGGCGTCGGTACCGACCACCCGTTCGAAACGCTCGGCCAACAGCACCGTGAGCTGTCCGGTGCCGCAGCCGCAGTCCAGGGCCAGGCGGGTGCCGGGGCAGAGCGCGGCCAGCTCGTCGACCAGCCGCGCCGGGTAGGTCGGACGATGTGCTGCGTAGTTCGCCGAACCGGTGGAGAAATGATCCTTGAAAGGTGCCGTCATGGGACTCTCCCGAAATGATCCCGGCGACCACAGGGACCATGGCCGTCCAGGCTGCCGCCTTACACTAGGCGAATCCTGTTGATACGGAAACACGACTTTCGGTCACCTTGGAGCACCGTCTCACTACTGCATGCGGTGCAGCAATCAACTGCAAAGAACCTACCTGGTCATCCCCGGATGCTTCATTAGACTGCCGGAACGACGAACGCAGCCAAGGAGACCGCCATGCCCAGTCGCATCACCCTCAACGCAAACGGAGGCCCCGAGGTCCTGCGCCTGGAGCAAGTCCAGGCGCAGCAACCGGGCCCCGGCGAGGTCTGGCTGGAGCAGGCCGCCATCGGCGTCAATCCGCTGGACCTCGGCCAGCGCTCGGGAGCGGTACCGATTCCGCTGCCGTCCGGCCTCGGCCTGGAAGGCGCCGGAGTGGTCGCCGCTCTGGGTCCGGGAGTCTCCGGACTGGCGCCGGGCGACCGCGTCGCCTATGCCACCGGCCCGCTGGGCGCCTATGCCAGCGCCCGGCTCTACCCCGCCGAGCGCTTGCTGAAGCTGCCCGACACACTCGCTTTCGAGGACGCGGCGGCGCTGCTGTTCAAGGGCATCACCGCGCACTACCTGCTGCACGCCACCTACCCCGTCGGGCCCGGCACACGCATCCTGCTGTACGGCGCGGCGGGCGCCGTCGGCCAGTTGATGGCGGCCTGGGCCCGGCACCTGGGCGCCTGGGTGATCGGCGTGGTGTCGAAGGCGGAAAGCGTCGAGCGGGCCAGGGCTGCCGGCTGCGACGAGGTGCTGGTGTTCGACGCGGCCAGTCTCGCCGCCCAGGTCGCCGAGCTGACCGCCGGGCGCAAGGTCGATGTGGTCTACGACCCCATCGGTCGCGCTACCTTCGAGGCGTCCCTGGACAGCTTGCGTCCGCGCGGCCTGCTGGTGTCCTTCGGCGCTACCTCCGGCGTGCCGCCAGCCGTCGAAGTCGCCACCCTCAACGCCAAGGGTTCGCTGTTCCTCACCCGTCCCTCGCTCGCCGCCCACACCGCCAACCCGGAAGAATACCGGCTACGCGCGCAGGCTGTGCTGCGCGCCCATGCAGACGGTGTCATCCAGCCCCGGGTCTGGCGGCGCTACCCGCTGGCCGAGGCGGCCGTGGCGCATACCGATCTGCTGGAGGGACGCTCGCAAGGCGCGCTGGTACTCTTGCCCTGACCCACCCGCAAGAGGCGCATGCATGCAACCGTTCGACAGCCGGCAGGCCGATGAAGTCGCCACGCTCCTGGCCCTGGCCGAGCACGGTTCGTTCGCCGCCGCCGGCCGCGCCCTGCAACGACATCCCTCGGTGCTCTCGAAGCGGCTCGGCGCACTGGAGCGCCGCCTCGGCATCCGCCTGGTCGAACGCACCACCCGGCAACTGCGCTTCACCGATGAAGGCGAGCGCCTGGCGAGCCGCTTCCGCCAGGCCGTCGACCTGCTCGACGAGGCCGAGCACGAAGCCAGCCTGGGCGCCGCGCAACTGCGCGGACGCCTGCGCATCGCCCTGCCATCGGCGATGGGCCGGCTCTGGCTCGGTCCGCTGCTGGCGGAGTTCGCCCTGGCGCATCCGCAGGTGGTGCTGGAAACCGACTATTCGGAGCGCTTCGTCGACATCATCGCGGAAGGCTTCGACCTCGCGATCCGGGTCGGCGAACTGGCCGACAGCCGCCTGGTGGCCAGGCGGCTGTGCGCCCACCGGCGCATCCTCGGCGCCGCTCCCGACTACCTGGAGCGGCATGGGGTACCGCGTATCCCGGCCGACCTGGCGGCACACAATTGCCTCGGCTTCAGCGGACTGCACTCGTACCCGGAATGGAAGCTGACCCGCCAGGACGAACAGCAGCCCGTGCGGGTACGCGGCTCGATGGTCAGCAACGACAACGAGGCCCTGCTCTGCGCCGCACGCCAGGGCCTGGGCATCTTCGCCGCCGGCGAGTGGCTGATGAGCCGCGACCTCGAAGCCGGCAGGCTGGTACGGGTGCTGCCGGAGTGGCAACTGGACGCCGACGCCGGCGTCTACCTGGTGCGCCCCTCGGCGCGCTACGCCACGGCGGCGGCCAGCGCGTTCCGCCAATGGGTGGAAGCGCGGTTCGCCGCGGGCCCGCCCTGGCAGCGCCAGCGGGACTGAGCGGTATCCGCGAGCGGCTCGCCGAGGATCGCGCCGCCTCCCGCCCCTCGCTCCCGGACAATCCGGATACCCTCCCGCCAGCATGCGGATAGCCAATGACCCGCCGGCCGGTTCCTACTAGGCTGGTTCGCTTCGCTTTCCCGTTTTCCCACTCCAACAACAACCCGATGAGGAATCCAGGCATGGGACAGTACGTCAGCATCGCCGCGTCCGACGGCAGCGGCCGGTTCGACGCGTATCTCGCGCTCCCCGCCAGCGGCAAGGGGCCGGGCGTGGTGATCGGTCAGGAAATCTTCGGCGTCAACGCGAACATGCGCGCGGTGGCCGACCTGTACGCCGAAGAGGGCTACGTGGCCCTGGTCCCCGACCTGTTCTGGCGGCTCCAGCCGGGGGTCGACCTGGGCTACGACGAAGCGGCCTTCGCCAAGGCCATCGAGCTGTTCCAGCGCATCGACCTGGACGCCGCGGTGGACGACATCGCCGCCTGTATCGAGCACCTGCGCCAACGCGAGGAGGTGGTCCACGCCGGGATCGGCTTCGTCGGCTTCTGCATGGGCGGCAAGCTGGCCTACCTCGCCGCGACGCGCACCGACGTCTCCTGCTCGGTGGGCTACTATGGCATGGGCATCGAGGCGCTGCTCGACGAGGCGAAACAGATCAAGGGCCGGCTGGTGCTGCATTTCGCCGAACAGGACGCCTACTGCCCGCAGCAGGCCCGCGACGCGATCCTGCCCTGCCTGCGCAACCTGCCCAAGACCGAGTTGTACCTCTACCCCGGCGTCGATCACGCCTTCGCCCGCGTCGGCGGCATGCACTTCGACAAACCGGCCTACCTGATGGCCCACGAACGCAGCATCGCCGCCCTGAAGCGGGAGATCGGGCCGAACTTCGACCTCTCCGCGCTGTGGGACGAGCATGTGCGCCACGAGTTCGATACCCGCGACGTCGCCGCGACCATGGCGACCATGGTCGCCGAGCCCTACGTCAACCATGTCCCGACCCTCACCGGCGGCGTCGGCCAGCGCGAACTGAGCCGCTTCTACCGCCATCACTTCATCCACGGCAACCCGCCGGACATGACCCTCACGCCGATTTCGCGGACGGTGGGGGCGCTGCAGGTGGTCGACGAGTTCGTCATGCGCTTCACCCACAGCTGCGAGATCGACTGGCTGCTGCCCGGCGTCCCGCCCACCGGGCGCTTCGTGGAAATCCCCATGCTCGGCGTGGTGCGCTTTCGCGGCGACCGCCTTTACCACGAGCACATCTATTGGGACCAGGCCGGCGTGCTGGTGCAGATCGGCCTGCTCGACCCGCAGGGCCTGCCGGTCGCGGGGGTGGAAAGCGCGCGCAAGCTGCTCGACGAAAGCCTGCCGTCGAACCGCCTGATGGCGCGCTGGGCAGCCAGCGAAGGACTCGGCCTCTAGCGGCCGGCTAGCCGCCGAGCAAGGCGCAGAAACGCGCCAGGTCGACGTTACCGCCGCTGAGCAGGATCCCGACCCGCTTGCCGCGCAATTCGTCCTTGCGCTGGCGGGCGGCGGCCAGGCCGAGGCAACCGGTGGGCTCGACCAGCAGCTTCATCCGCGCGGCGAGGAAGCGCATGCCATCCACCAGTTCGGCGTCGCTGGCGGTGAGGATGTCATCGACGTTGCGCTGGATCAGCGGGAAGGTGAGATTGCCCAAATGCTGGGTCTGGGCGCCATCGGCGAGGGTCTGCGGCGTATCGATATGCACGATGGCGCCGCTGCGCAGCGAACGCTGGCCATCGTTGCCGGCCTCCGGCTCCACCCCGTAGATCCGGCAGGCCGGCGCCAGCGCGCGGATCGCCAGGGCGCAGCCGGAGAGCAAGCCGCCGCCGCCGAGGGGCGCGAAGAAGGCGTCCAGCGGACCGACTTCTTCGAACAGTTCCTTGGCCGCGGTGCCCTGCCCGGCCAGCACGTCGGGGTGATCGTAGGGCGGGATCAGGGTCAGGCCATGGCGCTGCGCCAGGTCGCGGCCGATCTGCTCGCGATCTTCCGTATAGCGGTCATAGAGCACTACCTGCCCGCCGTAGCCACGGGTCGCCTCGATCTTCACCGCCGGCGCGTCGGCCGGCATCACGATGGTCGCCGGGATCCCCAGCAAGCGCGCCGAGAGGGCGATGGCCTGGGCGTGGTTGCCGGAGGAGAACGCCACCACCCCGGCGGCACGCTGCTCGGCGGAAAACCGCGACAGCGCGTTGAAGGCGCCGCGGAACTTGAACGCTCCCATGCGCTGCAGGTTTTCGCATTTGAAGAAGACTTCCGCGCCGAGTTCTTCGTCGAGGGTACGCGAGGACATCACCGGCGTGCGGTTGGCATGCCCGGCGATCCGCGCGGCGGCGGCGATCACATCGTCGTAGGTAGGCAGGTCGTGCATGGTCGGTTCCTCGGACCTTGGCAAAGAAGACAGGCAGGTCGCCAGGTTAGCAGGCGAACGCCGCCAGCAGCGCCTGCGCGACAGCATCGGCGGCGGAAGACTGGCGGAGCCATTGACGAAGAGGCCCTGCATGGGTCGATGCTCCGCGATGCCGGGTCGGCCTCACTCGTCCAGGTAGCCGTCCCTGATGCCCTTCGAGCGGCGGTAGAGGTAGAGCCCGAGGCGCAGCACGACGAGCACGCCGAAGAACACCCCGACGGTCACCCAGGTGTTGCCGAAGAACCATTCCAGGCAGACGTAGAGCAACGCCAGCGGTATGCAGACGAGGGTCATCAGCAGGTAATGCTTGATCATTGCGGCGGGCACTCCTCTTCTTCGTCCTTCAGCGGGCATTTGACGATCTGCTTGCCCGTCTGCCAGGCGGCCTGGGTGGCCACGGCCTTCTTGATGGTATCGGCATGGGCGGCCTTGCGCGCGGCCAGCTTGGCCGCGCGGTTGGCGGTGTTGGCCGCCTGTCCGGAAAGGGTCCTGATCGCCTTGGCGGACTGCACCACGGTCTTGCCGGTGCTGAGCATGCCCGGCGCCACGGTGCCGATGGCCGCCGAGGCGCCGACGTGTTTCCAGTTGATGTCGATGCACTTCCACTTGATATCGGTGAGGTCGCGATCGCTGTCCCAGTTGTCCTTCATCTGCCCCAGCACCTGCTTGCCGGTTTGCATCCCCAGCTCGATGCCGGCGCCCAGCGCCGCTCCGATCGCGGCGCGGGCGGCGAAGGCGCCGATCACCACCAGCGGGATGATCAGGCCGGTGGGATCGTAGGCCAGCGTGGGCGCGTTCAGCGCGTAGGCATAGGGGTTGGGGCCACCGCCCAGGCCGAGCGGGTCCTGGCTGGCATAGCGCCCGGCTTCCGGCAGGTAGTAACGGTAGCGGTTGTAGTAGAGGCCGCTTTCCTCATCGTGGTACTGCCCCTGGAAGCGGATCGGCTGCGCACCCGGCTGTCGTTCCGGCGCTACCGCCCGCCAGTCGTCCGGAACGCCCTGCCAACGCAGTTGGCCACGTTCGTCGCTCAGCTGCAGGGGGGTACCGAGGTGATCGGTGTGGAAGAAAGCGATCCGCGCCTCGCCCAGCGCCGGCACGCATTGCGCCGGCAGCGGCTGGCCTTCGGCGGCGAACGCCTGGCGCAGTTGCAGCAGCTCCGGGGGATCGGGCTCGCAGGCCTGCTCCAGGCGCAGCAACGGGACGAAACCGCCCGGTTCGTGAACGGTGGTGCGCAGTTCCCGCGCAAAGGCTTCGGCGCATTGGCGATCGCCGTCCCAGCCGAAGCGCACCTGCTGCTCGACACCGTCGCGCAGCACCACCTTGGCGATCCGTCGCGACAGCGCGTCGTAGCGGTAGCGCGCCTCCAGCCGCGTGCCGTCGGCGTAATCGCGCGTCAGATGGACCAGGCGCTGCGCGCCGTCGTAGGCCAGGCGCAGGCGCTCGCCGTCGGCGCCGATACGCTCGACCAGGTTGCCCAGCGCATCGAAGCGATAGCGGTTGCCGGCGATCCTCTCCACGCGGTTGCCGGCCCAGCGCGCCGGGCCTTCGCCGGCCTGGCTCGCGCGCGTCTCGGAGCGACTGAAACCGGAGCGGTACAGTTCGTTCTCGGCGAATGCCTGGCGAGCGTCCTCGCGCGCGTACTCGCCGACGCCCTCCAGGCGGTTGCCGGCGGCGTCGTAGCGGTAGGTGCTGGCCGCCGCGCCAGCGCGCCGGCTGGCCAGCAGGCGACCGCCGAGGTCGTATTCGTAGCGCACCGACGGATACTGGTTGTCGTCGATGCCGACCAGTTGTCCAAGTCCGTCGTAGCGATAGCCGCGCTGCCAGTCGAAACCGCCGGCCAGACGCAGGCGGCTGCGCTGCAGGCGTCCCAGCGGCGCGTGCTGGCGCTCCTGGGTGAACAACGCGTCATCCTGCCCGTCGCGGCGGGCGTCGCGACGCACCTCGCGGTGCAGGGCATCGCGCTCGAAGGCCAGCTCGACCGCACCGACCAGCGCGCCGTGCAGATGACCCGGGCCATAGGTCAGCCAGGCGACCGGCGGCGCGTCGCCGTAGCGGCTGGTCTGGCGCACGCCTAGCGCGTCGTGGCTGTGCTCGACGCTGTAGACCCAACCGTCGGCATGTACCTGGCTTTCCAGGCGCAGGTTACCGACCTCGTCGTACGTGTAGCGCACCTCGCAATCCGCCCCGCCGGCGCTGGCCAGGCGGCCGTCGGCCAACCAGCGGTAACGCTCGACCAGGGCCGGTGCGTGCTCGGTGGCGGGAACCCGGATGCTCGCCAGGCGGCCGTCGCGGTCGTAGGCATAGGTGGTCTCGCGACCGTCGGCATCCTCGCGGGCGATCAGTTCGTCAGCGGCGTTGTAGCGATAGCGTTGGCGACGACCGTCGAAGCCGGTCTCTTCCACCAGACGGTCCAGCAGGTCGTAGCGGAACTGCGCCTGGACGCCGTTCTCGTTGGTCAGGGCGACCAGCCTGCCGGCTTCGTCGTGCAGGTAGGACAATTCGCCGCCGCCGGCGTCGGAAACCCGCGCCAGCAGATCGCCGTGCCCCCAGGAAAACAGCGTGGCGTGCCCCTTGGCATCGGCGATACGGATCTGCCGCCCAAGGGCGTCGTATTCATAGCTCAGGGCGCTGCCGTCGGCCAATTCCAGGCCGATCAGTTGCCCCAGCGGGTCGTAGCGGCGCCGGGTCAGTTGTCCCAGCGGGTCGCTGCTGGCGACCAAACGTCCTTCGTTGTCGTAGTCGTAACGCCAGACCTGGCCGGAACAATCGGTCAACGCGGCCAACAGGCCGAAGCGGTTCCACTCCAGGCGCCGCTCGCCGCCGCGCGGGTCGACGATTCGCGTCGGCCGGTCGGGCAGGCGCGGGTCTTCGTAGGCGTAGCGGGTGCTGCCGGCCGGGCCGCGCACCGTCGTCGCATTGCCCCGTTCGTCGCGCTCGAAGGTCCAGCGGCGCTGCATCGCGTCCTCCAGCTCGACCAGCAGCCCGGTCTCTTCGTCGACGCGCTTGCGATAGCGCGCCTTGCCCGGCGACTCCTCCTCGAGCATCCGCCCCTGGCCATCGCGCCGGCGCCGCGTCTCCCGTCCCAGCGGATCGCGCATGGCGACCAGGCGGCCGAACAGGTCGTAGTCGAACTCGCTACGGCTGCCGTCGGCCCTGACCAGCGCGGTCCAGCGCCGCTGCCCGCCCTCGCCGGCGAACTCGTAGCGTTCGACGCGGCCGAGGCTGTCGCTGACCTCGGTGGCATCGCGCAGGTAGCGGAAGGTACGGGTCAGGCCGCCCGCCTCGATCTGCTTCACGACCCGCCCGTGCGGAGCATGGACATCCCACTCGTAGCGAACCTCCAGCCCGCCCGGTTCGCCGTGGGCGACCAGCATGTGCTCGCGCCAGGCGAATACCCGGACCACCTGGCCAAGACGGTCGCGCACGGCGATCAGATCGCCGCTGTCGCTGAACTGGTAGCGCACCAGCCAGTCGAGCCCCGGGCTCTGCGGATCGATGTAGTCCGGAGGCGGTCCGTCGTGGCTGGCCAGGATCACGCCGAACAGACGCAGGCCGTCGTCGCCCTCGCTCGGCTCGCAGGCTTGCTGGTAGACCAGCGCATAGCTGCGCCCGGCGCTGTCGCGCACGCCGGTGAGCAGGCCACGTCCGCTCCAGCGGAACTCGGTGCGGTAGCCGGCGCGGCCGAAGCTGGCCTGCAGGCGCCAGATACCGTCGGGGCAACGCTGGAAATGCAGGTAGCTGTGGCCGGACAGCACCAGCACGGAGCCCTCCTGCGTCTGCAGTTCGGCCGGCACCGCCGCCCAGCGCCCGCGCCAGGCCTGCGCTTCGCCGCCGCTCGAACCGCCGCGGCGCAGCCACAGCTCCTCGCTGCCGGAATAATGCTGGGCGCCGGGAGCCAGCGCAGGAAAGCCGATCCGGCGGCCCTGGGCGTCGACCAGCACGCAGGCGTCTTCGCTCAGTTCCAGGTGCATGCTCTCGCCCGGCAGCCACCAGCCCCGGCCGAGCCGGCCGATACGGGGGTTGCTCGACAGGTAGCCACGGGCGAAGGTGAAGGTGTCCGGCGCCGCCAGGGCGAAATCGACCTCTTCCGGCAGCAGCTTGCTGCCGAGCATCGGGTTGACCGGCTTGCCCACCAACGGCACGCAGGCGGACACCCGGTCGGCCAGGCCGACCGCGCTGCTGCCGACGTGCACGGTGGGCGAGCCGGTGGAGATAACCCCTCCCGAGACTTTCTCGCCGACATGGGAAACCGGTAGGCCGCTCATCTATCCATCCTTCCTTGGGAAAAGCCGCGACAGGACATCCGCCCGCCGCTCAACAGTTGATATCGACATTGGGCGAGAGGATCTCGATCTCCCCCGGCGTCAGGCGGATCGTGCTCTGGCCGCAGCGCAAGAGGATCTCGCGGTCGGCGGTCAGCTCGATGCGCTGGCTGCCGAGGGTGATGCTCTGACCGTCCAGGGTGATCTTAGAGCCATCGTCGCTGCCGCCCACGCTCACTTCGTAGCTATCGCCCACCGACAAGGTCTTCTTCTTCATCACCTGGGTGCTCTGGTTCAGCCCGACCACGGTGTTCATCATCATGCCGACGTTCAGGCTGTAGCCGAGCCCGACGTTTTCCATGCGCCCCATGCCGACGTTCTGCAACGAGGCCATGAGGATGGTTTCCGTCTTGTTCATGCCGATCCTGACCGTCTCGTTGCGGTCGACCGTCTTGCTGCGGTTGGCATGCACGGTGATGGTCTCGTTGTTGTCCACGGTCTCGGTGCGAT